>NZ_JAVREO010000004.1:0-507680 GCF_031845445.1 Streptomyces chisholmiae | reverse complement strand
GGGCGGGGGCGGCATGGGCCGCCGGCCCACCGCCCTCCGGCCCGCCAGCGGGCGCGGCCGGCGGGTCGGCCGGCGGGTCGGCGGGCGCGACCGGCGGCGAGCCGGCTGGCCGGGCGGAGGCCGGGCGGCCGGCGGGCACGGCGCCGGGGACGGGCACGGCCTCGTTGGGCAGGCCGGCGGGCACGGCCGGGCGGCCCGTAGCCGTGACCGACAGGTCGGCGAGGGCGACCGGCGGCGAGCCGGCGGGCACGGCGCCGGCGGTGGACACGGACACGTTCGGCCCACCGGCCGGCTGGCCGGCGACCGGCGGATCGCCAGGGACGACGACCGCCGCCACGTCGGCCGGCGGTCCAGCGGAGGCGGCCGACGCGACAGCGGTGCCGGGCACGGTGGGGCGGGTGGGCGGGGAGCCGCCGGGGGCGGTCACCGGAGGTCCGGCACGGCCGGCCGGGGGCGGTCGGCGAGCAGCGTGGCGAGCGCCCGGCCGGCGGCGACGAACGGCGCCGGCCCGCCCGCGTGCCGCCCGCCGGTGTGCGGCTGAAGACTCAGGTGCGGCTCGATGGAGAGCGGGCCGCGGTAGCCACCCGCCCACAACAGATCCAGCATCGCCGGGAGTTGGGCCTCGCCCTGGCCGGGCAGGGTGTACCGCACGCCGCCCGCGCCGTCGTGCGCCGCGTCCTTCACGTGGACGTGCCCGACCCGGGGCAGCAGCCGTTCCAGCATGGCGAGCCCGTCGTAGCCGTGCGGCACGCCGTTCCCGGTGTCGAAGAGCACGGCCAGCGCGGGGCTGTCGATCTCGTCCAGCAGCCAGTTCAACCGGGCGGCGCTGGTGCCGGCCCAGCCCGAGCAGTTCTCGATCAGCAGGGTCAGGCCCAGCTGTTCGGCGCGCCGGGCGAGCCGGCCGAGCCGTTCGAGGACCAGCGCCCGCCAGCGGTCGGCGGGCAGCCCGCCGCCCGGGTAGCTCATCACCCGCACCCGGCGGCAGCGCAGCACGGCGGCCTGCTGGGCCAGGGTCTCCAGGGTGGCGAGGTCGGCGGAGAGCGGGTCGGTGGCGTGGCTGGCCCAGTTGCCGAGGGTGGAGTCCAGGCAGACCACCTCCAGGCCGGCCGTGTGCAGCCGGGCGGCCAGGTCGGCGAAGTCCCGGGGCGGCAGCTCGGCCAGGCCGACCCCGTCCACCGAGCGCAACTCGATCGCGTGCCAGCCGAGTTGGCGCAGCGCGGCGCACTGGCCCCGGGCGTCGGGCGCGGCCTCGTCGCCGATGCCGGCCAGCGGGGCGCCCCAGGGGGTGGCGCCTTCGGACGGCTCAGGTGTCATGGCGGGCCTCCAGGGCCGGAACGGGGGCGATGGCGGCGTGCTCCTTGGCGGCGCACAGCAGGCGGACCACCTCGCGGTGGACGGGGTAGGTGACCCGCTCGCCGGTGGCGAACCGGCGGTAGGTGTCACGCAGGAACGCGGGCAGCGCGTCGTCCCGGAAGATCGCCGGTGGCCGGTCGGGACGGGTGAGCCGGGCGTGGTCATCGCGTTCGCTGATCGGGTAGTGGCCGGTGACCTCGCCGTCGGCGAACCGCAGTTGGACGCTGCGGCGCTGCACGGGGGCGGTCAGGTCGGAGGTCAGCCGGCTGGTGACGCCGCCGGCGTGCCGGAGGTCCAGCTCGGCGCCGCCCAGCAGGGGGTGCCAGGCGGTCTCGGTGCGCAGTTCCCGGCAGCTGGCCGCGGTCACGGTGGCCGGCCCGGCCAGCTCCAGCACCACGCCGAGACCGTGCGGCAGTTCGACGTCGAAGGCGCTGGGGTGGCCGTCGTCGTGTTGGCCGCGCAGCAGCCGTGGCTTGTCCTGCCGAAAGGCGATGGCGCGCAGCGGCCCGTAGTCCTGATCAGCCGTCAACTTGGCTAGCTGGCGGGTGAGTCGGGCGCTCAGCCAGTGGGCGACCACCTCGATGTGCAGCCGGTGGCGGCGTTGCAGGGCGTCCAGCAGGGCCAGTTGCTCCCGGTCGGTGGCCAGCGGCTTCTCCACCAGCACCCGGGTGAAGCCGAGTCGCGCCAACTCGACGAGCTGGGCGGCCCGTTCGGGCGGAGGGGTGCACAGGTGGACCACGGTGTCCGCCGGGTCGAAGAGCCGGGCCGCGTGCGCCGGGGACTCGACCCGGACCACCCCGGTCAGTCCGGCGCCGGCCTCGGGGCGCGGGTCCATGGCCAGTGGCGGCCCGGTGAACCAGTCCTGGCCGGCGGCCTCGGCCCGCAGCAGCACGGCCGCGTGCAGGCCGGCGCCCGACCGGCCGAGGCCGACGATAAAGGGGCGCAAGTTCTCTCCAGAAGGGATGGTCCGACAGAGGCGGAGGAGACGGGGGAAGAAGACGGACAACGGGACGGCTGGAAACACTGAACGGGAGGCTGACGGCGCTCGGGAGTTGCCCGGGCGAACGGCGGACGAGCGCCGCGCGGTTATCGCCGGAATACCGTGCGGAATCCAGGAGACCGGCGTCAACTCGCCGCGCACCACGCGTCACTCGGACACGCCCGGGTGACTTTCACAGCCGCCCGGGCGAAGTGTCAAGCAATTCGAACGGCCGCTACCTTAAAGGGTGAATCGCCTTGCTGGGGGCGCTCGTTGGGCGAACGAGCGCTATACGTTTGTGCCCTCCCTGGGCGAGTCCAGCGCGCGGCGCCTATTCGGTGGCCGCGCCCCGTGGCGCGCCCCGGAGCGCCTCCCCTTTCCGCCTCACTCTCCCTGGCTGGCACCCCTTGGTTTCGAGGAATTCCCCCCGCGTGATACCAGAAGACGCGGTGGCCGAGGAAGGCGTCGCCTTCTTCTCGCAGGCCGCCACCTTCGAGCGGCTCTGGCCCCGGATAACCGATCGGCTGCACGAGGTCTTCGCCGACGGGAAGTTCTCACACGGTGCCCAGGTCGCCGCTCTGGAGCGGGAGTTGGCCGCCTATACCGGCGCCGGTTTCGTCATCGGGGTGAACAGCGGCACGGACGCGCTGGTGCTGCTGCTGCGCGCCTGCGGGCTGCGGCCGGGGGACGGCGTGCTGGTCCCGGCGTACTCCTTCGTGGCCACCGCCTCCTCGGTGGTACTGGCCGGCGGCCGGCCGCAGTTCGTGGACATCGACCCGGTCAGCTACGCCATGGACCCGGCGGCCCTGGCCAAGGCGGTCACGCCGGAGAGCCGCTTCGTGATGCCGACCCACCTCTTCCACCAGCAGGCCGACATGGCCGCGCTGGGCGAGCTGGCCGAGACGCACGGGCTGACCCTGGTGGAGGACAGCGCCGAGGGCATCGGGATGCGCCAACTCGGCACCCACGCCGGCCTGCACGGACGTGGCGGGGTGCTGTCCTTCTTCCCCAGCAAGACGCTGGGCGCGATCGGGGACGCGGGCGCCGTCCTGACCGACGACCCGGCGGTCGCCGCCAGCGTCGGCGCGCTGCGCCACCACGGGCGGTTCGGCCGGACCCTGGCCCACTTCCCCGGCATCTCCCACGAGACGGCGCTGCCCGGGATGAACAGCAAGATGGACGACTTCCAGGCGGCGGTGCTGCGCGCCAAACTGCCGGAGCTGGAGGCGGACATCGCGCGCCGCGCCACGCTGGCCGCCGCCTACACCGAACGGCTGCGCGGCCTGCCCGGGGTACGGCGGCTGCCCGAGCCGTTCCCCGAGGCCCCCGGCTCCCGGGGCGTCTTCTACGTCTACCTGGTCGAGGTGGACCGGCGGGACGCGCTGGTCGCCGCACTCGCCGCGCGCGGCGTCGGCACCGAGACCTACTACCCGAGGCCGCTGCACCGGCAGCCCTGCTTCGCCGAACTGGGCTACCGGGCGGGCGACTTCCCCGTAGCCGAGGCGGCCAGCCGGCACGCGCTGGCGCTGCCGCTCTACCCGGACCTGGAGCTGTCCCAGGTGGACCGGGTCTGCGCCGCCATCGCCGAGTTCTACACCGAGGCTCCGACCGGGTCACCCGGGGCCACCGCCCCGGTCGCCGAACCCGCGCCCGGCGTCCCGGAGTTCGAGGGAGGGGCCCGATGACCGGGAGCACCGTGCCGTTCTTCTCGCCGCGCCTCTTCGAGGAGGACCGGGAAACCGTACTGCGGCTGGTCCACGCCACCGGCACCGACCCCGGGCAACGCTTCATCCTGGGCGCGCACACCCGCGCGCTGGAGGAGCGGCTGGCCGAGTCCCTGGGCGCGGCCGACGTGGTGGCCTGCGGCAGCGGCACCAGCGGCCTGACCATGGCGCTGGCCGCGCTGGGCGTGCGCGCGGGCGACGAGGTGGTGGTGCCGGCGCTCGGCTGCGCGCCGCTGGCCTCGGCGCCGCTGGCGCTGGGCGCCGTCCCGGTCTTCGCCGACGTGGACCCGGTCACCCTGACCATGGACCCGGCCGACGCCGAGGCCCGGATCACCCCCCGTACCCGGGCGCTGGTGCCGGCCCATCTCTTCTCCACCATGGCGGACATGCCGCGGTTCGTCGCGCTGGCCAGGCGGCACGGGCTGCGGTTGCTGGAGGACTCGGCGGTCGCCCAGGGCGCGGTGCTGCGCGGCACCCCGGCCGGGCTCTGGGGCGAGGCGGGCGTGTTCTCGTTCGTGCAGGTCAAGACGTTCGGGATGCCGGGCGAAGGCGGGGCCGTGGTCACCTCGGACCCGGAGCTGGGCCGGCGGGTGCGGCTGGCCCGCAACCACGGCCAGGCCGAGGGCGAGCGGTTCACCCACCGGGTGGTCGGCCACAACAGCCGCTTCGACGAGCTGCAGGCCCGGATCCAGCTGCACCGACTGCCCGGGCTGGCCGACCGGTTGGCCCGCCGGATGGCGATCGTCGAACGCTACGGCGAGCTGCTGGCGCCGCTGGCCGGGCGCGGCCTGCTGGTGCCGCCGCCCGGCCGGGACGGCCGCTGTGGCTACGTGTACACGGTGCTCGCCGACGAGCGGGAGGCGCTGGTCCAGGCGCTGCGGGCCGAAGGCGTCGAGCCGCACGTCTACTACCCGCGCCCGCTGCCCCGGCACGCCGCGTTCGCCCCCTACGCGCCGCGCGGCGCGCGCTGGCCGCGGGCGGAGTCGGCCGCCGCCCGGATGGTCTCGCTCCCGCTCTACCCCGGCCTGACCGACGCCCAGGTCGAGCAGGTCGCCGCCGCTGTGCGGCAGTTCGTCGAACGTTCCCCCCTCGCCCCCCGCCGTCCGGAGGCCACCACCCCATGACGCGTCCCCTGACCGACCCCGTCCCCGCTCCCCCGAGCGCGCCCGAGCCCGGGACCGCCGGCCCGCCGGCCGTCCGGCCCGTGGAGGGCAAACTGCGCGCCTATGCCCGGCTGGGCAAGCTGGACGTCTACGACTACTACCCGAGCCTGGCCGTGGCCCTCTCCGCGGTGCTGCTGCCGCTGGCCCAGTTCACCGCCGGGGCCGCCGGCACGCTGGCGCTGTTCCTGGCCGGCGAGGTGTTCGTGGTGATGGCGATGGTGGCGCTGGACGACATCACCGGCTACCACGACGGCAGCGACGCGGCCAACTACGGCCCCAACCACCCGTTGCGCGACATCCGCCGCAAGCCGCTGGTGGCCGGCACCCTGACGCTGCGTGAGGCGCACCTGTTCGCCTGGGGCTGCGCCGTGACGGGCGCCGGGCTGTGGGCGGCGAGCGCCGCCGTGGCGCCCCATCTGCCCCTGTGGACGGGGCTGTTGACGGCCGGGCTGCTGGTCGTCTCGCTCCAGTACTCGTACGGCCTGAAGATCAGCTACCACGGCTTCCAGGAGGTCTTCCTGTGTGGCCTGGGCGTCGGCCTGGTGCTGGTCCCGCACGCCCTGGTGGCCGGTGAGTTCGTGGGCTTCCTGCTGGTCCAGGGGGTGCTCTTCGGCTGCGGCCCGCTGCTGTTCGGGGTGTACTCCAACACCAACGACATCGAGGGCGACCGGGCGGTGGGCCGGCGCACTGTGGCCGCGCTGGTCTCGCCGCGGGGCAACGCGCGGTTCGTCGGGGCGCTCTCCGTCGGGGAGTTCCTGGTCGGCGCGGTGGCGTCGGCGAGCGGGGTGGCGCCCTGGTGGTTCGTGCTGGCGATGCTGCCGGTGACCGGCTTGCGGGCCCGGCAGTTCCACCTCGGGTTCGTGGCCGGCGACATCATGCGGGCCCGCCGGCTCGGGTTCACCGCGCACCGGGTCGCCACCGTGCTGCTGATCCTGGTCAACCTGGCGCTGGGCGCGAAGGTGTTGGCGTGAGCGCGGCGCGCGGCGCCGAGTTGGACGTGGCGGTGGTCGGCGCCGGCATCGCCGGGCTGAGCGCGGCGGCCGAGCTGCGGCGCGCCGGGCACACGGTGCGGGTCTTCGAGGCGGCCGACCGGGTCGGCGGGCGGATGCGCAGCCTGCGCCGGGCCGGCTTCACCGTGGACGAGGGCGCCGAGCAGATCTCCACCCAGGGCTACCGCGCCACCTGGCAGTTGCTGCGGCGGCTGGGCGTCCGGCCGCCCGAGGTGCCCAGGATCGGCCGGGGCGTCGGGGTCTGGCGGGGCGGCCGGGCGCACCCGGGTGTCGGCTCGCCCCGGGCCCAGCTGACCGGGGCCGGGCTCTCGCCGCGGGCGCGGCTCGACCTGACCAGGTTCCTGGTCTGGACGGCGAGACAGGGCGCGGCGCTGGACGCCGACCGCCCGGAGCGCGGGCCGCTGGGCGCGCGCACCCTGGCGGAGTTCGCCGGGCAGTACCACCCGGAGCTGCACGACTACCTCTTCCAGCCGCTAACCGGCGCGTTCTTCGGCTGGGACCCGGCGGAGTCCTGCGCGGGCCCGGCGGTCAGCCTGCTGCGCGAGGTGGGCCCGGTGAGCGCCTGGCGCACCTACCGGAACGGCATGGACATGGTGGCCCGGCGGCTGGCGGCCGGCCTGGACGTGGTCTGCGACAGCCAGGTGCGGGAGGTGACCGTCGACGGGGACGTCGCCCGACTGACCGTCGGCGAGCGGACGTTGACGGCCCGGGCCGTGGTCCTCGCGGTGCCGGCGCCGGTCGCCGCCCGGCTGCGCCCGGACGCGCCCGAGGTGGAGCGGTCCTTCCTGGCGGCCTGCGACTTCACCCCGATGCTCAAGGTGAGTTGCCCGCTGGAGCGGCCGTTGGCGCCGCCGGGGGGCGACTCCCTCTACGTGCTGCTCACCCCCCGGGTCGAGGAGGACACCCTCGCCGGGATCGTGCTGGACCACGCCAAGCACCCCGGCCGGGTGCCGCCGGGCCGGGGCCTGGTCAGCCTGATCGCCAGCCCGCACCAGCTGCCCGAGTTGCTGACCGCGCCCCGGGCCGAGGTGATCGACCTGCTGACCCGGGCCGCGGAGCGGTACCTGCCGGGGCTGAACGCGACCCGCACCAACGCCTGGGTGCACGCCTTCGAGCACGGCCTGCCGGCGGCCACCCCGGCCGCGCTGGCCCGGCGCGGCGCGTTCCACGACCGGCCGTTGGGGCCGGTGGAGTACGCCGGGGACTGGGTGCTGCTCCGGCCGGCCAGCGAGGGCGCGGTCCGCTCGGCCGCGCTGGCCGCCGCCCGGGTCCTGGCCAGGCTGGCCTCGACCACCGCCGGCCCTTCCGCGCTGGCCACCCCACGTCACCCCTGAACCGAGGGAGTTCACTGTGCGACCCGACGACATGGGCACGCTGTTCGACGACTGCGCCAGCCGGGGCGGCGCCACGCTGGTCCGGCTGGACCGGCCTTTCGACCTGCCGGGCACCGGGGCCACCACCTACGACCTGGCCCAGTTGGCGGCGCTGGTCGAGGAGACCGCCGGCTGGCTGGCGGCCGCCGGGGTCCGGGCCAGACACCGGGTGGCCATCGTCAAGGACAACCACTGGGACTACGACCTGCTGGCCTGCGCCGCCGTCCGGCTGGGCGCCGTGCCGGCCCAGCTCTCCGCCCACCTGGCGGCCGAGCCGCTGGGCACGCTGCTGGACCGGCTGCGGCCCCGGCTGCTGGTGACCACGGCCGCGCTGCTGGCCAGGCACCGCGCGGCGGGCGTCGATCCGGCGCGGCTGGCCGCCCGGACGGTGCTGCTGGACGGCACGGCCCAGGGCGCCACGTCGGTGGACGAGCTGCGCGGCGCGCGGGCGCCCGGGCCACGCCGGCGCTGCCCGGACGAGCCGCTGGTGATCAACCACACCTCGGGCACCACCGGGGTGCCCAAGCTGGTGGTCCACTCGACGAGGACCATCATCCACAAGCTCGCCAGGTTCGAGGCGTTCCGCTACCCGCGGATCGGGGTGCGGCGGGACGACACGGTGGTCAACGCCAGCTCCTACGCGCACGGCCGGACCTTCTGCTGGACGGCCAGCGTGTTCTGCCTGGCGCCGAAGGAGATCGCCGTCCTGACCGGGACCGACCCGGAGGCGGCCGACCTCTTCCTGCGGGCCCACCCGCCGACCGTGCTGGAGGCGCTGCCCTCGGTCTACGGACGGCTGGCGCCGCTGACCCGACGGCTGGACCAGCCGTTCCACCGGGTGCGGCTCTTCGTCAGCACCTATGACGCGGTGCACCCGCCGACCCTGCGCGCCTTCCTGGGCGCCACCCGCCGGCGCGGCGCGGTGTGGATGCAGGGCTGGGGGCAGACCGAGACCGGCCCGTTGACCTTCCGCTTCCACACCCGGCGGGCGCTGCGCCGGGCGGACGCCGCGGCGGCGGCCGGCGACCCCGGCCACGACGGCACGCCGGGCGGTGCTTCGGACCGCGGCGGCGCGGCGGGCGGCGGCGCGGCGGGCGGTACCTGGTGGTCCGGCGGCGGACAGGACGCCAGGGACCTGGGACGGCCGGTGCCGTTCAAGACCCGGCTGCGGGTGGTCGATCCGGTCACCTTCGCGCCGCTGCCGCCCGGCCGGGCGGGGCTGCTGCTGGCCCGCACCGCGGCCCGCGCCCCCACCTATCTCGGGGAGCGGGAGCGTTGGCTGGCGAAGGACCGGGACGGCTGGTGGAACACCGGCGACATCGGGGTCCGCGACCGCTCCGGCACGATCCGTCTGCTGGACCGCGAGGTGGACCACACGCCGGGCACCAGCTGCCTCCAGCTGGAGGACCTGCTGGAGGACCGGCTGCCCTGGCTGCGCGAGTGCGTGGTGCTCACCCCGCCGGGCCAGGAGCCGGTGCCGGTGCTGGTGACGGACGACGGCGCCTTCGACCGGGCGGACTACAAGCGGGCGGTGGCCGACCTGCCGCCGCTGGCCGAGCCGGTGGTGCGCGCGGAGGATTCGATCCCGCGCACCGGCACCGGCAAGGTGCGCCGGCACGCGCTGCTGGAACAGCTCACCGGCCGCCGGGACACGGCGGGCAGCGGGCGGTGGACCTGATGGCCAGGACCGGGGCGCCCGAGGCGCCACAAGCCACCGGGGCGGTGGGCTACGCGTTCGCGCCGCACGCCACCCACAGCGCGGAGCACCACCGGTGGGTGGCGGAGACCTGGGACCCGGTCACGCTGCCCAGGCTGGCCGCCACCGGGGTCACCCGTGGCTGGCGCTGTCTCGACGTCGGCACCGGAAGTGGCGGGTTGGCCCGTTGGCTGGCCGAGCGCGTCGGGCCCACCGGCGAGGTGATCGCCACCGACCTGCGGGAGCCGACCGCCCCGCCCACCGAGGGCGTCCGGTACCTGACCCACGACATCGCCAACGACCCGTTGCCGGAAGGCAAGTTCGACCTGATCGTGGCGCGCCTGGTGCTCCAGCACCTGCCGAGCCGGCAGGCGGTGCTGACCCGGCTGGCCGGGGCGTTGCGGCCCGGCGGCTGGCTCCAGATCGACGAGTTCGACACCTCCTACGAGCCGCCGCTGCTGACGCCCGACGCGGCGGCCGAGCGGCTCTACCGCAAGTTCCTGGCCGCCAAGTCGACGGCGCTGCGCGCGGCCGGCGGGCACCCGGGCTGGGGGCGCGAGGTGGCGGCGGCGATGCGGAACGCCGGGCTGGTCGCCATCGATCCACGGCCGCTGGTCGAGCTGCGCGACGCCGCCTCGGCGAGCCTGCGCCTCCAGGAACACCACACCCGCCATCTGCGGTCGCGGCTGCTGGCGGCCGGAATGACCGACGAGGAGCTGGCCGCCGTGCGGGAGTTGATGCGCGACCCGTCGTTCCTGGCCTGCTCCAGCGTCCTGTACTCGGTTCAGGGGCGGCGCCCCACGACGCACCCCACGACGGAAGGATCCGCATGACCGACCCACGGTTCGACTGGGACCAGGCGGCGCCCGGGGTGACCGAGGCGCTGGCCCGGCTGGACGGGCTGGCGGCGCGCGGGCTGGACCCGACGCTGGCCCAGCTGGTACGGCTGCGGGTGTCCCATCTCAACGGCTGCGCCTACTGCGTGGAGTTGCACGGCCGGCAGGCCCGGACGGCCGGCGAGTCGGCCGAGCGGCTCGCCTCGCTGGCCGGGCCGGGCGCGGCGACGTCCGGGCTGTTCTCCGAACGGGAGGCGGTGGCCCTGGAGTTGGCCGAGTGGATGGCCCGGCTGGCCGAGCGGGGACCGCTTCCTGAGGAGGTCTACCAGCGGGCCGCCACGGTGCTGCCGATCGCCGAGGTGGCCCGGCTGGTGGCCGTCGCCACCACCACCAACGCCTGGAACCGCCTGGCCACCGCGGCGGCGCTGCCACCCCGCCGCACCGACCCGAGCCGCGCCGTGCCGTGACCCTCCCCCACCCGGGACGGCCCGAGCCCCCACCGCGGGCGCGGTGGGGGCCGGGCGGGTCAGCGACCAGCTCAGCAGATGGGGATCCCCGGGTGCGGCTGGTTGTTCGAACCGCCCTGGGCGTAGACGGCGGTGATGTAGCCGCCCTTGTTCGCCAGCCAGATCCACCAGTCGTTCTGCCAGTCACCGATGGTGACGGGGTCGCCCTTGCGCTGGCAGTTGGCCGCGTGCGTCCCCTTGTTGACGGTGCCCACGATCCTGCTGTCGGTGGTCGGCCGTTCCCGGATGTTGACGCCGTTCTCCCAGACGTAGACCGAGTTGGCCTGCGCCTGGCTGTCGGCCGTGGCGGCCGGCGCGGTGGCCAGCGAGCCGCCCACCAGCACGGTGGCGGTGGTGGCCAGCAGGGCCAGTCGGTTGCGTACGCGCTTGCTCGTCATGTCGTTCCCCTCCCGGGCATTTCTTGGCGGCGCCATGTCACGAGATCCCCCGGCACCGCCCTGATCCGTCCCTCACGTTAGGGGCACCACGACCCGTCGGGCGCACGATTCATTTCTGCCTGAAACCGGCCGCGGAGCCGGGGAGGCGGCACCGGGCCCGGTCAGTAGTAGCCGGTGCGGCCGTCGAGTTGTTCGCGGATGAGGTCCAGGTGGCCGGCGTGCCGGGCGGTCTCCTCCAGCATGTGCAGCAGCATCCAGCGCAGGGTGCCGGCCGCGGCGCGGACCTCGGGGTTCCGGCCGGTGTCGTCCAGCGCGTGCGCGGCGACGATCTCGTTGGAGACGGCGCACTGCCGCCGGTAGTCGTCGAGGAGCTGGTCGAGCGGCACGCCGGCCACCAGCATGTCGCCGTCCTCGGGTTCCTCGCGGAACTGCGGGTTGTCGGCCGCCGGCCGGTTGAGGAAGATCACCTCGAACCAGGCGTGTTCGACCCAGCGCAGGTGGGAGATGATGCCGGCGGCCGTCATCAGGGGCGAGGAGGGCAGCACCGCGCGGTGCGCGTCGGCGGCCGACAGGCCCTCGGTCTTCCAGCGGCAGATGTCCCGCTGGAGGTCGAGCCAGCCGAGGAGTTGGGTGCGTTCGTCGGCGACGAAGGGCGGTCGCTCACGGGGCGTGGACGTGCGTGGAGTGGACATGCGGGTGGAGGCTAACGAGCCGGCCCCCACCCCGCATGTCGTTTTCCCGCGACGGACCGCCGGAGGGGTCAGATCAGGCCGAGGGCGAGCATCGCGTCGGCCACCCTGGTGTAGGCGGCGATGTTCGCGCCGGCCACGTAGTTGCCGGGCATCCCGTACTCCTCGGCGGTCTCCGCGCAGCTGGTGTGGATGCCGCGCATGATGTCCTGGAGCCGCTGCTCGGAGTACTCGAAGCTCCACGAGTCGCGGGAGGCGTTCTGCTGCATCTCCAGCGCCGAGGTGGCGACGCCGCCGGCGTTGGCGGCCTTGCCCGGGCCGTAGGCCAGCCCGGCCTCATGGAAGATCCGGATGCCCTCCGGCGTGGTGGGCATGTTGGCGCCCTCGCCGATCGCGACGACGCCGTTGCGGACCAGCTCGGCGGCCTCCTTGCCGGTGATCTCGTTCTGGGTGGCGCACGGCATCGCCACCTCGCAGGGCACCTCCCAGACCTGTCGGCCGGGGACGAAGCGGGCGCCCGGCCTGGCCTCCGCGTAGGCGGTGAGCCGCTCCCGGCGCACCTCCTTGATCTCCTTCAGCAGGGCGACGTCGATACCCGCCGGGTCGTGCACGTAGCCGCCGGAGTCGGAGCAGGCCACCACCTTGGCGCCGAGCTGGTGGGCCTTCTCTATGGCGTAGATGGCGACGTTGCCGGAGCCGGAGACGACCGCCGTCTTGCCGTCCAGGGAGTCGCCCCTGGCCAGCAGCATCTCCTGGACGAAGAAGACACAGCCGTAGCCGGTGGCCTCGGCCCGCACCTGCGCGCCGCCGTAGGTGAGGCCCTTGCCGGTGAGCACGCCGGACTCGTAGCGGTTGGTGATCCGCTTGTACTGGCCGAAGAGGTAGCCGATCTCGCGCCCGCCGACGCCGACGTCGCCGGCCGGGACGTCGGTGTACTCGCCGACGTGCCGGTGGAGTTCGGTCATGAAGCTCTGACAGAACCGCATGACCTCGCGGTCCGAGCGCCCCTTGGGGTCGAAGTCGGCGCCGCCCTTGCCGCCGCCGATGGGCAGCCCGGTCAGCGCGTTCTTGAAGATCTGCTCGAAGCCGAGGAACTTGACGGTGCCGAGCCGGACCGACGGGTGGAAGCGCAGGCCGCCCTTGTAGGGGCCGAGCGTGCTGTTGAACTCGACGCGGAAGCCACGGTTGATGTGGATCTCGCCCCGGTCGTCCTCCCACGGGACCCGGAAGATGATCTGCCGCTCGGGCTCGCAGAGCCGGGCGACGATCTTGGCGTCGGTGTAGCGGGGGTGCTTGCCGAGCACCGGGCCGATGCTCTCCAGCACCTCCCGCACGGCCTGATGGAACTCGTCCTCACCGGGGTTGCGGGCCAACACCTCGGCGTAGACGGCCTCCGACTTCTCGTGCAACGGCATGGCGTGCTCCCACTCCTGTCCTGGCGTCCCGAACGGCCGACACGGGCGTTCCGGGAAGGGCGGACCGTGCAGGTACGAGCCTGACACGGTGCGTCGTACTGTGCCCGCCAGGCTCCGTTGCCTGGGCGACAAACCGATCACGGTCACTGTATACAGCCAGGTCGGAGGCGGGAAGGGTGGCTACGAACGGGGCCGTGCCGGGCCAGGCTCGGGCCGGTGCGCGAACGACGGGGGCCCGGCGGGAGGCACGTTTTCTGTACCCCCGCCGGGCCCGGTCGGTTCGGTCCAGCTGGCCCTTGGCGGCGCCGGTTCAGTCGGCCGGCTCGGTCGGCCGGCCCGGTTCAGTCGAGGGGGCGGTAGCCCACGCCCAGCCCGTCCAGCAGCGGGAGGTGGCCGCGCAGCCGGCGCTGGAAGTCGGCCAGGCCCAGGTCGGCCTCGGCGGACCAGCCCAGCTCGGCGATGGCCGCCAGGCGCGGGAACGCCCGCCACTCCACGGCGGCCGGGGTCGGCAGGTACTCGCTCCACAGCTGGCCCTGGACCCCGAGCGCGGTGGCCGGCGGCCGGTAGGCGTAGACCTTCTCCAGGGGCAGTCCGGCGCCGATGGCCAGCGGCTCGTCCGGGGCCTCGGTCTCCGCGTAGTCGAGGTAGGTGTGCTGCTGCGGGACGGCCACCAGGTCGTGGCCGGCACGTTCGGCCAGCGCCACCCGGTCGTCGCTCCGCCAGGCGAAGACGGCCGCGCCGGCCGGCACGCCCTGTTCCAGCAGCTCGTCCCAGACGGCGGCCCGGCGGCCGTGGCCGGCCAGGTGCGCGGCGAGCCGCCCGGCCCACCAGCCGAGCAGCCGCTCGGGCCCGGCCAGCCGCTCGGCCGCCGCCCGCTCCCTGGCCTCGGGGCTGGCCAGCCACTCCTCGGTCGGCACCTCGTCGCCACCGATGTGCACGTACTCGAAGGGGAAGACGTCCACCAGCTCGTCGAGCACGTCGCGGACGAACTCCACGGTGCGCTCCCGGGCGTTGAGCACGTGCGGGGAGATGCCCCAGGCGACCCGGACGGGGAGCCGCCGGTCGGGGCGGTTGCCCAGCCAGGGGTAGGCGGCGATGGCCGCCTGCATGTGGCCGGGCGCGTCGATCTCCGGCATGATCCGCACCCCGCGGCGCGACGCGTAGGCGACCAGGTCGCGCAGCTCCCGCTGGGTGTAGGAACCGCCGTGCGGCACCTCGTCGGTGCGGCCGTCCCGGTGGTGCCCGATCACCGAGCCGGTCCGGAAGCCGCCGACCTCGGTCAGTTTCGGATAGCGCCGGACCTCGAACCGCCAGCCCTGGTCATCGGTGAGGTGCAGGTGCAGGGTGTTCAGCTTGTGCAGGGCCAGCAGGTCGACATAGCGGTAGAGGAACGGCAGTGGGTGGGCGTGCCTGGCCACGTCCAGCAGCGAACCGCGCCAGCCGTAGCGCGGCCGGTCCACGATCTCCACCAGCGGCAGCCGGCCGTCCCGCAGCAGTTGGCGTAGCGTCTGGACGGCCCAGCGCAGCCCGGTGAGGGTGCCGGCTGTCCCCCGGACGCCTCGCTCGTCCACGGTCAGCCGGTAGCCCTCGGCGCCCAGCTCCGGGTCGTCCGCGAGGGTCAGCTCGATGCCGGGCCCTGAGCCCCGCACCGGCAGCAACTCCCTGACCAGCTCTGCCACTTCGTCCGGGGCCCGCACTCCCGCCCCGGGCCCGAGCGGCCACCACTCGCCGGGCCGGGTCCGCAGGGTTCGGGGGCGGGGCACCAGGGCCGGCGGTGCGTCGGTGGGGGCGTCGGCGGCGGTGGGCGGCGTGCTCTGCGGGGTCTGGGTCACGTGTCGCACTCTCCCGTTGCTCTCGGCGGTGGGTGGGGCGTCCTCGCAGGACCGCTTCGACGCTAGCCCCCGGCCAGGTCAGTGCCAAGACGCCCGACCACCGGCCGGCGGCGGGTCGGGATCACGGCGGTGAGGTGGGCCGCCGCCAGATGTGGATGTCGGTGCCGGGCTGGCGGGCCGCGAAGCGGCCCGTGGGGGAGGCGGCCCGCAGCAGGCGGCGCAGCTCCGTCTCGAACTCCGCGCGGCGGGCGCCGAAGAGGTGCGGCGCGGAGGAGGAGAGCGAGAAGACCCCGGCGACGGCGTCGTCCACGTCGCGGACCAGCGGCTGTCCGCCGGGGACCACGAGCCGCTCGGGGCCGGTGAACCCGGCCCGGGCGTAGATCGCCGACTCGCCGCCGGGCGTGCCGCCCGGCAGCAGGCCGCGGCCGGCCCGTCTGACCGGGCCGAGGTACCGCCTCACCAGCGCGTCGACGGCCGGGATGGGCACCGCCGGGTGCGGCGGGCCGGCCGGGTCGGTCGGCTCGCCCTTGAGGTCCGAGACGTGCAGCAGCACCCCGCCGGGCCTGAGCAGGTCCCGGGCCCTGGCGGCCACCAGGTCGCGGTCCATCCAGTGGAAGGACTGGGCGAAGGCCACCACGGTGAACGTGCCCAGGTCGGCGGGGAGTCGCTCGGCGCGGGCCCGCACCCAACGGGTCTTCCCGGCCACCCCGGCCTCGGCGGCCAGCCGGCCGGCCTCGGCGATCATCCCGGCGTCCGGGTCCACCCCGACCACCGTCCGGAAGTGGTGCGCCAGCCGCAGCGCCAGCACGCCAGGACCGCACCCCACGTCGAGCAGCCGCCCGGTCCCGTCCCAGCGCAGCGTGGCGCCGAGCGCCGCCGCCAGCCCGGGGGCGTAGGGCAGCCGGCCGCGCCGGTAGTAGGGGGCCGCCCCGGCGAAGAGGGTCTCGTCCCACTGCCAGTCGTCCACGGTCGCCTCCCGTTCTCGCGTGTCTCCCCCGCGCGCCCGACACCGCGCCAGCCGGGCCGGGGGCGCCCGATCCTGCCACGGCGGCCGGGCCGGGCGCGCCTCGGCGCTGTCCGGGCGGCCGAACGGCCGGCACTTTTCCGGAACGGGGCGGAACTTTCTCTTGACGGTGGGCAAAGTCGTTTCTACGTTGTCCGCCGTGGCGAACGCGGTGCAGGCGTCCCGCCCGTCGTGTCCGACGAAGCAACCACAGCACCCACGGCAGGAGTTCGCCCATGTGTTACGGACTTGACGACGACCGCGCCCACGCCCTGGCGCGCGCCGGACGCGCCCCCAGTCGGCGGTCGCTGCTGCGCGGCGCCGCGTTCGGCGCGCTCGGCGCCGGCGCGTTGGCCGCCGGCGTGGCCGGCGCTCCGGCGGCCGCGGCCGCCCGCCGTCCCGGCGGGGGCCGGATCCGGATCCCGAAGGACCGGATCAGCATCCAGCTGTACACCGTGCGGGACGCGTTGAACGGTGACCCCGGGTTCGACGCCTCGCTGCGCCACATCGCCGGGCTCGGCTACCCGCGGGTCGAGCAGGCGCTCGGCTTCTTCGGCCGCACCGCCGACGAACTGCGCTCCTTCTACCGCTCGTTGGGCATCCGGGCCACCTCGAGCCACAACGACATCAGCGCCGACGACGCGGCGTTGGAGACCAAGCTCGCGGACGCCCGCGCCCTGGGGCAGTCCTATCTCAACGTGCCCTACCTGGCCTCGGAGGTCGCCGACGACTGGCGGCGCTGGGCGGAGCGGATGAACCACGAGGCGGCCCTGGCCCGGCGGTACGGGCTGCGCTACGGCTACCACAACCACGCGCACGAGTTCACCACCGACCTGGGCGGCGGGCTCACCCCCTGGGACATCCTGACCCGCGAACTCGACCCGCGCCTGGTGCACCTGGAGATCGACATCTACTGGGCGGTGACCGGCGGCATCGAGACCGGGGCGGCCGACCCGGAGGGCTTCGCCGTCGACGTCATCAGGTCGGCGCCGCAGCGGGTGCTCCAGTACCACGTCAAGGACCGGGACCCGGCGACCGGCGACATGGCCGACCCGGGCACCGGGATGATCGACTTCGCCCGGATCTTCCGGGCCCACCAGGTACGGGAGTACATCGTGGAGAACGACACCCCGGACGTGACGCCGCTGCGCAGCGCCGAGGTCGGCTACGCCTACCTGCGCGACTTCCGCTGCTGACCGGCGGCGGGCGGAGCAGGCACCGGCGGGCGGGCCCGGCACGACGCCCACCGCTGACCGCGAACGGCCGGGCCCGGCACGTCGGTTGACGCGCCGGGCCCGGCCGGGACGTGCGGGTCGGGCCCTTCGGGTCAGCTGGCCGCCCGGGCGGCCAGCGCCTCGGCCACGGTGTCGAAGAAGCGCGCCTGGGCCAGCGCGCTGGGCGGCAGCTCCGGGTTCCAGGGCAGCACGGTGGCCGCCGAACTCAGGGCCAGCCAGCCGGCGTTGTCCTGGAAGACGGCGGGCCCGGCCGCGTTGCCCCGCACGTCGCCCAGCACGATCCCGGGGGCCAGCTCGGCGGCCTCGGCCCAGCCGGCGGTCGCCCAGTTGGCGCCCGGCCCCTCGGCCGGCGCGGCCAGCCGCACCCCGTGCTCGGCCAGCGCCCGCAGGTCGGGCCAGGCGGTGGGGCGGGCCAGGTAGGCGGTGTCGGGACCGGCCGGGGAGAGCGCCAGCACCCGGGTGTCGGGCGCGGCGGCGGCCGCGGCCCGCAGCCGCTCGCGCGCCCCGGCCAGCCGCGCCGCTCGGGCCGCCGGGCCGAGCGGCGGGCCGCCCGACTCGCCGTCGCCGGACTCGGCGCCGCCCGACGCGCCTTCGCCCTCCGGGACTTCGGCCGTCGCGACACCCAACGAGGCGACGAGGGCGGCCAGTCGGGCCGCGACCTCGGCCAGGCCACGGCCCGGGCCGACGTCCAGCACCACGGTCGGCACCCGGGCCTCCAACTCGTCGGCGACCGGCTCAGGCACGCCGTAGAGGCGCTTGCCGTCGTAACTGACGCCGACCAGCAAGTCGGGTTCGGTGGCGAGCAGTTCCGCTATCCGGAGAGCGCCGCCCGGGCCGTGGTAGGGGATCTCGTCCAGTGGGAGCAGGCCGGACTTGGCCGGGTCCGGCGTGCCGCCGTCGTGCAGGGAGCCGAAGTGCCCCGCCGGGCGCACCCCTTCGTCCCACAGCGCGGCGGCCACCTGGGTGTAGCCGACCACCCGCCGGGGTGGGGCGGCCGCGGTGACCCGCGCTCCCCGGTCGTCCTCGAACTGCCAGCCCGGCGCCTGCTCGCGCGCGTCCTCGGTGCCCGAGGTGTGGTCAGTGGTCATGGCCCCGCCCCTCTCCTCACGGTTCTGGAGTGTCCTGGAGTGTGTCGTCCGGTGCCGCCGGACCGTCCGGGCGAACGGGGGCGCCCCCGCCGAGGTGGTCGGCGGGAGCGCGGGTCCGTCCGTGTCCGCTATACCTGCCCAGTACCGGCCGGGATTCCCACTCCTGGCACCCGCCGGCCGTCAGGCGTTGGCGCGGGTCACCAGCAGCACCTCGGACTCGTCGTGCGGCAGGTACTGGGCGCCCACCACCATTCCCGGCTGGACCTGGGGGATGGCGGAGGCCGGCATCGGCTTGGACTGCTCGATGTCGAAGGTGGTGCCGTCGGGGCGGGTGACCCGCATGGTGAAGGTGACGACCGCCTTGTCGTTCCTGATCTCGCCGGTGGGCGCCATCGCCAGGACCACGGCGCGGGTCGCGAAGCCGTGCTCGGCGATCCGCAGCTGCTTCTGGGTCATGTCCCCCTTGGCCACCCGGACCCGGTTCATCGCCTGCTGCATCTCCCGCGGGTCGGCGTCGGTGGCCAGCGCCACCTTCCCGTCCGAGCTGCCCGGCAGGTAGCGGACCGGCAGCATCACACCGGGCTGGAACATGGACAGCTCGTGCAGGGGCACCAACTGCCGGGCCACGCCCCGGAAGGACTGACCGTCGAGGGTGTCCACGTCCATCAGGATGTCCATCTGTGGCGCGTCGTTGACGGTCAGGCCGGTGCGCTCCAGGTCGACCACGGTGCCGACGCCGATCGGCGCGTCCCGGAACGCCTTGGCCACCTTGGCGCCGGTGGCGCCGTCCAGCATGGATCCCACGGTGAACAGGTGCGGCACCACGAAGACCAGCAGGATGGGGCCGACCATGAAGCCGTTCAGCCACGGCATCGGCCCGTCGGAGTTGAGGCCGGTGAGGACGAAGGCGACGGTCAGCCCGGCGGCGATGGCGGCCATCAGCCAGGAGAAGAACTTCATGGGGGTGGTCCTTTCAGGACTTCGGATGTGTTGGCAGGTCTTTGCGTATTTTCGGCCGCATTCCGGGGTGATCTTCACCCGGGGTGACGGCCGGGGGTGACGGGGCCGGTCGGCGTCACTCGGGGTTACCGAAGAAGTCGGTCGCGCCCACCTCGACCTCCACCAGGGAGCCGTCGGGGCGGATCAGCAGCAGCTCGTCGTGCTCGGCGAACTCCTCGTCCGCCGAGGCGACAGGCAGCACGCTGGTGCCGGACGGGGTGGTGAACGCCGGGCCCGCCTCGGCGGCCATCAGCCGGGTGGCGAGGATCTCGCCGGAGTCCAGGGAGACCACGTGCAGCCGGTAGTTGTCGCCGACCGCGTCGGCCGCCTCCTGCACCACCACGTAGCCCTGGTCGGCGCCGAGCGCCAGCAGCCCGGCCTGCTCGTCGCCCTCGCTGCGCGGGGCGGCCCCGCCGAGGCCGGGCAGCCCGGCCAGCCCCGGAAGGTCGGACAGTTCCGCCAGCTCGGGGAGGTTGGTCAGCTCGGCGAGGCCCGCCCAGCCGGGCAGCCCGGGGAGTTCGGCCCCGGCTCCCAGCGCGTCGGACAGCTGGCGGCGCAGCTCCTCGCTCACCTCGACCGGCACGTCGGCCCCCAGCAGCTCCTCGATCCGGCGGGCGACGTCCTCCGCCGGGTCGGCCGGCTCGCCGCCGCCCACCACCACCGGGGCGGCCGAGGCCACCCGCACTCCACCGCCCAGCAGGATCTCCGGCTCCCGGAACGGCTGGCCGCCCAACTGCCGGCTGCCGCCCGCCCGGTCGGTCAGGACCAGGTCGCTGCTCCGCGCGCCGATCTCGGTGGCCCGCAGGGACAGCGAGCCGGCCTCGCCCGCGGCGGCGGACTCGCCGGTCAGCTCGGCGTCGTCCGACGTCAGCGGCCCGTCGCTGAGCCGGCCCCGCCAGGCGTTGGCGGTCGCCTCGTCGGCCGGGGTGGCCGCCAGCTCGCCGATCCGGATCAGGTAGATCTCGCCCAGCGTGTCCATCGCGACCACCGCGTTCCTGGCGCTGTCGAAGGCGTAGGCCGAGCCGGCGGCGATGTGACCGGCGCCGATGCCGGGGATCGCGTCCGGGGCCACGACCGTCGAGCCGTCCGCCAGGGCGACGATCCGCAGCCCGTCGTCGGTGTTGAGGTAGACATGGGTGTCGCTGGTCGCCAACACCCTCGCCTCCCAGATCAGTTCGCCGGAGAGCCGGACGTCCCAGAGCGAGTCGCCGGTGGCCACGTCCACCGCCGCCAGCCGGGTCTCCCACGGGTCGTCGAACATCCGGAACACCCCGGTCCCGCCGTCGCGTTCGTAGGGCACCAGGGCCACCTCACCGGCCGGCGTGACGGCCAGCCCGGTGCCGGTCTGGAGGGCGACGTCGCCCTCGGGGTAGCTGAGCAGCACCGTGCCGAAGATCGCGCCGCCGACGCCCAGCGGCACCGCCAGCCCCAGGAAGAGCGCCAGGCCGCCGCCGGACCGGTTGCGCCGCCTCGGGTAGGAGGGCCGGTCGGGGGTGCCGTAGGGCGAGGTGATCAACCGCACCCCGCCGGCCACACCCGGGTTCCTCGGATCGTTCACGGCCCCGCTCCTCCCGCTCGGTTGTTGGGCCTCCCACCGTGCCGAAGGGCCCTCCGCTACCGATCACAGAAACCGCCCGGCGGGCCGTGGGGCGGGCCGCCGGGCGGCCGGCCGGGGCTGGTCACCACGGCGAGACGCCGGGCTACCATGCCTGGCATGAGCCCCGGAAACCCGACCACCGCCAACGCGCCGGCCACCGTGCCCAGAGCGCTGTTGATCGCCGAGGTCTGGGCCGAACTGGGAGCCGGGGTCGCCCCGTTGAGCAACGGCCAGGGGCAGCCGCTGGCCCGCACCGTGAAGCTGCTGCTGGACCCGCTGGTGCTGCGCCCGGTGCTCAACCCGCACTTCGCCGCCGGCCAGGTGCGCGGCCAGCACGCCGACGAGCTGCGGGCCACGCTGCGCGCCGCCGGGCCCCGACTGGCCGCCACGGCCGCCTGGTTCACCCGGCTCAAGCGGGCCAGGCGCACCCTGCGGATCACCGAGGGCAACCCGCAGGACCTGTACTTCCAGCGCTGCTTCGAGCTGGCCGGCACGCTGGGCGAGCCGGGCGCGGACGCCGAGCGGGTGGCCACCGAGACCGTCGCCGAGATACGCGAGGCGGCCGGCGGACTCACCGTGACCGCGCTGCGCCGCCATGTGACCGACCCGCACCGCGCCGCCGAGCTGCGCCAACGCCTCGCCGCCGCCTGGGCCGAGCCCCCGGCGCCGGCCGCGCCGCCGCTGGCCGAGGGGGCGTTGACCGCCGCGCTGGACGACTTCCTGGACGGGGTGGCCGGCGCGCCCGACCGGGGCAAGCTGGCCGGCCTGGTCAGCGGCCGCCTCGGCTCCCGGGACGCCGACTCGCTCACCCCGCCCGGCGCCGCGCTGACCTGCGGGCTCACCCTGCGGGACCGGATCGCGCCCCCCGAGCTGGGCGAGAGCGCCTCCAAACGCACCCTGCCCCCGCCCTTCGACCGTTCCGTCTTCGAGCGGCTCTTCGCCGGCTTCACCTCCGCTTTCCACCGGGAGGCCATGCCCGAGCTGCCGGACCTGGTCCTCCAGGAGA
Source organism: Streptomyces chisholmiae (assembly GCF_031845445.1). Lineage (NCBI taxonomy): Bacteria > Bacillati > Actinomycetota > Actinomycetes > Kitasatosporales > Streptomycetaceae > Streptomyces > Streptomyces chisholmiae. The sequence goes on along the minus strand of NZ_JAVREO010000004.1, from coordinate 485,778 downwards.
TCCAACGCACCGCCGCGCCCTGGCAGTTGGCCGAGGAGCCGACCCGGGTCACCATGGCGCTCGGCCGGCGCGCCAGCCTGGGGCTCGCCCCGGACGGCGAGCCGGGCAGCGACGCCGGCACCCGGCTGGCGGCGCGCTGGCGGCGCGAGCCGTCCGTGCAGCGCGCGCTGCGGCTGCCCCGGGCCACCGAGCCGGCCGGGCCGGCGGCCGAGGTGGGCCAGGTGCGGCAGGCGTACCTGCGGCGGCTCTGGGTCCGGCTGCACGGCCGGGAGCTGCGCGCCGAGCCGGTCGTCGCGGACGACCTGTGGGACCTGCTGGACGGAGTGCTGCGCTCCGTGATCATGGACCAACGCGACCGGCTGCGCGCGGTGTTGGACCGGGCGGCGGCTTCCGTCGAGGGTGGTGACGCGTGACCGTGACACGGGTGCGGGTGCGACAGTCGGACGGCGTGCTGTGGGTCGGCGAACCGCCGGCGCACGCCGAGTGGACGGCGCTGGTCGAGGCCGGCGGCGCCGTGCTGAGCTGGGACGTGCCGGCCGGGCAGCGGCTGCCGTCCGCCGAGGTGTACCGGCCGTGGCAGGCAGCCGACTGGCTGTGGCAGGTCTACGGGCCGGCCGCCGAGACGCTGCTGGCGGTGCCGGACGGCACCGAGACCGAGATCGAACTCCCGGACGCCGGCGGCCCGTTGGCCGACGCGGTGGCGCGGCTCGCGCTGCTCGGCTGGCTGGCCGCCTGGTGGCCGGCCTCCTATGTGGCCGGCGTGCCGGCGCTGTCGGCGGCGCTGCTCGCCGCCGAACAGGCGGTGGCCGCCGCCGAGGTGGAGTCGCTGCTGGACGACGAGGACGCGGTGACCCGGCTGTTGGCCCGCGCGGCGCCCGCCGTGCACCCGCTGGCGGCGCTCGCCGACCACCCGCGACTCGGCGCGGAGGCCACCCGGTTGGCGGACCGGCTGGCGGATGTCGCGGACACCTTCGGTGTCGAACTGCCGGCGCCGGCCGCGCTGGTCGCCGACCAGACCGGCTGGGCACTGGCGGCCGGCGGCCAGCCGCCGGGCGGGGTCACCGCGCTGGGCGGCGGCGGGCCGCTCGACTGGTGCTGGCTGCCGCCGGGCGTGGTGGACGCCGCCGCCGGGCTGCGCTGGTCGCTGGTGCGCAGGGACGGCCGGCTGCTGCTCGAGGTGTCGGTGGCCAGGGCGCCGGTGGCGTTCGCCGAACGGGTCCGGTCCTGGCCGCTGCGCGCCCGGTCCGACGCGGTGGAGTTCCCGCTGGCGGTCAGCCCCGAAGGCGGCGCGTTCAGCGGCGCGACGGAGCTGCCGCCGACCGCCCTGCTGGTGCCGGCCCCCCGGCGCACCGTGACCGTCTGGGCGCCCGGCTTCGCCGACCCGGACGAACCACCGGTGCCGCCGGCCGAGTTGGCCGGCCGCCAGGAGCCGGTGCTGAGCGCCGCGCGGGAACGACTGGCCGCCACGGACGTCTCGTTCGCCGAGCGGGTGGCCACCCTGGTCGACCCGGAGGCCGGATGACCGGCCCGGGCCCGCGGGGCGCCACCGCCCGGCGGGCGGCGGGCGCGGGCCAGGAACCGGAGGTGGGATGAACGAGGGAGCCGACGCACGGCCGGCCGACGACGAGCCGTTGGGGCTGCGGCCCGACCGGCCGGCGTCGCCGCGCTGGCACCGCTGGCGCGACCTGCACAACGAGGGCACCGAGCTGCTCCAGGCCGGCCGACCGGACGCCGGCGGCGAGCGGCTGGCCGCCGCCCTCGCCGAGACCCTGGTCCCCGACGTGGACGCGGAGGGCCGCCTGCACCGGGCCGCCACCCTGACCAACCTGGCCGGCCTAGCCGAGGGCCTCGGCCAACTCGACGCGTCCGAGCGCCGGTACACCGAGGCCATCGCCCTCTGCGAGACCCTGACCACCGAACTGGCCCGCCCGGCCACCGGGCCGGCCGCCGGCGACGCCCCCGCCCCGGCGGGGGCGCCCGGGTCGCAGCCACCCCCCGCCGGCACTCCCGACCCGGCGCGGCCGACCCCCGACGACGGCGGCACGGCGGGGCCACCCGCCACAACCCCCCAGGCCACCATCGGCGACGCCCCCGACCCGGCGCGGCCCGGGCACTGGCCCGCACCGGCCCCGGCCGCCGACGGCCCCGACGCCCCGGTGCGACCGGCCCTGGCGCAGGCACCGCACGCCGGCATCCCCGACCTGGCGCGGCCGGAGGCCGGGGAGGGGCCGGCGCGCCCGGCCGCCAACGGCCTTGACGCGGCGGGGCCACCCGCCACAACCGCCCAGGCCACCGCCGGCGACGCCCCCGACCCGGCGAAGCCGGAACCCGCCCCCGCCCCGGCGGTGTCCGACGTCGGGCAGTCGTTGGCGAACGCGCGGGTAGGGCGGGCGCAGACCCGGATGTTGGCCGGGGACACCGCCGGCGCCGAGGCCGACGTGGCGGCCGCGTTCGCGGTGGCCGGCGGGCTGGCGGAGCCGCCGGACCTGCTGGTCTTCTCGCTGCACTGCGCCCGGTCCGGCGTGCTGATGATGACCGGCCGGCTGCCCGAGGCCGAGCAGGACGCGCTGCGCGCGCTGGACCTGGCGCTGGACGTCCGGCCCGAGTTGGCGCCGATACCGTGCGAGCACCTGGCCCAGATGGCGGAGGTGTGCGGGAACCCGGAGGGCGCCGCGGAGTTCCGGCGGATCGCGGAGCGGCCGGCGGAGTTCAGCACCATGTGGTCGAACGAGATCGGGTTCGAGGTGGCGGACCCGCTGCCCGGGCCGGAGTTCGGGTCGACGACCCGACCACGCGCCATGACCTGGCCGCTGGCCGCCCGCTGGCGGCGGGTGGCCGCGCTCAGCGCGGAGGGCGTCCGGCTGTCGCTGGCGGGCGGGGGCGAGGAGGCGGCGGCCCTGTTCGAGGCCGCCGAGTCCGCCACCGAGACCCTGGGGGGCGGCCTGGACGTGCTGGTCTGCCGGGCCAGTGTCCGGCTCAACCACGCCGAACTGGCCCGGACGCGCGGCGCGTTGGGTGAGGCGCTACGGCTGGCCGAGGCGGCGATCGGGCCGCTGGCCGAGGTGGTGGCGGCGGTCGGCGACCGGCACGGCGTCGCCGCGCAGCTGCTGGACGCCCGCAACCTGCGGGCCGCGCTGCTGCGGGAGTGCGGTCGCCACGACGACGCGCTGGCCGAGTTGGACCGCGCCGAGCGGGATCTGCCGCTGGTCGGCGAGGGGCGGCAGCCGGCGGCGGTGTGGATCTGGCTGGTGCGGGCCACGGTCTTCGACCAGTTGGGCCGGCTCGGCGAGGGCGAGGCCGCCGGGGAGCGGGCGTTGGCCCTCGCCCAGGAGCACGCGCCCTGGCTGGCGCCCCGGGTGCACCTGATCCTGGCCGACCACGCCAGCACCCTGGGCGACGAGGCGACCAGCCGGGAGCGGATGGCCCTGGCCGGCGAGCTGTTCGCGGTGCTGGGGGACCCCGTGGGCGAGGCGGCGACCCGGATCAGCCTGGGCCGCTCCGACTACCTGGCCAGCCGGCAGGACGCGGCGGCGGCGCACTACGCGGTCGCCGACCAGCTGCTGGCCGGGGTCGAGAACGCCGGGCTGCGCGCCGCCTGCCGGCACGGTCAGGCGGCGGTGGCCGCGTTCGACGGGCGGCCCGCCGAGGCGTTGACGCTGCTGGACGAGGCGTCCCGGCTGCTGGGCCCGGAGCACACCCCGGTGCAGCGGGTCGCCTTCCACCAGATCCGGGCCGGCGCGCTGGGCGCGCTGGACCGGTTCGCCGAGGCGGTCGAGGAGTTGACGAGGGCGCGGGAGGTGGCCGAGGCTTCCTGCGGCTGGCATGTGACGCTGACCCTGGACTGGTGCCAGGCCGACCTCTACGGCCGTTGGGCCGGCGCGCTGGCCGAGGCGGAGCGGGGCCCGGCGCTGACCCGGGCGATCGAGGTGGCGGTGCCGGCGGCGCTGGCCGCCGAGGCGGCCCGGCAGTTCTTCCCGGCCGGTGGGGCCAGGGAGCGCTGGGTGGCGCTGGCCGCCGCGCCCTCGGTGCGGGCCGCGATGGCGGCCGTCCGCAACGCGCGGGACGACCGGCTGGCGGCGGCGTTGATCGACCACCTGGCCGCCACCGCCTCGTTGCGCACGTCGGCGCCCGGGCCCGCCGGCGGTCCCGCCGCGCCACCGGACGTGCTGGACCTGCCGACGCCCGGGCCCGCCCCACTGGCCGGGGACGGCGGCCCGTCGTATGTGGCGACCGCGCTGGGACTGGCGACCGGGGAGGACCCGGCGTTCGCGGCGCCCCGGTTGGCGCTGCCGCCCCGGGTGCGGGTGACGCCCGGGGTGCCGTCGCCGCTGGAGCCGTGGATCGAACGGGCGGAGCGGCGCTACGGGTTCGGGGTGCGCTCGGCCGAGGCGGTGCGGGCCTGGTGAGCGCGCCGGACGGCCGGCCGACACCGGCGGGACAGGGTCCCGATGGCGCGCGCCGGGGAGCGGACATGACACCTGAGGGGGCGGGCGGGACGCTGGACGGCACGGAGGAGACCCCGGAGAACACCGACGACCTGTTGGGCGTGCGCCCGGCCAGCCAGCCCTACGGGCCGCGTTGGCTGCCGCTCGGCCGGCAGGTCAACGACGCGGCGCGGCTGCTCAACGCGGGTCGGGTGCGGCAGGCGCGGGCGCGGTTGGCGAAGGTGGAGGCGGCGACGGCGGCGGCCGACCTGACCGGCGACGGCGAGGGCCTCGACCTGCGGGCCCGGGCGCTGGCCAACCTGGCCAGCGTCGCCGAGCTCCAGGGCCGGCCGGCCGAGGCGCTGCGCCTGGCCGGGGAGGCGCTGGAGTGCTGCGACCGGTCCGAGGAGTCGCTGGGCCAGCGGCGCGGGGTGGGCGCGATGCGGGTCGGGCTGCTGGTCAACCGCGCCCAGACGCTCCAGCTGCTGGGCCGGAACGCGGAGGCGCTCGCCGACTGCGAACGGGCGGCCGAGCTGCCCAGGGGCGAGCACCGGAGCGGCGCGGTGCTGGACTTCTCGCTGCACAACACCCGGGGCTGCGCGTTGATCGGCCTGGGCCGCTACCCGGAGGCGGAGGTCGCGATCCGGGCGGCGCTGGCGGTGGCACAGGAGCGGGAGCCCCGGCTGGCCGGCCACGCCTACTCCAACCTGGGGCTGCTGGCGCAGCGTTCCGGCGATGCCCGGGGGATGGCGGAGTTCCACGACCTGGCCCGGGACTTCCACACGCTGGGCGGCGATCCGGCGGCGCTGGCGCTGTTGGAGGAGAACGAGGCGCGGCGGGCCGCCGGGGAGCGACGGCTGGCGGACGCGGAGCGCGGCTTCGACCGGGCGCGGCGGGCCTATGCCGCGTTGGGCGCCGACCACCGGGCGGCCAGCTGCCAGTACGGGCAGGCCCTGGTCGCGTTCCTGCGGACCCGGCCGGGTCGGGCCCGGCGCGTCCTGCGGCGGGCGCTGCCGGTGATGGAGCGGACCGGTGAGGTGTCCGCGCTGGTGGAATGCCATCTGTTGGCGGGCGACCTGGAGGCGGCCAGGGGCCGGTTCCGGGCTTCCGAGGAACGCTATCTGGCGGCCAGGGCGCTCTGCGCGGAGTCCGGCGCGCTGCACGAGGTGGCCCGGGTGGACGCGCGGCGGGCCCAGGTGGTGCTGTTGGTGCTGCGGTTCGCGTTCCTCCCGCCGCTGCGGCGGCGGTGGATCGAGGGGGCGCTGGCCCTGGCGGTGCCGTCGGCGCTGGCGATCGAGGCGCTGCGGCACTCGTTTCCGGCGGGGCCGGTGCGGGAGCGGTGGAGCCGGGAGGTGGCGGCGCCGGCGGTCGCCGCGGCGATGCGGCTGGTGGCGTTGGCCCAGGAGCCGCAGTTGGCCGTGGAGCTGGTGGAGCACCTGGCGTCGTCGGCGACGCTGGACGCGGACCGGCCGGCCGGCGACATGGCGGCCGACCTGCGGTTCAGGTTCGGTGGCACGACGGACCCGTTGGAGTTGCCGGAGCCGTTCCCCGCCCCGGCCGAGCCGGTGCGGGTGGGGGCGTACGCGGCCGGCGCGCTGGCCGCCTGGGCCGAGGACGCGGCGGACCCGGCGTTCCCGGCGCCGCGCTTCGCGCTGCCGCCCCGGCTGCGGGTCTTCGACGAGCGTCCGCAGGAACTGACCGACTGGATCGCGGAGGCCGAGCGGCGCTACGGCCGGCCCATCAGGTCCGACCAGGAACTCAGGGTGTGGTGAGGAGCGGCATGAGGTGGCGAAGGTCACGGGGGAAGTCCAGGATCCCGCACCTGGATCTCGGGGTGGTGGACGGGCTGGACGGCTCCTTCCAGCCGACGGTCCAGATGAAGTACGTGGACGCCGGGGACCTGTATCTCTCCTGGCGCTGGGAGCACGCGCCGGACGAGCCACGGCTGTTGTACTTCGAGCGGTCGGACGTGGCCGAGGTGCTCACGGAGTTGACCGAGGCGCTGCCGACGCCGCTGCCGGGCGAGTCGATCGAGCGGGCGCTGACCAGGTCGTTGACGGAGGGGCCGCTGACCGACCCGGAGCGGGAGACGGCGCTGCTGGGCCGGTTGACCCGGGCGTTCCTGCCCGACTACCTGGGGGCTGAGCTGCAGACGCTCGTGGAGCGCGGCATCCGGCCGCGGCTGCGGATCCAGCCGTCGCCCTCGACCGGGCAGGTGCCGTGGGAGGCGCTGCCGGTGGACGAGGGCGTGCGGCTGGTGGAGCACCTGGACGTGGCGACGCTGCCGCCGGCCACGGTGCGGCACTCGCCGGAGCGCCGGATCTCGCCCTGGGACCCGGCGGGTCCGGTGGTCGCGGCGCTGGACCCGCGGGTGCCAGGTTCGGCGGCGCACCCGCAGCTGGGGTCGGTGCTGGGCCCGGTCGGCGAGGACTCGCCGCTGCGGGCGATGGTGGCCGGGCTGGGCGACCGGCTGCGGCCGGCCGGGCCGGCGGAGCAGGCGTTCCGCCGCTCGGGGCTGACCAGGGACGTGTTGGAGCCACTGCTGGCGGACGCGGCGCGGTTCCTGTACGTGGGGCATGTCACGACGGCGGACCACGGGCTGGACGCCCGGCTGCACCTGGGGTGCGGCCCGGAGACCACCGGGCGGGCCGCGCCGGTGGGCGGGCACCGGCCGTTGACCGCCGCCGACCTGGTGCTCGGGCACCGGCCGGCGGACCCGAGGCCGTGGCGGATGCCGAACCGGGTGGCGCTGGTGGCCTGCGAGAGCGGCGGCGAGGTGCGGTTCGCCGAGCCGACCGGGCTGGTGGCCGCGGCGATCCACGCGGGCGCCGAGTACGTGGTCTCCACCCGCTGGACGCTGCCCACGGACGCCGGCGTGCGCCGGTTCGCGGCGACCGCCGAGGCGGACACCTCGGTGATCGGCGACGCGGTGGTCGCGGTGGACGCGGCGGGGGACGCGCCCGATCCGGTGGTGGCGCTCAACGACTGGCAGCGGGCCAAGGTGGCGCGCTGGCGGGAGACCGGCGCGGTCGCGCACTCCCCCGTCGTCTGGGGCGCGTTCACCACCACCCATGGCTGAGAAGCCGGCGCGGCTTCGAGTCTCCTGGACGCACGGGATATCTTGATGTCAAGCAATGTTGCAGACGTGGAGTGGAGAGCGCCCGGTGACTGACTCGACCGTCATCTACACACAAACCGACGAGGCCCCCGCCCTGGCGACGTATTCCCTGTTGCCGGTGATCCGGGCCTACGCCGCGACCGCCGGGGTCGATGTCGAACTCCGGGACATCTCGCTGGCCGGCCGGATCATCGCCAGCTTCCCCGAGCGGCTCGCCGAGAGCCAGCGCGTCGAGGACGCGCTGGCCGAGCTGGGTGAGCTGGCCAAGACGCCCGAGGCCAACATCATCAAGCTGCCGAACATCTCGGCCTCCATCCCGCAGCTGAAGGCGGCCATCGCCGAGCTGCGGGAGGCCGGTTACGACCTGCCGGACTACCCGGACGAGCCGGCCACCGACGAGGAGCGCGAGACCCGCGCCCGCTACGACCGGGTCAAGGGCAGCGCGGTCAACCCGGTGCTGCGCGAGGGCAACTCGGACCGCCGGGCGCCCGCCTCGGTGAAGAACTACGCCCGCAGCCACCCGCACCGGATGGGCGCCTGGACGGCGGAGTCCAAGACCAACGTGGCGCACATGACCGCCGACGACTTCCGCAGCAGTGAGCTTTCGGCGATCCTGCCGGCGGCCGGCTCGCTGCGCATCGAGCTGGCCGGCGCGGACGGCACCACCACCGTGCTGCGGGAGTCGGTGCCGGTGCTGGCCGGGGAGATCGTGGACGCCTCGGTGCTGCGCGTCGCGGCGCTGCGGGAGTTCCTGACCGCGCAGATCGCCCGGGCCAAGGCCGAGGGCGTGCTGTTCTCGGTGCACCTGAAGGCCACCATGATGAAGGTCTCCGACCCGATCATCTTCGGCCATGTGGTGCGCGCCTTCTTCCCGAAGACGTTCGCCGCCTTCGGCGAGACCCTGGCCGCGGCCGGGCTCAGCCCCAACGACGGCCTGGGCAGCATCCTCAAGGGCCTGGAGGACCACCCGCGGGGCGCGGAGATCCGCGCCTCGTTCGACGCGGAGCTGGCCGACGGCCCCGAGCTGGCCATGGTCGACTCCGACCGGGGCATCACCAACCTGCACGTGCCGAGCGACGTCATCGTGGACGCCTCGATGCCGGCCATGATCCGCACCTCCGGCCACATGTGGGGCCCGGACGGCACGGAGGCCGACACCCTGGCCGTCATCCCGGACAGCAGCTACGCCGGCATCTACCAGGTGGTCATCGACGACTGCCGGGCCAACGGCGCGTTCGACCCGGCCACCATGGGCTCGGTGCCCAACGTCGGCCTGATGGCGCAGAAGGCCGAGGAGTACGGCAGCCACGACAAGACCTTCGAGATCCCGGCCGCCGGCACCGTCCGGGTGCTGGACGAGGCCGGCGCCGTGGTGCTGGAGCACGAGGTCGGCGCCGGCGACATCTGGCGGATGTGCCAGACCAAGGACGTGCCGGTGCGCGACTGGGTCAAGCTGGCCGTCAACCGGGCCCGGGCCACCGGCGACCCGGCGGTGTTCTGGCTGGACGAGACCCGCGCGCACGACGCGAGCCTGATCGAGAAGGTCCGCGCCTACCTGCCGGAGCACGACACCGAGGGGCTGCGGATCGAGATCCTGGCACCGGTGGACGCCATCGCCTTCTCGCTGGAGCGCATCCGCCGGGGCGAGGACACCATCTCGGTGACCGGCAACGTGCTGCGTGACTACCTGACCGACCTGTTCCCGATCCTGGAGCTGGGCACCAGCGCCAAGATGCTGTCGGTGGTGCCGCTGATCAACGGCGGCGGCCTCTTCGAGACCGGGGCCGGCGGCTCGGCGCCCAAGCACGTGCAGCAGGTCGTCAAGGAGAACTACCTGCGCTGGGACAGCCTGGGCGAGTTCCTGGCGCTGGCGGTCAGCTTCGAGCACCTGGCGCAGCGGACCGGCAACGCGCGGGCCCAGGTGCTGGCCGACACCCTGGACCGGGCGACGGCGACCTTCCTCAACGAGGACAAGTCGCCCAGCCGGCGGCTCGGCGGCATCGACAACCGCGGCAGCCACTTCTACCTGGCCCTCTACTGGGCGCAGGAGCTGGCCCGGCAGGGCGAGGACCCGGCGCTGGCCGCCGCGTTCGCGCCGCTGGCGAAGACGCTGAGCGAGCAGGAGGAGACCATCGTCGGCGAGCTGGTCGCCGTCCAGGGCTCCCCGGCCGACATCGGCGGGTACTACCTGCCCGACCCGGAGAAGGCGGCGGCGGTGATGCGCCCGTCGACGACCTTCAACGAGGCGCTGGCCACGCTGGGCTGAGCCGGGCCCCCGCCCGGGCCGGGCGGCCGGCCCGGGCGGCCGGCCTCCGGCCGGCGGGGGTGGGACTGGTTGAGCCCGGGCCGCTCCGGGCCAAGGGTCGGCCGGGCCCGACCAGGGAGCTTGCCTCGGCCGGCCCGGATCACACCGGGCCGGCCTTGGCCAGGAGCGGACCGACTCTGCCCGACTCAGGCAGTCCTGGGCCGGCTTCGGTCAGCCCCGGTCAGCTTCGGGCCGGCGCAACCCGTCGTAGCCCAGTGCTGGTTGACCGTGGTCGGATGTGGCCGACTCCGGTCAACCCTGGTTTGTTTCGGGCCGGCCGTGCTCAGGCGTCGCCGGCTGCCGGCCGCCCCTGGACGGCCCACGGCGGGCCGGGGCGACGGGATCCGGCTCGGTCGGACGTGGTCGGTTTCGGGCGAGCCCACGCCAGCCCCGGTCGGCTTCCGTCAGTCCTGGTCGACACCGGGCTGACTCCGGCCGGTGCCAGCGCCGGCCGATCGCGATCCACCGGCCGGGCGGCGTGCGGGTCAGCCGCGCTCGGGTCAGCCGGCGGCCGGCCCGTCCCCCGGCTCGGTGGTCCGCATCTGGCCGATGTGGCGGCGCATCAGCGCCTCCGCCGCGGCCGGGTCGCGGCGGGCGAACAGCTCGACCAGCACCAGGTGTTCCTCGGCCGCGGCCCGCAACCGGCCTCGGCCGGCCACCGAGGAGAGGCCCGACAGGCGGGTGCGGGCGTGCAGTTGGGAGACGGTCTCGACCAGCGTCCGGTTCCCCCCGTACTCCAGCAGCGCCAGGTGGAAGCAGCGGTCCGCCTCGCTGTAGCCGAGCAGGTCGCCGCGTGCCGCGTGGTGCACGATCTGCTCGGCGAGTCGGCGCAGCTCCGGCAGGTCGGCGGTCGGCACCAGCGGCACCACCCGCCGCACCGTCGCCGGCTCGATCAACAGCCGCAGTTCCACGATGTCGGCCACGTCCGACGGGGAGATCTCGGTGACCCGGAAGCCCTTGTTGGGCACCGAGGTGACCATGCCCTCGCGCAGCAGGTCCAGCATGGCCTCCCGCACCGGGGTGGCCGAGACGCCGAACCAACCGGCCAGCGCGGGCGCCGAGTAGACCACCCCCGGCTCCAACTCGCCCGAGACCACGGCCGCGCGCAGCGCGTTGGCGACCGCCTCCCGGAGGATCTCCCGTTTGCGGACGGGTAGTCGTGCACTGCCGGCATCGGTCATGGCGTCCCTCTTTGGCGTTCCCTCGTAGCCCGCGCCGCCCCGGCGCCCGGGCGACGGGGCCGTGCGGAGCGGGCCAACTGCCCGTAGTGGTCGGGATGATCTTGCACGGAACGGCCGCGCCGGTCGAAGGGGAAGGACGCCCTCCGCTCAGCGGGGCAGCAGCCCCGCTGCCTCCCGGGCGCAACCCCAGGAGACCGTCACCCCGCAGCCGCCGTGCCCGTAGTTGTGCACGGTGACCCGGCCGTCGCCGGTCGGCTCGGCCGCCAGCCGCACCCGGGGGCGGAACGGCCGCAGCCCGACGCGGTGTTCGAGCACCCGGGCGGTGGCCAGCTCGGGGAAGACCCGGGCACAGCGCCGCACGATGCGGGCGGCCAGCTCCGGGTCGGGCTCCGTCCCCCAGCGGTCCCGGCGGGCGGTGCCGCCCAGCAGCAGGCCGCCCGGCTGCGGCAGAAGATAGAGGCTCTCCTCCCCCTCGATCGGCTCGGCGACCAGCCAACGGTCCAGGCCCGGGTTCTCCACTACCACCAACTGACCCTGGATCGGCCGGACTTCCAGATCCGGCACCAGTTTCCTGGCGGCCAGCCCGGTGCAGTTGACCACCAGCCGGGCCGTCGCCGTGGCCTCGTCGAGGGAGCGCAGCCGACGCCGCTCGATCCGACCGCCGGCCGCCCGCAGCCGGTCGGTCAGGTAGCCGAGGTAGTGCGGCATGTCCAGCAGCGGCATGGTGGCGGCGTATCCGGAGCGGAAGCCGGGCGGCAACTCCGGGGCGCGCAACGGCCGTAGCGCGCCCGGCAGGCTCGGCAGCCACCACGGCGGGACGGGCTCCGGCGTGCGCTGCGCCTTGATCCCCTCGACCATACGCACCCCGGTCTCCGCCGGGTGCTCGGCCAGGGCGACCAGCGTCGGCAGGGTGCGGAACGCCCACTCGGCGACCCGTTCCCGTGGCTCGGCCAGGTACGGCTCCCAGAGTCCGCCGGCCACGGCGGAGGTGGTCTCCCCGGGCGCGCGGTCGCTGACCAGCCGCACCGGCCGCCCGGCCTCGGCCAGCACCACGGCCGTGGTGAGCCCGCTCACCCCGCCACCCACGACCAGCACCTCGTCCTCGACGCTCCCGCCCCGTCGCGCGCTTCCCATCCGCGTCACCTCCGCCGCGGAGTCTCCCACCCGGGACCACGCGAACGGCACCCCGACGACACCGACCGGCCCCGCGCTGCGCGCCGCGCGGAGCGCCCAAGGCGCATGCGGACGCCGGTCAGCCGGCCGGTGTTCCCACCCGGTGGGTGGGGTCCTGCCGGCTGTCCCTTGGAGCCGGGTCAGCTCCCCCCACACCCGCCCGGCGGTGGCAGGGTCGAAGACCCGGTACTCCCGATACGCGGTGATGAGGTTGCGGATCGCCGGCTCCGTCAGGCCCAGGCGGGCACAGGCCCGTCCCAGCAACAGTGAGACATCGGCCACCTGCCCCGGTGCCGCCAGCGCGGTCATCCGCTCGGCCGCGCGCTCCAACCATCCCAACGCCTCGGCCGGGCGGCCGAGATCGAGCAGCAGCTGCCCCCGGCTGGTCCACACCCGCCCGATGTTGTATACGTCCACGGTTGCCAGCCCGCCCAACATGCGCTCCGCCGCCGCGAACTCCGCGAGCGCCGCCTCTGGTTGGTTCAGCGCGGCCAACACCCGGCCGGTGTGGTGACAGAGAAGTCCCTCGGCCCGCTCCGGTCCGTCCGGCCAGCCGGTGGCCATCCGCACAAGGTCTCGGGACTGCCCCAACTGAGCCAGGGCGGCCCCTGGTTGCCCGGATTTCCAGCACACCAGCGCCCGCGCCTCGACGGCCGTGGCCATCCCCCGAAGATGGCCGGCCTCCCGGTCAGCGGCCAAGGCCATCGAGAAGTGTTCGTCCGCCACCGCGAGCTCGCCCAGCAGGTAGTGATGGAAGCCCAGTTGGCTGAGCATGCGCCCGCTCCACCGGCGATCCGCCAGCCGTCGCGCGGCGGCCAAACCCAGCTCCCCGCACTCGAGCCACTCCGGGGTGGTGCGCCCCAGGAAGAACATCGGCCAGGCCGCCTCGACCAGCTCACAGACCAGCAGGGGCATGTCTCGAGCGGCAGCCCAACGGCAGACCGCGACAACGGTGGCCCGCTCGTGCTCCAGACGCAGCAACGCCTCGCGGGATGCACGCATCACCTCGGACGGCGCCGGTCCCACCGAACGCTCCGCCCGCTGGCGTCGCTGGATCTCCTCGCCCAACCACCAACGCTCCGGCATGATCCGCAGCGCCTCCTGGATGACCCGACCCAGCACCCCTCGGGCGAGGTGCTCGCGTGCCGCCAGGCGCTCGGCCGGCGCCAGGACGTCGTTGGCCGCCTCCCGGGCGCCAAGTCGTACCAGTCCGACGGTGAAGCGGTAGCGGTCGGCGACCCTCGGCACCTCCTCGACCAGTTGAAAGTACGCGAGGTCAGCCAGGAGGTGGGCCGTCTCCGGCAACGGCAGATCCAACAGCATGGCCGCGTCAGCCACCGCGAACTCGTCGGTGAAGAGCAGCCCCAACACCGTGATGTGCTGGCGGAGTTCGTCTGGGAGGCAGCCCAGTCCGTAGTCGATGGCCACCCGCATGTCCAGCCGTGCATCGCCCCGCACAGCCAGCCCACGCAGCCGCCCCCGCTCCTCCGACAAGCTGTCGGCCACCGCGCGCCACCGCGTCTGCCCGCCGGCAGCCACCCGCGCAGCCACGATCCGTATCGCCAGCGGCAACCCGCCGCAAAGCCGAACCACCTCCTCGATGGCCGATCGGTCCGCGTCAGCACACCGCCCGGGCAACAGGGCCCGGAACAGCGTGACACCGTCGTCGACGGCGAACGGCGGCACCGGCCGGGACCGCACGGCGCGCGAGTCCAGACCAGACATTGCCTGCCCGGAGGTCACCAGAAGCACGCAGTGCGGTATGCGCGCCACCAGATCCCGCAGGTCCTCCGAAGCGTTGAGGTCGTCGATCAACACCAGGTGCGGCTCGCCGGCAAGGAGGCGGCCGATCAGGGCAAGCCGGTCCTCGCGGGCCACCGGGAGCCGGCCGGCCGGCACTCCCAGCTCGCGGAGCAGGCGTTCGAGGACCTCACCGGCGGATGCGCGGCCCCGCGCGCCGGGCGCACAGTCCACGTACCAGCAGCGGTCGGGGAACGCGGGGCGTAACTCCGCTGCCAACTCAGCGGTGAGGGACCGTTTGCCCACCCCCGGCAGGCCGAAGAACACCCAGACCGCCCCACACCCCCCGGGGGCCTCTCCCAGGACCGCCCGGACCTCGGCTCGAATCGTCTCCCGGTCGGTGAAGTAGTCGGTGGGCACCGGAAGGAAGGTGCCTCGCCCGGTAGGCCTGATCAGCTCGGTGATCTCCCGGTCGGTGAGTCGCAGCCCCAGTTCGCTGTTGAACCGGGCGAGCAGCGCCAGGCGGTCCCCCGATGCTTCCCGGTCGATGAGTTCACCCAGCCGTGCGATCAGCGCAGCCCGGTCCGCGCCAGTCGTGGACTCATCGGCCTCGCCGTCCCCTACGGACTTCAGCAGTCCCGCGATACGGCGGGCCGTCGACCGCAGCCCCCGGCTCCCCAGGTCGATCGCCCCTCGCGTCAGTTCCTCGCTCGCCGCCGATGCCATCTGGCCGGGTAACTCTCCCCACATGCCCCCACCCCTGGTCTCTGATTGCGCCGGATCTCCTCGGGTTCCGAGGTACACGAACCCGCTCCCCGCTGGTCCGCCCGTCCATGCTGCCGGTGACCACGCCGTTCCGGAAGTTCTCGGGGTCGAGACCGGCCGCAGGATACCGGCGCGCGCTACCGCGAGGTTCGGGTGATCGGGAATGACATGTGTTGGCTGCTGAATTTTCTTTTTCGGTGTTCTCGGGTACGGAAAATGCGTCCTTGAGTGGTGGCGCGCCAGGGCGCGGAAAGGCGCCTCGTTAGGTGTTCGTGCCGCGGGGAGCGCGCGCCGGGGCGCGCGTTGATCGGCGCGGCAGCCCCCTGTTTTCGGTCGCCCCGACCGACGGTGCCGAATTCGAAAGCCTTTTCACCTCATCGCCGGTTCAGGGGACGCCGAAGCATTGACGCGCCTCCGTGAGCGACCCCCAGGCACCCC
Source organism: Streptomyces chisholmiae (assembly GCF_031845445.1). Lineage (NCBI taxonomy): Bacteria > Bacillati > Actinomycetota > Actinomycetes > Kitasatosporales > Streptomycetaceae > Streptomyces > Streptomyces chisholmiae. The sequence goes on along the minus strand of NZ_JAVREO010000004.1, from coordinate 470,634 downwards.
CCAACGCCGCACTTCAGAGACGCGCGATCGGCATTCACCCGGTTAATTCCCGTTACGCCGGCGCACGTTGAAGCTCCCATGCGACCCATCCCGGACACACATCGCCTTTACCATGAGGGCACATCAACGAATCGAGTCACCGAACGAGCAGGTCCGGTAGGACTTTCCCGTTTCTCTCGGCGTGTCCCGCTCGCCACAAAGGTGAGTTCCGCAGACCAACCCCGTTGTCCGGCCGACCGTTCCCGCGCCCTTCCCCGTCGCCCCGATTTCCGTCGCACCGATCTCCGTCACCCGATTTCCGTCGCCCCCGACTCCCGGCCAGGCCCATGCCCACATCCGTGCCCTCACCCGCGGGGGCGCGCGCGCCGCCGCGCCCGCCCCCAGCCGTCCAGCCGTCCGTGACCCGCGGCCGGTGGTGGTGACCGACGGCGTCCACCCGTCCCGTCCACCCCAGCCACCCGTCCGCCACGCACCGCTGCCCCGCTCACCGCTCACCGCAGGTTCCTTTTCTCCCCCGGCCAGCGCCGGGGGCATCCCCGAAGGAATGCAGATGAAGGACACACTCCCCGTCCCCTCCTTCCCTGAGCCCGACAGATTCGCCATCATCGGCATCGGCTGCCGCTTCCCCGGCGGGGCCAACGACCACCGCGCCTACTGGCGCAACCTGCTCGACGGCCGGGACTGCCTGACCGCCACGCCGCGCGACCGCTACGACGTGGCGACCCTGGCCAGCGGCGACCGCGACAAGCCCGGCCGGCTGGTCGGCGGGCGCGGCGGCTACATCGACGGCTTCGACACCTTCGACCCGGCCTTCTTCGGCATCAGCCCCCGCGAGGCCGAGCAACTCGACCCGCAGCAGCGGAAGTTGCTCGAAGTCGCCTGGGAGGCGCTGGAGGACGGCGGCCAGCGGCCCGGCGAGCTGGCCGGCACCGAGGTGGGCGTCTTCGTCGGCGCCTTCACCCTGGACTACAAGATCCTCCAGTTCGCCGACCTGGACTTCGAGACCCTGGCCGCGCACACCGCCACCGGGACCATGATGACGATGGTCTCCAACCGGATCTCGTACTGCTTCGACTTCCGCGGGCCCAGCCTCTCGCTGGACACCGCGTGCAGCTCCTCGCTGGTCGCGGTCCACCTGGCCTGCGAGAGCCTGCGCCGCGGCGAGAGCCGACTGGCCCTGGCCGGCGGCACGTTGCTGCACTCGGCGCCGCAGTACACGATCGCCGAGAGCAAGGGCGGCTTCCTCTCCCCGGCCGGGCTCTCCCGCCCCTGGGACGCCTCGGCCGACGGCTACGTCCGGGCCGAGGGCGTGGCGCTGGTGGCCATCAAGCGGCTGGCGGACGCGCTGGCCGACGGCGACCCGATCCACTCGGTGATCATCGGCAGCGGGGTCAACCAGGACGGCCACACCAGCGGCATCACCGTGCCCAGCGCCGACGCCCAGGTGCGGCTGGTCGAGCAGGTCTGCGCCCGGGCCGGGATCACGCCGGGCGACCTCCAGTACGTGGAGGCGCACAGCACCTCGACGGCGGTCGGCGACCCGATCGAGGCGGCGGCCCTGGGGCGCGCGCTGGCCGTGGGCCGCGCCCCGGGGGACGTGCCCTACGTCGGCTCGGTCAAGGCCAACATCGGGCACACCGAGTCGGCCGCCGGCGTCGCGGGGCTGATCAAGACGGCGCTGGCGCTGCGGCACGGGGTGATCCCGCCGCAGATCAACCTGCGCCGGCTCAACCCGGAGATCGAGGAGGCCGGGCTGGGCTTCCGCATCCCGCGGGAGGCCACTCCCTGGCCGGCGCGCGAGGGGCCGGCCAGGGCCGGGGTCAACGCCTTCGGGTTCGGCGGCACCAACGCCCACGTGCTGTTGGAGGAGCCGCCGGCGCCCCCGCCGGTGGACCTGGCGACGCCCCGACCCGCCTACGGCGTCCTGCCGTTGACCGGCCGGGCCGCCGAGGCGCTGCCGGCGCTGGCCGGCGCGGTCCGGGCCGAGCTGGCGCACAGCGCGCCGGCCGACCTCGGCTGGACGCTGGCGCACCGCAGGGAGCATCAGGCGCACCGGCTGGCCGTCGCCTACGGCTCGGCCGACGAGCTGGCCGAGGCGCTGGCCGCCGCCGAGCGCGGCGAGCCGCACCGGCTGGTGGCCACCGGGCAGCGCCGCGAGGGGCTGCGCCGGCGGCTGGTGTGGGTGTTCACCGGGATGGGCCCGCAGTGGTGGGCGATGGGGCGGCGGCTGTACGCGGAGGAGCCGGTCTACCGGGAGGTGATCGACGCCTGCGACCGGGAGTTCGGCCGGCTGGTGGACTGGTCGCTGCGGGACGAGCTGCTGGCCGACGAGGACGCCTCCCGGATGGCGGAGACCTGGCTGGCGCAGCCGGCCAACTTCGCGCTCCAGATCGCGCTGGCCGCGCTCTGGCGGTCCAGGGGTGTCACCCCGGACGCGATCGTCGGGCACAGCACCGGCGAGATCGCGGCGTTCTACGAGGCCGGCGTCTACACGTTGGCCGACGCGGTCACTGTGGCCGTGCACCGCAGTCGGCTCCAGCACCAACTGGTCGGCACCGGCCGCATGTTGGCGGCCGGTCTGCCACAGGCCGAGGCGGCCCGCCGGGTCCGGGCGCACGACGGGCTGATCGACCTGGCGGCCGTCAACGGCCCCGGCTCGGTCACCCTGGCCGGGAACGCGGCGGCCCTCGCCGAGCTGGCCGACGAGCTGACCGCCGAGGGCGTCTTCGCCCGCTTCCTCGACGTGGACGTGCCCTACCACAGCGCCGGAATGCGGCTGATCGAGGGCGAGTTGCGGGCGGCGCTGGCCGGACTCAAGCCACGCCGGGCCGGGGTGCCGCTCTATCTGACGGCCAGGCCGGGCGCGGTGGCGCACGGGGAGGAGCTGGACGCCGACTACTGGTGGCAGAACGTGCGGGACACCGTCTGGTTCCAGGCGGCGGTGGACCGACTGGTGGACGACGGCTACGAGTTGTTCCTGGAGATAGGACCGCACCCGGTGCTGGGGCACGCGATCCGCGAGTGCCTGACCCGCCGCGAGGTGCCGGGGGTCGCGCTGCCGTCGATCCGGCGTGGCGAGAACGAGCCGGAGCAGGTCGCCCGCACCCTGGCCGCGCTCTTCACGCTGGGCGCCGACATCGACTGGCACGCGCTGCAACCGGCCGGCCGCCAGGTGCCGTTGCCGCCCTACCCGTGGCGGGCCGAGCGGTACTGGACGGAGCCGCCGGCGGTGGCCGGGGTGCGCCTGGGGCGCGAGGACCATCCGCTGCTCGGCCGGCGGCTGCCGGGGGCGGCGCCGGCCTGGGAGGCGGCGCTCGACCTGGAGCGCGCGCCCTACCTGCGGGACCACCGGATCGAGGGCAACGCGCTGTTCCCGGCGGCCGGTTACCTGGAGATGGCGGCCCAGGCGGTGCGGGCGCTGACCGGCGGGGAGCAGACGGTGGTGGCCGAGCTGGAGCTGCGCCGGGCGCTCTTCCTGCCGGCGGACCGGGCCACCCGGGTGCGGCTGGCGTTCGCCCCCGACTCGGCGGCCTTCCACGTGGTCGCGACGGGCGGACCTGAGCCGACCACGCACGCCAGCGGCGTGGTGCGCGGCGGCCAACCCCGTTCGGCCGGCCCCCCGTTGGATTTGGCGGCGGTGCGCGGCCGGGCGGCGGAGCGGCTGGCCGGGGACGCGGTGTACGCGTCGCTCGCGGAGCGCGGGTACCACTACGGGCCGGCGTTCCGGGGGATCGAGGAGCTGTGGCTGGGCCCGGGTGAGGCGCTGGCCAGGCTGCGGCTGCCGGCCGCGGCCGACGACGGCAACGGCGGGGCCGGCCACCAGCTGCATCCGGTGCTGCTGGACGCGTGCTTCCAGACGCTGCTGGCCGGGGCGGTGCGCGCGGAGCCGGCGGACGGCGCGGGCGCCGTGCGGCTGCCGGTTTCCATCGACGAGGTGTGGCTGACCCCTTGGGGCGCCGGCCCGCTGTGGGTGCGGGCGCGGGTCACCGAGCGCAGTCCGGAGCTGCTGGTCGGCGAGCTGACGCTGCACACCGACGACGGGACCCGGGTGGGCGCGGTCAGCGGCTTCCGCGCCGCCGACGTGGAGCGCGCGGCCGGCGCGGTCGCGCCGGCCACCGTCGACGGCTGGCTGAGCGTCCCCGAGTGGTCCGAACTGCCGCCGCTGGCCGTGGAGTCGGCCGGTGCCGGCGAGCGGCTGCTGGTGCTCGCCGACGCGCCCGGCGGGGTGGCCGAGGCGCTGGCCAAGCTGGTGGTGGCCCGCGGTGGCCGCTGCCACCTGGTGCGGCCGGGCGAGGTGGGGCGCACCGACCCGGTGGCCGGCGAGTCGACGCTGGTGCCGGGCTCGGCGGACGACCTGGCGAGGCTGCTGGCCGCGACCGGCGGTGACTTCACCGCGGTGGTGGACCTGTGGGCGTTGGACCAGCACGGTCCGGAGCAGCCGGGGCCGCGGCCGGCGCGGGACGCGGCGCTGGCGCCGTTCACGCTGGTGGCCCTGGCCAGGGCGCTGCTGGAGCGGGGGGAGCCCGGCCGGCTGCACGTGGTGACCAGGGGGAGCCAGCCGGTGCGGCCCGGCGAGCCGGTGGCGCCGCTGGGCGCCCGCGCCTGGGGCGTGACCCGGGTACTGCGCTACCAGGAGCTGACCGGCTGGCCCGGGCGGCTGGTGGACCTGGAGACGGGTGGCGCGGCCGGCCCGGGCGAGGAGGCCGAGGCGCTGCTGGCCGAGCTGTCGGCGGGCGCCGACGAGGCGGTGGACGAGGTCGCGCTGCGCGGCGGCCGGCGGTACACCTGCCGGCTGCGGCCGGCCGACGGGCTGACCAGGCCGCTGCCGTTGCGGCTGCGGGCCGACGGCTGCTACCTGGTGACCGGCGCGTTCGGCGCGCTGGGGCAGCTGCTGTGCCGGACGCTGGTGCGCCGGGGCGCGCGCCGGCTGGTGCTGCTGGGGCGCGGGACGCTGCCGGCGCGGACCCGGTGGCGGGACCCGGAGCTGTCCGGGCGGACGGCCGAACGGGTGCGGTTCGTCACCGAGTTGGAGGCGTTGGGGGCCGAGGTCACGCCGGTCACGCTGGACGTGACGGACGAGGCGGCGCTGGCCGACTGGCTGGCCGGGCACCGGGCGGCGGCGCTGCCGCCGGTGCGGGGCGTCTTCCACCTGGCGGGCGAGGTGCGGGACACCCTGCTGCCTGGGATGGACGCGGAGACCTTCGCGGCGGTGCACGACCCCAAGGTGCTGGGCGCCTGGGCGCTGCACCGGCAGCTGGCCGGGGAGCCGTTGGAGCACTTCGTGCTCTTCGCCTCGGTCGCCGCCTGGCTGCCGACCGCCGGGCAGACCAACTACGCGGCGGGCAACGCCTTCCTGGACGCGCTGGCGCACCACCGCAGGGCGTTGGGGCTGCCGGCGCTCAGCGTGGACTGGGGGCCGTGGGCCACCGGCATGATCGAGGAGCTGGGGCTGGTCGAGCACTACCGGCACAGCCGGGGCATGACCTCGCTCAGCCCGGCGGCCGGGATGGCCGTGTTGGAGCGGGTGATCGGGCAGGACGTGGCGCAGCTGCTGGTGGCCACGGTGGCGGACTGGCCGACGTTCCTGGCCTGGTACGGGGCGGTGCCGCCGCCGCTGGTGGCCGAGCTGGCGGCCGGCGCGGCGCCGGCGGCCGGCGGCCCGACCGGCGGCGCCGGCCAGCCGGACGCCTTCGGCGCGGCGTTCGCCGCGGCCGACGAGGCCGGCCGGGAGCGGCTGCTGACCGAGCGGTTCGCCGCCGTGGTGAGCGCGGTGCTGCGGGTGCCGGCGGACCGGCTCGTGCCGGAGACCAGCCTGCAACTGCTGGGCCTGGACTCGCTGTTGGCGATGGAGTTGCGGGCCAGGTTGCAGGCCGAGCTGGGGGTGGCGCTGCCGGTGGTGGCGCTGTTGAGCGGCTCCGGGGTCGGCGAGCTGGTGGACCAGCTGCGGGGCGAGCTGCTGGAGCGGCTGGCGGACGACGCGACGACGGACGGCGGCGCGGCGGTCGAGGTGTTCACCGACCCGGCGTGCTACCCGCTGACGCAGAACCAGAAGGCGCTGTGGTTCCTCAAGCAGCTGGACCCGGACGGCTTCGCCTACAACATCGGCGGCGCGGTCGAGGTGCGGGCCGAGCTGGACCCGGAGCTGATGCTGGAGGCGTACCGCCGGCTGCTGGATCGGCATCCGCAGCTGCGGGCCAACTTCCTGTTGGAGGACGGGGAGCCGGTGCAGCGGATCGCGCCCGAGGCGCGGCCGGACTGCGCGGTGCTGGACGTCGCCGACCAGTCCTGGGCGGAGATCTACCAGCTGATCATCCGGGAGTACCGCAAGCCGTACGACCTGGCGCTCGACCCGCTGGTCCGGTTCCGGCTGCTGCGGCGGGCGGACGACCGGTGGGTCATCACCAAGGCCGTGCACCACATCGTCTCGGACGCCATCTCGACCTTCACCTTCATCGAGGAACTGCTGGCCGTCTACGAGGAGTTGCGGCGCGGCGGCCCGGGTGAGCTGCCCGCGCCGACCACCCACTACCTGGACTTCCTCAACTGGCAGAACGCGTTCCTGGCCAGCCCCGAGGCGGAGCGGATGTTCCGCTACTGGCGGGACCGGCTGCCGGCCCAGACCCCGGTGCTGAACCTGCCGACCGACCGGCCCCGGCCGGCGGTGCGCACCCACAACGGCGGCTCGGAGTTCTTCGCCCTGGAGGCGACGTTGAGCGCCCGGGTGCACGAGCTGGCCAGGGCGCACAACACCACCGTCTTCATGGTGCTGTTGGCGGCGTACTACCTGCTGCTGCACCGGTACTCGGGGCAGCGGCAGGTGGTGGTGGGCAGCCCGGTGACGGGCCGCACCCAGGAGGAGTTCGGCTCGGTCTACGGCTACTTCGTCAACCCGCTGCCGCTGGCGCTCGACCTGTCCGACGAGCCGAGCGTCGCCGAGCTGCTGGACCGGGTGCGGACGGTGGTGCTGGGCGGACTGGACCACCAGGAGTACCCGTTCGTGCTGCTGGTGGAGCGGCTGGGGCTGCGGCACGACCCGAGCCGGTCGGCGGTCTTCCAGGCGATGTTCATCCTGCTGCACCACAAGGTGGCGACCGAGAAGTACGGCTACCGGCTGGAGTACATCGAACTGCCGGAGGAGGAGGGGCAGTTCGACCTGACGCTGTCGGCCTACGAGGAGGCGGCGGACGGCCGGTTCCACTGCGTGCTCAAGTACAACTCGGATCTGTTCCTGCCGGCGACGGTGCGCCGGATGGCGGACCACTACACCCGGCTGCTGACCGCGCTGACCGAGGCGCCGGCCGACCGGCAGGCGACCTCGCTGCCGATCCTGGGCGCGGCCGAACGGGACCGGCTGCTGGGCGAGTTGAGCGGGGCCGGGCGCACCGTGCCGGTCACCGAGCCGGTGCACCGGCTGATCGCCCGGTGGGCGGAGACGGCGCCGGAGCGGGTGGCGGCGGTGACTCCCGGGGTGCTGGGCTCCCCCGTCACCCTGACCTACGGCGAACTGCACGAGCGGGCCGAGGCGTTGGCCAGGCGGCTGCGGGCGCGCGGGGTGACGGCCGGCTCGGTGGTGGGGCTCTGCCTGCCGAAGTCGCCCGAGCTGCTGGTGGCGCTGCTGGCCGTGTGGCGGGCCGGTGCGGCGTGCCTGCCGCTGGACCCGGGGTATCCGGCGCGCCGGCTGGCGACCATGGCCGGCACCGCCGGCGCGGCCCTGACCCTGGTCGGCGAGGTGACCCCGGCGGGGCTGGCCGGCCCGGTGGTGCCGCTGGCCGAGCTGACGGCGACCGGCGAGCCGGACCCGGCCGACGGCCCGGCGGACCTGCCGGCGGCGGACGACCCGGCCGGTTGGGAGCGCCCGGCGTACCTGGTCTTCACCTCGGGATCCACCGGGACGCCCCGGGCGGTTGCGGTCAGCCACCGCAACCTGGCCTCGGCGTACGCGGGTTGGCTGGCCGAGTACCGGCTGGCCGACGAGGTGTCGGTCCATCTCCAGCTGGCCTCGCCGTCCTTCGACGTGTTCTTCGGGGACGTGGTCCGGGCGCTCGGCTCCGGCGGCCGGCTGGTGCTGGCCGACCGCGAGCTGGTCCTCAACACCGAGCTGCTCTACCAGACGATGCGTCAGGAGGCGGTGGACGCGGTCGAGTTCGTGCCGGCGGTGGTGCGGGCGCTGGCCGGCTACTGCGAGGCCACCGGCCAACGGCTGGACTTCCTGCGGCTGCTGGTGGTGGGCTCCGACTCCTGGAAGGTCGGCGAGTACCGGCGGCTGGCCGCGCTGGCCGGCCCCGACACCCGGGTCATCAACTCCTACGGCCTGACCGAGGCCACCATCGACAGCGGCTACTTCGAGGGCCCGACCGACGGCATGGACGAGCACCGGATGGTGCCGATCGGACGGCCGTTCCCCGGCAGCACCTTCCACGTGCTGGACGAGCGGGGCGAGCCGGTGCCGCCCGGGGTGACCGGCGAGCTGTGGATCGGGGGCGGCGGCGTGGCGCTCGGCTACGTCGGCGAACCGGAGCTGACCGCCGAGCGGTTCGGCGCCGACCCGCTGGGCGACGGCCGCCGCCGGTACCGCACCGGGGACCTGGCGACGATGGACGCCGACGGACTGGTGTGGCTGCTCGGCCGCGCCGACGCGCAGCTGAAGGTGCACGGCTACCGGGTCGAACCGGGCGAGGTGGAGGCCGAGTTGCTCCGCGAGCCGGGCGTCGCCCAGGCCGTGGTGACGGTGCGGCAGGACGCGGCCGGCGAGCCGGTGCTGTGCGGCTACTGGGTGGCCGGGCCGACGGACCCGCCGGACGAGGCGGCGCTGCGCCGCCGGCTGGCCGCCGCGCTGCCGACCCAGTCGATCCCGGACCACCTGGTGGCGGTCGACCGGCTGCCGCTCACCCCGAACGGCAAGGTGGACCTGGCCGCGCTGCCGGCCCCGGTGGCGGGCGGCGCCGAGGTGCCCTACGAGGCGCCGGTGACGCTGTACGAGGAGCGGATGGCGGCGCACTGGTCGCAGCTGCTGGGCGTGCACCGGGTCGGGCTGCACCACGACTTCTTCGCCTCCGGCGGCAGTTCGGTGCGGCTGATCGAGCTGATCCACCGGCTCCAGCTGGAGTTCCAGGTGACCATCCCGGTCGGCCAGCTCTTCAAGGTGACCACGCTGCACGGGATGGCCGGCACGGTGGAGGCCATCGTGACCGGCCGGCTGGCCGGCGGCCGGCCGTGGCTGACGTTCAACGCCGACCGGGAGCCGACGGTGTTCTGCTTCCCGCCGGCCGGCGGGCACGGCCTGGTCTACCGGCGGCTGGCCGCCGAGCTGCCGGACCGGCGGCTGGTCGGCTTCAACTACCTGGCCGGGGACGCGAAGGTGGCCCGCTACGCCGACCTGGTGCTGGAGCTGGCCCCGGCCGGCCCGTTGGACCTGCTGGGCTACTCGCTGGGCGGCAACCTCGCCTTCGAGGTGGCCAAGGAGCTACAGGCCCGCGGGCGCCGGGTGCGGCACCTGGTGATCGTCGACTCGCCGCGCCAGCTGGCCGCGTTCGAGCTGACCGAGCGGGTGCTGACCGCGTTCGACGAGGAGCTGGGTGACCACCTGCGGCGGCACACCGGCTCCCGGACGGTCGCCGAGGAGACCCGCCAACAGGCGCGTGACTACCTGGAGTTCGCCAGCCGCACGGCCAACGTCGGCACGGTGGACGCGGCCCTGACGGTGATCACCGAGCAGGACAACGCCGCGCTGTACGCGCCCGGCGCGGCCGGCAGCTGGCACGGCGCCGGCACCGCGGGCACGGCGGTGGTGCGGGGCGTCGGCGGCCACGCCGAGTTGCTGGACGCCGGCTGGGTGGAACGCACCGCCGAGCAGGTGCGCTCGGCGCTGACCGACGAGGCGGTCGCATGAGCGAACGGGACAACGGGGCAGCGAGGAAGGGGACCGGCAGGATGGCAGAGCCGAAACGCCAACGCGAGACCATGATCATCATCGGCGGTGGGCTGGGCGGACTGGCCACCGGCGCCTACGCCCGGATGAACGGCTACCGCACCCACGTCCTGGAGATGCACGAGATCCCCGGTGGCTCGTGCACCTCCTGGGACCGCGGTGACTTCACCTTCGACTGGTGCGTCTCCTGGCTGCTGGGCAGCGGGCCCGGCAACGAGATGCACCAGATCTGGCTGGAGCTGGGCGCGCTCCAGGGCAAGGAGATGCGGCAGTTCGACGTCTTCAACATCGTCCGGGGCCGGGACGGGCAGGCCGTCTACTTCTACTCGGACCCGGACCGGCTGGAGCGGCACCTGATCGACATCTCGCCGGCCGACGCCCGGCAGATCCGGCGGTTCTGCCGGGGGCTGCGCACCTTCCGCCGGGCGCTGGCCGTCTACCCGTTCCTCAAGCCGGTCGGCATGATGGGCCGGCTGGAGCGCTGGCGGATGATGGCCTCGTTCCTGCCCTACTTCAACGCCATCCGCACCTCCATCACCGAGCTGATGACGGACTACGCGCGGCGGTTCCAACACCCGCTGCTGCGGGAGGCGTTCAACTTCATCCTGTACGAGAAGCACCCGGACTTCCCGGTGCTGCCGTTCTACTTCCAGCTGGCCTCGCACGCCAACCACTCGGCGGGCGTGCCGGAGGGCGGCTCGCTGGGCCTGGCCCGCTCCATCGAGGACCGCTACCTGCGGCTGGGCGGCGAGATCACCTACAACGCCCGGGTCGCCGAGATCCTGGTGGAGGAGGACCGGGCGGTCGGGGTGCGGCTGAGCGACGGCCGGGAGTTCCGCGCCGACATCGTGGTCGCCGCCTGCGACATGCGCAGCGTGGTGATGGACATGCTGGGCGGCCGGTACCTCAACGACACCTACCGGCGGCTGTACGCGGAGACCATCGACGAGCCCGGCATGCTCTCGCCCGGCTATGTCTCCGTCTTCCTCGGGCTGCGCCGCCCGTTCCCCGAGGCCGACCCGTGCACCACCTACCTGCTTGAGGACGAACTGGCCGAGCGGATGACCGGGATGCGGCATCCCAGCATCAACGTCCAGTTCCGCAGCTGCCACTACCCTGAGCTGTCCCCGGCCGAGACCAGCGTGGTCTACGCGACGTACTTCTCCGAGGCGGCCCCCTGGCGGGAGCTGCGGGAGGGGCCGGAGCAGGCCAGCCGGGTGCGCCGGGGGCAGGTGCTGCACACCCTGCCGGTGCGGCACGGCAAGGCGTACCTGGCGGCCAAGCGCCGGGTGCGCACCACCGTGGAGGCGTTCCTGGAGGAGCGCTTCCCCGGGCTGCGGGACGCGGTGGCCGTGCGGGACGTGTCCACGCCGCTGACCCAGGTCCGCTACACCGCCTCGCACAACGGGGCGTTCCCCGGCTGGCAGCCGTTCATGGACGGCGGGGAGACTCTGGAGCAGGAGATCAACCGGAACGGCCCGGTGCTGCCCGGGCTCGCCAACTTCTACATGTCGGGGGTGTGGGTCACCGTCGGCGGCCTGATCCGTGCCGTGGCCGCCGGCCGGCAGGTCACCCAGTTCATCTGCCGAGACGACGGGCGGGAGTTCACCGCCGAGATCGACCGGCGGCTGCCCCCGCCCCGCCAGCGGATCGTGCCGGTCGGCCCGCGGGCGCGGCGCCCCGAGCCGCCGGCCAGCCCGTCCCCGGCCGCCCCGGCCACCACCACCGTCCCCACCGCGTCGAGGAGTGTCTGAGTGAAGACCGAGAAGTGGGTCGTCCGCGAGCACCTGAACGGGGTGCCCGAGGCCGAACGGATCTACGAGAAGGTCACCGAGGAGCTCGATGTCGCCCTGGGCGACGACGAGATGCTGTTGCGCACCCGCTATGTCTCCGTCGACCCCTACCTGGTCGGCCTCTCCCAGGAGACGCCGCTCGGCCACCACGTCGGCGGGGACTCCGTCATGGAGGTGCTGGCCGCCGGGCCGGCGGCCCGGTTCGGCCCCGGCGAGCTGGTGCAGGGCTTCGGCGGCTGGCGCACCCACCTGGTCAGCGACGGCCGGGCCTGGGTCTGGCGGAACGGCCACTTCCCGCTGCGGCTGCCCGCGTTCCGCCGGCTGGACCCGGCCGACCACGACGAGACGACCCTGCCGGTCAGCACCTCGCTCGGCATCCTGGGCACCCCGGGGATCACCGCCTGGGGCACCATGACCAAGTTCCTCGACGTGACCCCCGGCGACACCGTGCTGATCAGCGGCGCGTCCGGCGCGATCGGCACGCTGGCCGCGCAGTTGGCCAAGCGCGCCGGGGCCGGCCGGGTGGTCGGCACCACCAGTTCCCCGGAGAAGATCCCCTACCTGGAGGGCTTCGGTTTCGACCAGGTGGTCTGCTACCGGCAGGGCGACGACGTGGACGACACGCACCGCGCGCTGCTGGCCGCCGCCGACGGCATCGACCGGTACTTCGACAACCTGGGCGGCACCATCACCGACGCGGCGTTCCGGATGCTGCGCCCCTACAGCCGGGTCGCGGTCTGCTGGCAGTGGTCCACCACGGTCAACGGGGACTGGGCCGGCCCCCGGCTGCTGCCGCTGATCATGTTCCCACGCACCACGATCCGGGGCATCTTCGCCGAGGAGTGGTTCACCGAGGAGAACCTGGCGGCCCTGCGGACCGAGGTCGGGGGCGCGGTGCGGCGCGGCGAGATCCGCTACGACCAGACCGTGCACCGCGGCTTCGACAGCTTCCCCGTCGCCTACCAGAACCTCTACACCGACCGGGCCGCGCACCGCGGCAAGGTCCTGGTCGAGGTCTGACGGCGCTCCGGTCTCCGGCGCCCGGGCGGGCGCCGGAGACCGGCGGCGGCCGGTGCGTCAGATGCCGCAGCTGGGTGCGGACCAGCGTCGGGTGCTCTGACTGGCCAGGTGCGCGTGGTCGTTGTGGCCGGGGAAGCCCGGGCCGAGGATGTGGTTGAAGCCGTGGTAGCGCGCCTGCTTCACGATCTGGCAGAAGGTCGGCGAGCCGGTCAGGTCGATGGCCCGGCCGTAGAGGTGGTTGCTGCCGGACGAGCCGCCGACGGCGCTGTTGCACGCGTAGGAGCGGAAGCCGCTGCTGGTGGTGAGGGGCCGGTCACCGAGGGCGTGCCGAAGCGCCTCCAGCTTCCACATCGCCCGCAGGGCGTTCTGTTTGGCGGTCGCGGCACTGACCGCGCCGCCCGTCCAACCGCTGTTGCAGCGGTTCATCTCGGCGTAGGTGAAGTGCGCCGGGGTGCAGTCGTTGTCCTGGAGCGCGTAGATCCTGTTGTAGGTCTGCGGGCCGGCGACGCCGTCGGCGGACAGGCCGTACGCCTGCTGGAACCGCTTGACGGCGGCGGCGGTGGCCGGGCCGAACTTGCCGTCGATCGCCAACTCGGCGCCGTAGCCCGGGTATCCGGCGACCCGGATCTGCAGCTGGGTGACGTCGCTACCGCTGTGACCCTGCTTGAGGGTGCGGCCCCAGGTGTAACACCCGTCGGCCTGCGCGGTGCCGGCGGTGGCCACGGTGCCCACCACTGCGGCTGACGCGATCATGACAAATGTGAGAAACACGCGTAGAAACCGTCTCAACGTGCCACCTCCATGAGGGGAAAGAGGGAACAGAACGAGCGTGCCCGAGCGGTCAACGCGCGTCAACCCGTGCCAGGACAAAGGCAGTTACCCGCCACCGGTGGGGCGGGGGCGCCCCGCCCAGCCGTGGTCCAGCAGCCGGCGGGCGACGACACCGCCCTGTCCGCCGGTCGCGCCCAGGACCAGAATCGTCCGCTGTCTCGACATGGTGGGGTTCCCCTTCGGTGGGTCAGCGCGTGGCTGAACGGAAAAGGCCGGCCGGGCACGGCAGTTGGCCGGCGACGATCGCGGCCAGCGCGAGCCCGAAGCCGAGCAGCTGCACCGGACCGAGGGTCTGGCCGAGGACGACGACCCCGAGCAGCGCGGCGACCAGCGGCGAGAGCAGCACCAGCACGGCGACGGAGGTGACCGGCAGGCCGGCGATCCCGCGGAACCACAGCACATAGGCGAGCAGCCCGCCGACCAGCCCCAGCCACAGGTACCCGAGCACGGCCGGCCCGTCGACGGCCGGCGGCGCCCCCTCCAGCAGCACGGTCAGCGGCAGCAGGAACAGCCCGCCCGCGGTGAGTTGCCAACCTGCCAGGGTCGTCGGCGAGACTCCCGGAGGGCGGCCCCAGCGTTTGGTGAGGGTCACCCCCAGCGCCATCGAGGCCGCGCCGCCCAGGCCCGCCGCGATCCCCACCCCGTCCAGCGCCGCGCTCGGCCCCAACACCACCAGCCCCACGCCGACCACCCCGACCAGGCCCCAGGCCAGCCGCCAGCCGGAGAGCCGCTCCCCCAGCACACCGACCGCCAGCCAGGCGACGAGCAACGGCTGGACCGCCGCCAGCGTGGCGGCCACCCCACCCGGCAGCCGCTCGGCCGCGACAAACAGCAGCGGGAACATCGCCCCGATGTTCAACACGCCGAGCACCGCGGCCCGCCCCCACCAGCCACCGCGCGGCAGCGTCCGGGCGATCAGCAGCGCGACCAACCCGGCCGGCAGCGCCCGCAGCAGCGCCGCGAACAGCGGATGCCCCGGCGGGAGCAGCTCGGTGGTGACCACGTAGGTCGTGCCCCACACGGCGGGGGTGATCCCGGTCAGGGCGGCGCGCGGCAGGTCACCCCGCCGCGGCACGGCGCCGCCGGCCCCGGCGGCGGCCGGCCGGATGGTTGAACTCGTCATGCCGGCAGTCTGGTTCGGCACCGATCAATGAGTCCAACACATGTTTGTCATACCAACGATCGTGATCCACGATGGCTCGGTGGAACTCCAACAGCTGCGCTATGTGGTCGCCGTGGCCGAGACCAACAGCTTCACCAGGGCCGCCGAGCGCTGCCTGGTGGTGCAGTCCGCGCTCAGCCACCAGATCGCCAGGCTGGAACGGGAGTTGGGCGCCCGGCTGTTCGAACGCACCAGCCGCCGGGTGCGGCTGACCGCGGCGGGCGCGGCGTTCCTGCCCGCCGCCCGGCAGTGCCTGGACGCCGCCGAACGGGCGGTCGCCGAGGCCGCCGCCGCCGTCGGCGAGGTGCGGGGGCGGCTCGCCATGGGCCTGATCCCGTCCGTCGCCGCGGTCGATCTGCCGGGCGCGCTGCGGGAGTTCCGCCGGCGGCACCCCCGGGTGCGGGTCAGCCTGCGGGTCGGCGCCAGCGACGAACTCGTGGACCAGGTCAGGGCCGGCGAAATCGAGGTGGCCTTCCTCGGACTGCCGACCACGGCCCGGCTCAAGGGCGTCGAGGCCCGCGAACTCGCCCGCGACCGGCTGGTCGCGGTCCTCGCCCCCGACCACCCGCTGGCCACGGCGGGCCAGGTGAGCCTGCGCGGACTGGCTTCCGAGGTGTTCGTCGACCTGCCGGCGAGGACGGCCGGCCGCGCCCAGTCCGACCTCGCCTTCTCCGCCGCCGGCCTCAGCCGCGAGGTGGCCTTCGAGGTCACCAACGTCGACTACCTGGCCCGACTGGTCGCGGAGGGCCTCGGCATCGCGCTGCTGCCGGCCGCCTACGTGCCCCAGCTGACCGGCGTCACCACCGTCGAGGTCACCGAGGCACCGGCCCGGGTCGAGTACGTCATCTGGAACGAGACCGGCCCGACCCCGGCCGCCGCCGCCTTCCTGGCCGTACTCGACCTACCCCCGGGTCCGGCGGACCCGGCGGACCCGGCGGTTCCGGCTTCGCCGAAGGCGGGTCCGGCTCCGCCGAAGGCCGGTTCGGCTTCGCCGAAGGCGGTCGGGGCGGAAGCGGTCGGGACGGCGCCCAGCCGGTAGCCGGCCTCGCCGGTGGAACGGGGACGGCTTCGCCGAAGGCGGGTCCGGCTTCGCCGAAGGCGGGTCCGGCTTCGCCGAAGGCGGTCGGGGCGGAAGCGGTCGGGACGACGCCCAGCCGGTAGCCGGCCGCACCGGTGGAACGGGGGACGGCTTCGCCGAAGACGGTGGGAGCGGGAGCGGCGGACGCGCCTTCGGCAAAGGCCGTCGGGCCGGCATAGGGCGCGCCGGCGCCCAGCCGGGTAGCCGGCCTCGCCGGTCGAGGGGGCTCGGACGAGCCCGGGGACGCCCCAGCCGGGTCGGCTTCGCCGAAGGCGATGGCGCCGGGTGCGGAGAGGCGGAAAGCGGCCGGCTCGGGATCGGCCCCTGCCGAGGGCTGTCGAGACGGGATCGGCAGGGGCCAAGGCGGCCGGACGGGATCGGCCGCGCCGAAAGCCGTCGAGGCGGCAACCGGGCAGTGGGCGATCTCACCGGCAGCGCCGGGAGCACCGGCAGCGCCGGGAGCACCGGGAGCACCGAGAGCAGCCGAGCCGGGACGGCCCCGAGCCCGGGGCGAGCGAACGACCGTGGGTCGGCTCACGGCCGGCGGCCAGCCGATCCGACGGCGGTCGGGACGGGGGCCGGCCTTGCCGGAGGCCGGCGGGACAAGGAGGTAGTCCAGCCGGGGCCCGCTCGGTGGCCCGCCTCGCCGGTCGCGCGGGCTCGCACCAGCCGGGGCGGCGCCGAGCCCGGGGTGATCGACCGTGGGTCGGGGGCAGCCGAGCGCCCTCCGGGCAGGTCGGGGGTTGACCGAGCCGAGGGCGCGCCGACAAGGGCCGGCGGAGCCGGTGCCCGGCCGGCAGCCGGCGTCGCTGGTCGGCCGGTGCGTGCCCGCCGGGTGCTTGGTAGCTGGGGGCAGGGCCTGCCCGGGGGCGGAAGTCGGTCGGCGCCAGCCCGGTGGACCAGTACCGGAGGCCGGTGCCCCGGGGGTGCACGCCCGACCAGCCAAGGGCCGGGGCCCAGTGGCCTCCGGCCAGGACCCGAGGCTGGGGCGGGGGCCCCGGGGCTCGCCCCGGGCCCGCCGGGGCGCGGGGCGCCCGGCCGGGCGCCCCCGGAGGGCCGAGGCCGGGCCGGCGGCCCGGCCCCGGGCCCGGGGACCCTCGGGCCCGGGGACCCGCGCGCCGCCCGCCCCGGCGGGGCGGGCGGTCAGTCCGGGCGGCCCTCGGCCGCGCGCAGGCCCTCGCGGGCCGCCGTGATGAACGCGAACCTGGCCCGTTCCAGCTCGTCCGGGCCGCGCTGCTGCCGCAGCGCCTCCAGCAGCGCCCCCGCCTCGCTGGCCGCCGGCCCCTCCAACTGCACGGCCCCCATGGCCCGTTGCAGCGCCGCCCGGTCCTCGGCGGTGCCGCCGCCGGCCCGCCGAGCCAGCAGCACCGTCTCGGCCGCGTCCAGAAATCGCAGGTAGGTCGCGCGCCGGGCGGCCAGCGCCCGCTCCTGCCGCTGCTGCTCCACGGTGATCCGCACCGTCTCCAACATCGCCGACGCCTGCCGCCGGCCGGCCGAGCGGGCGAAGAACCCGCTGATCAGGCTGGCCAGCAATGCCGAGCCGGCCGCGATCAACGCCACTCCCCACTCCGTCATACCCGCATTCTTCCCAGCCCGGCTGTTCCACCCACCCCCGACGAGTACGATCGAGCCATGCCGTCGGACAACCCATGCAACCGCCGGTGACCAGCGGCGACAGCCGGGAGTCCGCGCTCCGCCCGGCCCCGTCGGACAACCGCCGCGCGGGCCGGACGGTGCTCTTCGCGGCTCGTTCGGCGACCGCGCTGCACCGGCTGCTCGACACCCTGCCGGTGTTCGCCGGGGACGACCGGATCGCCCGCCGGTTCACCCTGGTCCCCGGCTCGGACTTCGACGCCGAGGCGCTCGCCGCGGTGGAACGCGCCGGCGCGCGCACGCTGCCCTGGGAGCGGGCGCGCGCGGGCAGCTTTGACCTGATCGTGGCGGCCAGCCCCAAGGGCGAGCTGCGCGCCCTGCGCGGCGCCCTCGCGCTGCTGCCGCACGGCGCCGGCTTCGGGAAGTCGCTGCCGGGCGAGGGCACCCCGGGCGCGCCCTCCGGCCTCGACCCGGCGTTCCTGCTGACCGGCGGCACCACGCTGGCCACCCGGCACGCGCTCGCCCACCCCGACCAGCTCACCCGGCTGGCCGGCACCAGCCCCCGGGCCGCGGCGCACGCCGTGGTGGTGGGCGACCCCACACTGGAACGCCTGCTGGCGGCCGTGGGACACCGGGACCGCTACCGGGCGGCGCTGGGCACCGGCGCGCGCCGGCTCGTGGTGCTCACCAGCACCTGGGGGCCGGAGTCCCTGCTGCGCCAACGTCCGGATCTGGTCACCGAGTTGCTGGCACTGCTCGGCTACGACGGCTACCAGTTGGCGCTGGTCACCCACCCCAACGAGCGCAGCCGGCGCGGCTCCTACGACCTGGAGCAGGGGCTGGGCCCGGCGCTGGACGCCGGGCTGGTGCTGCCGGGGCCGCACGCCGAGTGGGCCACGCTGCTGGTGGCGGCCGACGCGGTGGTCACCGACCACGGCTCGACGGCGCTCTACGCGGCGGCCCTCGGCCGCCGGGTGGTCACCGCCTACGACGGCGGCGACGAGCTGCTCGCCGACAGCCCGACCGGCCAACTCCTCGCCGCCAGCCCCCGGTTGACGGCGGCCGACGCGCTGCCCGGCGTGCTCGACCGGGTGTTGGCCGCGCCGCGGGCGCCGGCCGCGCTGGCCGCCGCCGACGCGGCCTTCGCCCACCGGGGGCGGGCGCTGGAGCTGCTGCGGGACGAGCTGTACGGGCTGCTCGGGCTGGCCCCGACCGGCCCGGCGCCGTCGCCGGAGCCGCTGCCGGTCCCGGCCCGGCCGCCACGCCAGCCGGCCGCGTTCCTGGTCGAGGCGGAGCTGGCCGGCGACCGGGTCACGGTGGCCCGCTTCCCGCCCTGGCGGACCCGGCCGGCGCGGTTCCTGGCCGCCGAGCAGGGGGTGGCCGGGGAGCGGCACGCGCAGAGCGCCGGCCTGCTCTACCGCCGCAGGTCGGACCACCAGGGCGGCGCCCACCGGGTGGCCTGGACGGCGACCGGTTGGATCGACGCTGCCCTGCGCGACCATCCGGGCTGCGCCACCGCCGGCGTGCTGCTCTCCCAGACCCGGGCGCTGCTCCGGCGGCGCGGCGGCCCACCGCTGGTCCTGGAGTTGGCGCCCCGGCCGTGCGCCGGCCGGCTGATCCACACCGACCCGGCGGCGGCGCTGTGCGCCGCCCACGTCTGGCTGGCCGCCACCCCCGGCGCCCCCGCCACCTTCACCGCCGACATCGGCGGCCACACTTTCCCCGTCACCCTCCGCCCCGCCACCCCGGCCGAGGCGGAGCAACTTCTCTGAGTCCTCCGGCGTCGAACAGCAGGGTCAGCAGCGGAAGTTGCCCCATCGCGGGAAGCGATGGGGCAACTGGGGGTGCGCGTGTGGTCGGGCCGGCTGGTCAGGTGGGGGCGATCTCCCCGGCCTTGACGCCCGTCACGAACGACGAGAACGCGCCGGTCGAGATGGTCAACACCGGACCGTCCACGCTCTTCGAATCACGAACCGGAACCACACCACGAGTCGCGGCAAGATTGGCGGCGGCCTCCACGCAGGCGCCACCGTTGCTGCTGTAGGAGGACGTGAACCAACGCGGGGCTTCGGATGTCACGGGATGCCCTTTCGGAGTTGCTGAATCGCGGCGACGGTCGCCGACTGGTACAGCGCCTCCGCCTGTAGTTGATGGTAGGCCGCCAGCACCGGTAGCACGGACGCTCCGTCACGCTCGACATGCCCCCACTGAGCGGATTCCGCGTAGGACATCAGGGAGCGGTCCGACATGGTCAGTATGTGGATCGGCAGGTTAAGGGTGCGGCGCACGCGCATCTCGAAGGGAGCCAGCTGGAGCACGGTGTTGGTCCGCTGCGGCAGCGGTTGGCGATGGCCAACCTGCGGTGTCAGGTGTGTGGTGGGCCGGCGCACCGCACCCTGGGCGGGGTGCTGTGGTTGTTGGGCGACGACCCGGACGATCCGGAGGTGTGGACGCGGGGGTGGCACACGGTCCACCCGCCGGTCTGCCTGCCGTGTGCGACGCTCTCGGTGCGGGTCTGCCCGCACCTGCGGAAGCGGTCCGTCGCGCTGCGGGTCAAGACCGGGACGATGGCCGGGGTCCTGGGCGTGCGCTACGGGCCGGGGCCGGACGGGCCCGAGCTGCTCGGGCCGATCGAGCACTCCTTCCGGGAGCCCGGCATCGCCTGGACCGTCGCCCGTCAACTCATCGCCAGGCTGGACGAGTTCACCGTCATCGACCTCGACGCCGAGATCGAGGCCGCCGCCCGCGACGAGATCGCGGTCCAGGAAGCCCTCGCCCAGGCCCGCGCGTTCGCCAACGCGCCGGGGTAGCCGGGGGGTGTCCCCCGGCGCCGCGCCGGACGTCGGGGGTCACGAGGGGCGTTGGGCGCCCGGGCTGGACGGCGGGCGCCGCGCCGGTCGTCGGGGGCCGCCGTCCCGTCACCGACCAGCGGCGGCGGCCCGGTTCGCGTCACTCCGGGTCGGGGTCCGGGGCGGGCAGGGCCCGTTGCAGGAGGAGCGTGTCGATCCAGCGGCCGTGCTTGTGGCCGACGTCGGTGAGCCGGCCGACCTCGGCGAAGCCGAGGCGCCGGTGCAGGGCCGCCGAGGCGCCCTCGCCGGTGTCCGCGACGACCGCGATCATCTGCCGCCGGCCGGCCCGGCCGGCCTCGGCGACCAGGGTGCCCAGCAGGGCGGTGCCCAGCCCGCGGCCGGTGGCCTCGGGGGCGAGGAAGACGGAGTCCTCCACCGTAAACCGGTAGGCCGGCTTGGCCCGCCAGGGCGCGGCGTAGGCGAACCCGACGACGGCGCCGGCCAGTTCGGCCACCAGAAAGGGCAGTCCTGAGCCGGTCACCTCGGCCAGCAGCTGTTCCCACTCGGCTTCGGTGCGGGGCTTCTCGGCGAAGGTGACCACGGTGTGGCGCACGTAGTGCGCGTGGATCCCGGCCACGGCCGCCAGGTCGGCGGGGCGGGCGGCCCGGACCGCCGCACCCGGCGGGACCACGACGAACCCCGCGCCCGAACCCGGACCAGGGCCAGGACCCGAACCCACACCCGGACCAGAACCCGCACCCGAACCCACACCCGCACCCGCACCGGAACCCGCCGCAGCACTCTCATCAGCACTCATGCCGGCACTATGCCGCCCGGGAGCCCCCGCCCCCAAGCACCCACCCCGACCGGCACGCCACCCGCGCCTGAGGCCCCGGGCCCGCGTCTCAGGCGCGGGCCGTCGCCCCGTGTCGGGCCTCGATCCGCTTGGCCGCCGCGCGCAGCGTCGCCGCCTCCGCCGACTCGCCCTGCTCGGCGGCCAGTTCGGCGAACGCCCGGAGCACCCGGGCCTCCTCGTACGTCGCGCCACGGGCCCGGGCGTTGGCCAGCGCCGCCTCGTACCGCGCGCGGGCCTCGGCCGGGCGGCCGAGCCGGCGCAGCACGCCGGCCAGTGCGAGACCGGTGCGGCCGAGCAGCCGCTCGCGGTGCTGCTCGGCGGCCAACCGGTGCGCCTGGGTGAGGAGTTCGGCGGCCCGTTGGTACTCCCCCAGCGCGGCCAGCGCCTCGCCGAGCCGGTAGGTCTGGAGCAGCACGCCGTAGGCGTTGTCGATGTCCCGGTGGACCTGCCTGGCCTCGGCGAAGTCGGCGGCGGCCGACTGCCAGTCGCCGCGCCGGCCGTGCAGCATGCCGCGGAACTCCACGACGGAGGCGGCCAGCTTGCGGTGCTGTTCGCTCGGGCCGAGCAGCCCGACGGCCGCCTGGGCGGCGGCCAGTTCGGCCGCGGCCGCGTCGAACTCCCCCTGTTCCCACAGGACTCGGGCCAGCTGGCTGCGCATCCGGGCGAGCGCCGCCGGGTGTTCGGCGCGCCGGGCCGCGGCGACGCCGAGCTGGAAGGAGTCGGCGGTGTCGGTGTAGTGCGGGTGGTCGAGGAAGTGCGTCCACAGCGGTTCGCAGAGCGCCCAGGCGACGTCGTCCAGGCCGAGTCGGGTGGCCTCGGCCACGCAGCCGTGCAGGGCGTGCCGCTCGGCCTCCAACCAGCGGTAGGCGTCCGTGGCCTGGCCGGCGCCGAAGGTCACGTCCGGGGCTGCCGGCACCGGCTCGGCCGGGGCGGCCAGGGTGAGCCGGGGGCCGGCGGCCAGCAGGTCCGCCCGCTGGGCCTGGCGCAGGTACCAGCGGACGACGCGAACCCGCGCGGCCTCCCGTTCGGCGCCCGAGCCGTCCGTCTCCCGGCCCCGGCGCTCGGCGTGCGCGCGCAGCAGGTCGGGCATCCGGACCCGCTCGCCGCGCGGGTCCAGCAGGCCGGCGGTCTCCAGCGCCTCCAGCGCGTCGTCGGCCGCGTCCCGGCCGCGCCCCAGCAGCACGGTGGCGCCCTCGGGGGTGAAGGAGCCGCCGGGGTAGTGCGGCGCCAGCCGGTAGAGGAGCGCGGCGTCGGCGTCCAGCGACGCGTAGGCGGCGTCCCACACGGCTTCCACCATCGGCAGCCCCCGGTCGGTGAGTTCGGTGTCCAGCTCGGTCAGCAGTCGGGTGAGCGGGCGCCGGCGGTGGCGGCGCAGCCACTGGCCGGCGACGCGCAGCGCGGCGGGCAGCCCGGAGCAGAGCCGCAGCAGCGCGCCGAGCGCCGCCGGCTCGGCGACCAGCCGGGGGTCGTCCACGATCAGCCGCAGCAGTTCGGCCGCGTCCCGGTCGCTGAGCGGGGCCAGCGGCAGCTCGACGGCGGCGCCGTCCGCCAGGTCGTAGAGCGGGCCGTGGCTGACCACGATGGCCAGGCTGTCGCCGGAGGCGGGCAGCAGCGGCAGCACCTCGGCGGCGGTGCGGGCGTTGTCGACGAGCACGATCAGCCGGCGGCCGTCGGTGCGGTCCCAGTACTGCCGGGTGCGGTCCCGCAGCGACTGGTCGAGCCAGCTACCGGAGATGTCGAGCGCGTTGAGCAACTGACCCAGCGCGTCGGTGACTTCGACGACGCCGCCGCGTCGCAGCTCGTCGAGGTCGACCTGGAGGACGCCGTCGGGGTAGCGGTCCCTGAGGGAGCGGGCCAGCCGGTAGGCCAGCTCGGTCTTGCCGACGCCGCCGAGGCCGCTCAGCGCGAGGCACAGCGGCCGGGAGGCGTGCTTCCACTCCGTCACGGCACGGAAGGCCCGCGCCTGCTCGTCCTCCCGATCGACGAAGTGTGCTGTCTCCGGTGGAACGTGGTACACCATGCCGGGCCGACTCCGATGTCCGCTGTCAGTGGTCGCCCGGGCCGGCGCCGGCCGCCGCCGGCCGCGACGCCCCGGGGAGCGTCCGTTCACTCTAGGTGCACCGCCGCCGGGGAACCAGCGAACCCCCGCCGGTTGCCGCGCTGTTCAGGCCAACGGGTCGACGGGCCGCGCCGGCGCGGACAAATCGGTGGCGCCACCAGCCCGGTCGGGTACCGTGCGCGACGCGGGGCGGCCGACGGCCGGGCCCGCGGTTTCGGCCGGACCCACGGTTTCGGCAGGGCACAGCGCGCGAGGGAGAGACGAATGCGGCGTCACCACGGAGCAGTCGAGTCGCCGATCTTCTCTCTCCCGACCACTGAGGACCGTAGTGCCCATCACCACTGTGAACATCGGCGTGCTGGCCCACGTCGACGCCGGTAAGACCAGTCTCACCGAACGCCTGCTCTTCGACCACGGCGCCGTCGCCCGGCTGGGCAGCGTCGACGACGGCAGCACCCGCACCGACGCCGGGGAGCTGGAGCGCGAGCGGGGCATCACCATCCGCACCGCCGTGGCCTCCTTCGCGGTGGGTGACCGCCAGGTCAACCTGGTGGACACGCCGGGTCACCCCGACTTCATCGCCGAGGTGGAACGCGCCCTGTCGGTGCTGGACGCCGCCGTGCTGGTGCTCTCCGCCGTGGAGGGCGTGCAGGCGCAGACCCTGGTGCTGGCGCGTTCGCTGCGCCGGCTGGGGCTGCCCACCCTGTTCTTCGTCAACAAGATCGACCGGGCCGGCGCGCGCCCCGACGCGCTGCTGGCCGACATGCGGGCCCGACTGACCCCGCATCTGGTGCCGTTGACCACGGTCACCGACCCGGGTGGCCGGGCCGCCCGGGTCAGGGCGCGGCGGCTGGCCGATCCCGTCGTGCGGGCGGCGGTCGCCGAGACGCTGGCCGAGCACGACGAGGCGCTGCTGGCGCGGCTCGTCGAGGGCGGCGGGCCGCCGGCCGAGCCGGAGTTGCGGGCGCTGCTGGCGGCGCAGACCGCGGCGGGCCTGACGCATCCGGTGCTGGCCGGCTCGGCGCTGACCGGGGAGGGCGTGCCGGAGCTGACGGCGGCGCTGGCCGCGTTGCCGGCGCCGTCGGCCGCCGGGGGCGGGCCGGCCGGCACGGTGTTCGCGATCGAGCGGGCCCCGGGCGGTGAGAAGACCGCGTATCTGCGGCTGTTCGACGGGGAGTTGCGGGCCCGTCGGGGAGTGCTGCTGCGGCGCCGTGAGTCGACCGGCGGGGCCGCCGAGTACCGGGGGCGGATCAGCCGGATCGAGGTGGTGGCGCCCGGGGCGGTGGTCGAACGCCCGCTGCGGGCGGGCGAGATCGGCCGGCTGCACGGGCTGCCCGGGGTGCGGGTCGGGGACCGGCTGGGCCGGCCGCCGCGGGGCGCGGCGGCGGCGCACTTCGCGCCGCCGGGGTTGGAGACGGTGGTGCGGGCGGCGGAGCCGGCGCGGCGGGGCGTGCTGCACGCGGCGCTGACCGCGCTGGCTGACGAGGACCCGTTGATCCGGTTCCGCACCGACCCGGACGGCACGTTGACGGTGCTGCTGTACGGGGCGGTGCAGCGGGAGGTGCTGGCCGAGCGGCTGCGGCGGGACTTCGGGGTGGCCGCGGTGTTCGCGCCGCCGACCCCGGTCTGCTTCGAGCGGCCGGCGGGGGTCGGCGAGGCGCTGGTGGAGTTCGCCCGGCGGGGGCCGAACGACTTCTGGGCGACGGTGGGGCTGCGGGTCGAGCCGGCGGCGCCGGGCAGCGGCGTGCGGTTCCGGCGCCGGACGGAGTGGGGGGCGCTGCCCCGGGCGTTCCACCGGGCGATCGAGGAGGCCGTCTTCGGCACGCTGCGCCAGGGGTTGGCCGGCTGGGAGGTGACGGACTGCCTGGTGACGCTGGTCCGCACCGGCTACGACGCGCCCATGAGCGAGGTGGCCGACTTCCGTGGCCTCACGCCGGTGGTGCTGCTGCGGGCGCTGGCGGCGGCCGGCACCCGGGTCTTCGAGCCGTGCCTGGCCGTGGAGTTGGCGATCCCGCGGGACACGTTGAGCGAGGTGACCGGTCGACTGGCCACGCTGGGCGGGCGGGTGCGGGACTCGGCGGAGCGCGCGGACGGCTGGCTGCTGGACGTGGAGTTGCCGACCCGGCGGGCGCCGGAGCTGGTCGCGGCGCTGCCGGGGTTGACCCGGGGCGAGGGGGCGCAGTGGTCGCGCCCGGAGGGTGACCGGCTGGTCAGGGGCGTGCCGCCGGTCCGGGCCCGACGGGACGGGAACCCGCTGGACTACGGGGAGTACCTGCGGTACCTGGCGCTGGGCGCGGAGGCCGCCGGCCGGGGGTGACGGCATCGGCGCACCTGTCGGCAGGTGTGTGGAAACGGTGCTTGTTCACCGAATACGGAAAGACCGTCCGGGGCGGAAAACGGAATGCCGGATTCACCGTTCACATCACGACGTGAAACATGCCGGAAATACAGTTGAGTGCCGGGTTCCGTTTTTCATCCGGACGGTCACCCCGCAGGGACGGAACGCGACCACGTCCACCCCTTTCAGCATCGGAACCTTAGTCGCTGATGCACGCATCGACTCGAACAAAGCGGCCAATACGGCCACATCTCCGATCTGGAACCCTTTACCCCCGCACCCGCCAGGAAGGCCTGGACCAATGCGCACCGGATGGCCACAGCCGCTCGCCAGCCAGGCCGACACCCCGACCAAGCACCCCCGTGCGACAACGATTTCATGCCGCCCCACCAGCGATTTCCCCCGGACCCGACCCCGTCGTTAAAACGTTCAAACGACACTGGCAAGCGCCACCCCCAGGACTTCGAATAACTGTCGAATACCCGTCGAACGCGATTAACCAAATGGCCGGGCTAGTCATATGCCGCTCTCTCACGTAAGGTCTGGCCACCAACTCCCCAATCCCTTCACGGGTTTTCCGCACGGCGGAGTTGAGTAACCAACAAGCCGCCCAGAAACGGACATTACGGCGGCTCTCCACACAGTTGAGGAGGTGAAGAACATGGAAAGGGACGACATCCTGGAGAAGGACGCTGTCGACCTGAGCGAGATCGACGTCTTCGATCTCTCGGTGACCGAGGTCAGCGATGGCGCCGCCGCGTTCGCGGTGCCGGCCGAAGGGTCCGGCGGCTGTCTGACCTGTGGCTGCTTCGGCGGCCGCTGCTAGGCGGCCACCCCACGCGCGCCGGTGGTGCACCCAGAGCACCCCGGCGACGACTGGACCGCTGAGCGGTCCGGCTACCGACGGCGGCTGGGCGCCGTCGGTAGTAAATCGACGTAGGTTCTCAGGGGTTTCCCTGGTTCGGCATAACGGAGACCGCGCATGACAGCTCTCACGGGGAAGACGGTGCTGCGCCTCGCACCGGGTCTGGCCTGCTCCTACCAGGGGCGGTCGGCGGTGCTCAGCGCCGCCGGCAGCATCCGCCGCTACGACGGCAACGCCACCCTCCTCCTTCGCCGGATGCTGCCCTTGATCGACGGGCATCGCTCTCTCGACACGGTGGCCGACGAGGTCGGCGGCGACCGGCTCCGGCCGGCCGTGCTCCAGCTCGGTCACCGCCTGGTGATCGACGGCCTGCTGCTCGAAGCCGAGCAGGGCGAACAGGACCGGGCGGACGCCAGGCTGCTGGGCTCCCCCGTGGTCCCCGAGGGCACCGGCGTCCACCGGCACATCACCACGACGCGGGTGGTGGGCGAGCCCGACGAGGTGGCCGCCGTCGCCCAACTGGCGCCGCCGCACTGGCAGGTGACGGCGACGTCGCTGAGCGAGATCACCGGGGTCGCCACCCCGGACGGGGTCTGCACCGTGGTCTGGGTGACCGACCCGCACGACGAGAAGCTCGCGGAGTGGAACGAGACCGCGTACCACAACGGCCAGCCGTGGCTTCCCATCAGTCACTTCGACGGCCAGGTCGCCGTGGTCGGCCCCCACGTGTACCCGAAGGAGAGCCCCTGCTTCGAGTGCTACCGCCGGCGGCGCGCCGCCCGCCACCCGCTCGGCCCCGACTACCTCGACCTGCGCCCGCTGGACCCGGCGCCGCTGACCTCCAAGGCGCTGACCACGGTGCTCGCCGGGATCGCCGTGACCATGCTGCACGACTGGGAGGTCCGCGCCAACCCGTACGTGCCGGGCGCGCTGCGCACCGTCACCTTCGACCGCGGGCTCCAGGTCGGCACCGAGCTGGTGCTCCGGGTCCCCCGCTGCGCGTCCTGTCGCCCCGGGGCGGCGGTGGCCAGGCCGACGCTCTGGTCGGAGTACTTCGCCACCGAGGACACGGCGGCGCGACCGTGACCACGTTGGAGGAACTGACCGGCCCGTTCGTCAGCCTGGCCGGTCGGCTGGGGTCGGCCCGCTGCCCACCGGAGGAGCCCGCGGTGGGGCGGATCTTCTGCGCCGACGTCACCCACGCGCAGGCGTTCGGCAGCGGGGTGTCGTGGTACTGCGGCGTCGGGCGGGACACCCACCGGGACGTGGCGGTGGCCGCCGCCGTCGGTGAGGCGTTCGAGCGTTACGGGCTGCGCGACCTGGACGACACCAGGACCCGCACCGCCTCCCCGGCCGAGCTGGCCAGCCAGGGCGAACGCTTCCTGTCGCCGGCCGAGTTGGCGGCGGTCCACGAACCGGGCGAGGCGACCGCGCGGCTGCGCCCGCCGCCCGCCGGGGACACCCCGATCCGGTGGCTGCCGGCCCAGGACCTGGTCACCGGCGACCCGGTGTTCGTCCCCGCCATGTACTGCATCTACCTGGAGCACGGCTGCGACGGCTGCGGCCGGGAGCACGGCGAGGCGCCCTGGTGCCTGCCCACGTCGAACGGCACGGCCGCCGGCACCAGTCCGGTCGAGGCCTGCCTGTCGGGCCTGTTGGAACTGGTCGAACGCGACGCGTTCATGCTGATGTGGTACCACCGGCTGCGGTTCCCCTTCCTGCGGATCGATCCGCACACCAGGTTGGGACAGCGGATCGACGGCATGTTCGGCCGGGCGCGGGTCGAGGTGCGGTTCCTCGACCTGACCGAGGTGCACGGAGTGCCGGTCGTGGTGGCCGTCGCCCGCGGGAACTCCCGGGGCGAGCCGGTCTTCGCGATCGGTGGCAGCGCCGGACTGGACCTGACGACGGCGGTGTGGAAGGCCGCCCGCGAGGTGGCCGGCCTCTACACCCTGGCGCGCGGCGAGACCGTCCACGGCCGGGCCCG
This sequence comes from Streptomyces chisholmiae, assembly GCF_031845445.1. Lineage (NCBI taxonomy): Bacteria > Bacillati > Actinomycetota > Actinomycetes > Kitasatosporales > Streptomycetaceae > Streptomyces > Streptomyces chisholmiae. Next base: position 442,335 of record NZ_JAVREO010000004.1, on the reverse strand, counting down.
CCGGCTCACCCCCGAACGGGTCGCCAGGTTCGAGGACCACCTCCGCTACTACGCCGACCCGGCGCACCAGCGTGAACTCGACTTCCTGCTGGCCGAACGGGACGGCCCGCCGGTGCCGGTGCCGCGCGCCACCGACCCGCCGCCGGCCGCCGACGCGCTGCGCCGCCTGACCAGCCGGCTGCGGGAGGACGACATCCGCAGCTACGCGGTGGACCTCACCCCGGTGGGCGCGCCGTCCGGCCTCCACTCCTACAAGGTCGTCTCGCCGGACCTGATCCCGCTGGACTTCCACCACCAGGTCCGCCATCTCAACCGCCCACGGCTGCTCACCGAGCCGACCCGGCGCGGCTGGCGGCCCGACCAGCCCGGCCTGGACCAGCTCAACCACGCCCCCCATCCGTTCCCCTAGGAGCCCCGGTGTCCCAGACAACAGTTTCCTCCCGGGACCCGTCGCCCCGGCACGAACAGCTGGTCGGCGACGTGGTCGGGTTGTGCGGTCGGCCCTATGTCGGCCTGCGGGGCCCGGGCGAGGCCCGGATGGGCTTCCTGACCGTCAACGACATCGACGTCCGGGCGCTGGGCTCGGTCGCCTCCTACAACGGGCGCGGCTACGACAGCGACCCGACGGCGCTGCGGGCCGGCGCGCTGTGCGAGGCGTACGAGCGGTACGGCCTGCTCGACCTCGACGACACCAGGACCCGCTACGCCTCGGTCGCGGAACTCCGCGGCGCCGGCACCGCCCACCTGTCACCGACGGACCTGCTCTCGCTGCCCGCCGACGCGGTCCGGCAGGGCTCGTTCGGCACACTGCCGGCGGACGACCAGCCCATCCAGTGGGTCGACGGGGTGAGCCTGGGAACCGGCGCCACCGTCCTGCTGCCCGCCCGCTACTGCGTCATGTTCGGCGACGACGCCTCGAACCGGGCCAGCGACGAGGGCCACTGGTACTGCGCCACCTCCAACGGCGCGGCGACCGCCACCAGCCCCAGCGGGGCGTGCCTGGCCGGCCTGTTCGAGCTGTTGGAACGGGACGCCTTCATGCTGCTGTGGTACCACCGGCTGGCCTTCTCGCACCTGACGGTCGATCCGGCCTCCCGGCTCGGTGGCCGGCTGGCCGCCGCGCTCACCGGCTGCCGGCTGGAGTACCGGCTGATCGACCTGACCGAGGTGCACGGCGTTCCCACGGTGTTCGCGATCGTGCGGGGCGCGGCGGCCGGCAACGTCCAGTACGGGGTCGGCGCGGGCACCGCGGGCAGTGTGACCGAGGCGGTCTGGCGCGCGATCAAGGAGGCACTGGGCTTCTACTCCCTACAGCGCCGGGAGCTGTTGGCGGGGCGCTACCGGGAACTGCGCGCCGATGAGGTGCGGACCTTCGTCGAGCACCCGCTCTACTACATGGACAGCCGGAACCAGGCCGAACTCGGCTTCCTCTTCGCGGACCGGCCGGCCCGGCCGGTCCCGGCCGAGCCCCCGGAGTGGCTGACCGGCCCCCGTCCCGAGGTGCTGCGGCGCGTGGTGGCACACCTGGGCGGGCGGGGCGTCGACCTGTACGCGGTCGATCTCACCCCCGCCGAGGGGGCGGCCACCGGGATGTTCACCTACAAGGTCGTCTCCCCGCAGCTGATCCCCCTCGACAGCGACCACGAGGCCCGCCACCTCACCAATGAGCGGCTGCGGAACGAGCCGACCCGCCGGGGCTGGCGGCCGGACCAGCCGGAACTCGCCGACCTCAACCACGTGCCCCACCCCTTTCCGTGAGGAGTTGCCGTCCCCATGCCCGATGCGCAGATCAACCTTCCGGTGTTCACTCCTCGCTACTGGGAGTTCCTGACCGACGACGAGCCGCCCGAGGGGGACCTCGCCGAGGACTACCACGAGGCGTCGAAGTTCTACCGGGGCACCATGGGCCGGGCGGTGACCCGCCAACGGCTGGAGTCCGACGAGGTGCTGCGGCGCAGCTCCGCGATCGGCGCGCGGGAACTGCCGCACCTGCCGAGGCTGCCGCTGGCCCCGGTGGACCCGGAGCACGAGCAGCAGGCGGCGCCCGCCCTGATCCGCCGGCCGTCCTGCCGGGACTTCGCGCCCCAGCCGCTGCCGGTCGAACAGCTCGGCCGTGCCCTCTGGTTGAGCTACGGCGCCTACCAGGACCGGATTCCCGACTCCCCGGCACACCGCCGGCCGGTCGCCTCCGGCGGTGGGCTGTACCCGCTTGAGCTGTACCTGGTCGCGGACGTCACCGGCAGCGGGCGCAAGGGGCTGTACCACTACTACGTGCACGACCACGTGCTGGAGGAGGTCCGCGCCGAGGTCACCACGGAGGAACTCCGGGAGCTGGGCGCCCAGCCCGACCTGGTCGCCGCCGCGCCGGCGATCGTGCTGATCAACGGCCTGTTCTGGCGCAACCGGTTCAAGTACCGGCTGCGCGGCTACCGGTTCGCGCTGCTGGAGGCCGGCGCCGTCATCCAGCAACTGACGCTGGTGGCACAGAGCTTCGGCTGGGGAGTGGTCCCCTTCGCCGGGCTCTACGACGACGTGGTGGAGCGGCTCTGCGAGATCGACGGGGTGGACGAGTCGTTCCTCAACGCGGTGTTCCTCGGGCTGCCCGAATGAGCCAGCCGAGTGCGACCCGGCGGCCCTCGGGGGCGCGCACGGCCGGCGCGGCCGCGCTCGCCGTCGGGGCGGCGCTGCTGCTCCACGCGGCGCTGCCGGCCGACAAGCCGCCACTGTTCGGTGGGCACGGCTGGGTCGGCACCCCGCTGCGGCTGGTCGGCGCGCTGGTGCTGGGGGCGGTGAGCTGCCTGCTCCTGGCCGCCAAGGGCAGCCCACGTCGGTTGGCGCGGCGGCTGCGGGCGGTGCGGGTGGGGCTGGCCCGGCCGACCACCGGCCGGGCCCGGATCGTCGCCCGGGTGATCGCCGAGGAGGCGCTGTGGCGCGGCGGCGTGCTGCTGGTGCTGTACGTGGCGTTCGGCGCGCTGTTCGCGGTCGGCGTCTCCAGCCTCGCGTTCGGCCTCTCCCATGTCCACCAGGGGCTGCGCGGGATGCTGGCCAACTGCCTCAACGGAGTGACCTTCGCGGCGAGTTACCTCGCCCTCGGCGGCCTGGCCGCCGCCGTGGCCAGCCATGCCGCGCACAATCTGCTGCTGGCCACCGCGATGGCCGGCCGGCGGTCCCAGACAGGACGGCGAACATGACCGAGACCACCCCCGCCCCGACGCGCCTGCCCCTGCTGCTCGACCGGGTGACGAAACGCTACGGGCAGCACACCGCCGTGGACGACCTGGACATCACCGTCGGGGCCGGTGAGCGGGTCGCGGTCCTCGGCCGCAACGGCGCCGGGAAGTCCACCCTGCTGCGGCTGGCGCTCGGCCTGAGCCGGCCGACCAGCGGGCACTGCTACCTGTTCGAGCGTCCACCGGGCGACCACCGGGCCCGCCGCCGGGTCGGCTACGTGCCCCAGGCCAGCGCCGCGCCCGACCGGCTGCGGGTGCGGGAGATCATCCGGTTCGTCCGCGACTGCAAGGGCGCGGCCGAACCGGTGGAGCTGATCGAACGGCTCGATCTGGGCCCCCTGACCAACAGCCTGGTCGGCGGCCTCTCGCTTGGCCAACACCGGCGGCTCACACTGCTGTTGGCCTTCCTCGGGGAGCCGGAACTGTTGGTGCTCGACGAGCCGACGGTGAGCCTTGACGGGCAGAGCCGGCTGGCCGTCTGGGACCTGGTCAACGAGTACTGCGCCGCCGGCGGCACCCTCCTGCTGGCCTCGCACGACTTCCGTGAGGTGTCGGCGCTGACCGAACGGGTGCTGGTGCTGGTCGGCGGCCGGCTGCGGGCGGACAGCGAGGTCACCCAGCTGGCGCGGACCACCGGGGTCACCGCGCTTGAGGTGCCGCGCACCACCGATCTGCCGCTCACCGACGTGTCCTTCGTCAGCCATCAGGCGGACCGGACGGTGCTCATCACCCGCACACCCGAGTCCGTGGTGCGGCGGCTGACGACCGTCGTGGACGGCCCGGTGGTGCAGCGGCGCCCGACCGTCGAAGAGGTCTGCCTGGCCCTGGGCGGTGGGTCCCGATGAGCACGGTACGGCAGGTCAACGCCTTCCTGCGGACCGACCTGATCACCACGGTGCGGTTCTGGTACGTGTCGCTGTTCACGGTGGCGATGACGTCCTTCTACTACGTGATGCTCTCCCGGTTCATCGATCCGGCCCAACGGCCGGAGATGACGCTGACCTTCGTCATCCTGGCCGTCCTCGGGGTGACCCTGTTCCAGTTCGCCATCCGTGCCTCCACCGAGCGGGTCGAGCTGTGGTCCGTCTACGTGCGCACCCTGCCGGTGCCGCTGTGGATCACGTTCCTGGCCCGGCTGATCCTGGTGGTGCTGGTCGGCTCGCTCGCGGCCACCCTGCTGCTGTCCGTCGGCACGATCAGGTTCGAACTGGACCACAGCGCCCGGGAGATACTCAGGACCGTCATCGCGGTCCCGGTCGCCGCCCTGGTGTTCGCGCCGATCGCCGCCTGCATCGGCGGCGTCGCCCACCCCAGGTTCGCGCCCGCCCTGATGACGGTCATCTACCTCACCACCACCTGGACGGCGGGGGTCTGGTCCCGCGGCCTGCGGCCCGAGTTCCTCGACACGTTCGACTTCCTGCTGCCGCTCCAGGCCATCCAGGGGGTCGCCGTGGAACTGTCCGACGGCGCTCCGCTGGCCGCGCTGCCACGGCTCGCGGTGGCCGCCGGGTGGTCCGGCGCCGCGTTCCTGCTGGCCAGGTGGATCCACCAGCGGGACGAGGGGGAGACATACTGAGCGGAGCCGCCGGCCGGGCGGCGGCGAAGGCCCTGCGCGCGACCACCGAGGGCGAGGTGGCCGTGCCGGGCGACGCCCGGTACGACGCCCTGCGGCTGCCGTGGAACCGCCGACTCGATCCACGCCCAGCGGTGGTCTTCCGCCCGCACTCCGCCGCCGAGGTGCCGACCGCCGTCGCGGTGGCCCGGACACACGGCCTGCCACTGGCCCCGCAGTCCACCGGACACGGCACCGAACTCCCTTGCGATGGCGGGCTGTTGCTGCTCACCGGCGGCCTGTCCGAGATCACCGTCCGGCCGGAGCGCCACTCCGTCAGGGTCGGCCCCGGGGTCCGCATGGCCCAGGTGGTGGCGGCCGCCCGGCCGCACGGCCTGACGCCGGTGGCCGGCAGCGGCGAGGTCGGGGTCACCGGCTTCGTGCTCGGCGGCGGCATCGGCTGGCTGTCCCGGGCCCACGGCCTGGCCGCCGACGGCCTGCTCGCCGCCGACCTGGTCACCAGCACCGCCGACACCCTCACCGCCAGCCCGGACGAACACCCCGACCTGCACTGGGCGCTGCGCGGCGGCGGCGGCAACTTCGGCGTGCTGACGGCGCTGGAGCTGCGGCTGCACCCGGTCGTCGACGGATACGGCGGCTTCGCGGTCTACGACCTGCGGCACGCGGCGGGCATCCTGCGGCGCTACCGGGAGCTGGTCTCCGCCTTCGACGAGACGGCCACCGTGGGCGTCGTGCTGTACCGGCAGCCGGCCACGCCGGCCGTCCCCGAGGAGTTGCGGGGCCGTCCCGTGGTCGCGGTCCGGGGTCTCTTCCTCACCAGCGACGCGGCGGCCCGGCGGCAGCTGCGCCCGCTGCTGGCCGAGGCCGGCCGGCCGCTGCTCGGCGGCTTCCGCCGGCTGCCGGTCGCCGCGCTGGGCGTGGGCACGACGCCACCGACGGCCCGGCTGCAACACGTGGACCTCTTCCGGGCGTTGCCCGATCCCGTGCTCGACGCGCTGGTGGCGTGGGCCCAGGCGCGCTCCGGCGTGGTGGAGATCCGGCTCTGGGGTGGGGCGATCGCCCGGCCGCCAGTCCCGCCGGGGCCGGCCGGCCACCGCGACACCCGGTTCTCGGTGCTGGTCGAGGCGCCGGTCGGCGCGGCCGGCGAACTCGCCGCGTTGGCGGGGCGGTTGGCGCCGCACGCGACCGGCGGGACGTTCCTGAACTTCCTGTCCGACCCCGGCCGCACCCGGACCGCCTTCACGCCGGCCCACTACGACCGGCTGGTCGAGGTGAAACGGCGCCACGACCCGGAGAACGTCTTCCACCTCAACCACAACATTCCCCCGGAAGGAGACGGCGTTGGCTGACGCCATCCAGCGGGTGACCACCGGGACCGGCGACCCGGCCTGGCTGGTCACCGGCTACCGGACGGTCAGGTCCCTGCTCACCGACGATCGGCTGGGCCGCACGCATCCGCGCCCGGAGTCGGCGTCCAGGTTCTCCCGGTCGGCGGCCTTCGACCAGCCGCGGGCCGCCTCCGACACCGAGCGTGCCGACCACCGGCGGCTGCGCCGCACCTTCACCCGCTCGCTCTCGGCCTCCCGAATGCGCGCGCTCCAGCCCCGGGTGACCCAGCTCGTGGAGGACCGGCTGGCCGCGCTGGAACGCGCCGAACGCCCGGCGGACTTCCACGGCGTCGTCTCCCAGCCACTGCCCGCGATGGTGATCTGCGAGCTGCTCGGCGTGCCCGACCGGCACCGGGAGCAGTTGGTCGCCTGGTCCGGGCAGGCCGCGTCCCGGGACGGTGGGGAGCGGGCCAGGGAGGCCTATGTCCGGCTCTGCCGTTACATGGCGGTGCTGGCCGCCCGACGCGGTGGTCCTGACGACGCGGCCGACCTGCTCTCGGCGCTGGTCAGGGAGCACACCGAGCGGGCGGCCGGGCTGGCCGCCGAGCTGTTCCTGGCCGGCCATCTGACCACCAGCACCGCCATCGACAAGGCGCTGGTGCTGTTGCTCTCCCGTCCCGACCGGCTGGCCGGACTGCCGCCCGAGGAGCATCTCGGCACACTGGTCGAGGAGTTGATGCGGCTGCCCTTCCCCGGCGGCGGCCGGGACACCGCGCGGCTGCTGCCCCGCTACGCCAACACCGGGCTGACCATCGCGGGGCAACCGGTCGACGGCGGTGAGCTGGTGCTGCTCGCGGTGGACGAGGCGAACCTGGACCCCCGGGAGTTCTCCTGCCCGGCCGATCTCGATCCGGCTCGGAGTCCCAACCCGCACCTCGGCTTCGGGCACGGGCCGTTCTCCTGCGTCGGCGCCCCGCTGGCCCGGTTGGAGCTGCGGGTGCTGCTCGGCCTGCTCGCGACCCGCTTCCCCGGACTCGCGCTCGCGGTCCCCGTCGGACGGCTGCGGCCGCGCACCGACCTGATCAGTGGCGGCCTGTGGGAACTCCCCGTCACCTGGTGACGGGGAGGCGGAGCCGTGGACCCGCCACGGGCCCGTGGGAGATGGGCCGGATTTCGACCTGGACCGGCCGGCGGGTCCCACCTACCCTCGCGTCGTCCGGAATACCGGAGTTGGTTCGACAGCTCGAACACCCCCACGGGAGCCGCGATGACCACCCCCCACCCCACGCGCCGGGGCCGACCGCTGGGCGCGCTGACCGCCGCCCTGCTCGGCTGCGCGCTGCTGGTCCTGCACCTGGGCGGGCCCGCCCAGGCCCGACCCGAGACCGCCGGCCCGGCGCCGGCCGCCGCCTTCACCAACCCCATCGTCACCGAGAACGCCGCCGACCCCTGGATCGTCCAGCACGAGGGGCGCTACTACCACCTCGGCACCACCTGGGCCTCACACTGGGAGATGCGGGTCGCCGACACCCTCGCAGGGCTGCGCTCCGCCGAGCCGGTCACCGTCTACACCGAGGACGACCCCAGCCGCTGCTGCAACTTCTGGGCCCCCGAACTGCACCGCCTGGACGGGCCGAACGGACCCCGCTGGTACCTGACCTACTCGGCCGGGATCGCCGAGAACATCGACCACCAGCACGTCCACGTGCTGGAGAGCGCCGGCGACGACCCGCTCGGCCCCTACACCTACCGGGGGCAGATCGACCCGTACGGCGACAACCGGTGGATGATCGACAGCAGTTACCTCACCACCCCGGACGGCGAACTGTACCTCCTGTACTCCTTCTGGGAGGGAGGCACCCAGAACCTCTACGCCGCCGCGATGACCAACCCCTGGACCCCGGCCGGCCCCGGGACGCGGATCTCCACCCCGACCCACGCCTGGGAGCAGCAGGGCGGCTCGGTCAACGAGGCGCCGGTGATCCTGCGCAACGACGGCCGCACCTTCCTGGTCTACTCGGCCTCGCACTGCGACACCCCGGACTACAAGCTCGGCCTGCTGGAGCTGGTCGGCGACCCGCTGGACCCGGCGGCCTGGGTGAAGCACCCCGAGCCGATCCTGCAACGGGACGACGCGGCCGGCGTCTTCGGCCCCGGCCACAACGGCTTCTTCGACTCCCCCGACGGCTCCGAGACCTGGATCGTCTACCACGCCAACTCCTCCCCCACCGACGGGTGCGGCGGCACCCGCACCTCCCGCGCCCAGCCGGTGGGCTGGCACCCGGACGGCACGCCCGACCTGGGCAGCCCGGTGGCCGAGGGCGTGGAACTACCCGGACCGGCCGGGGAGTAGCCGGCGCGCGCCGGCACCCCGGGATCACCCCCACGGGGGACCCCGGGCGGCACCCCCGACGACCGGTGGGGCCGTGCGCCGAAGGGCGGCCCCACCCGCCGCGCACGCCCCCACACCTGGGAGCCGCCCCGCGCGCGAAGGGCGCGCGCCGGGATCGCGCGCTCGCTGGATCGCGTGACCTCCGGCGCCGCCACCCGCCGGCGGTGCGACCATGGGTAGCGAGCCGATGACAGCGCGTCGTCGGCGTGACGCGGTCATCCGACCGGGCGAGGAGGCGTTCCCATGGGCGTGCGGCACGCCTCGGTCCCGGGCCCCGCGACGACCGCGCGTGGAGCCCCCGCCGCCCCCTGGCCGAGCGCCTCCGAACGGGCGTGCCGGTCGCCGGGCGGCGGGGGCCCCTGACCACCGCCCACCCAAGGACCGGCCCGACGCGGTCCTCTGCTCGCCGAACCCCGGCCGCGTCGGGCCACCCCCATCCTCATCAACCCCCGAGAGAGGCCCTCGTTCGTGCTCGACTCCGCCACCCCTGGCCGTGCGGCGGGCCAGCAGTTCGGTGAACGCACCCACAGCGTCGAGCGGGCCTGGCTGCACGGCCTGGCCGCCGCCGACGAGTTGGGGCTGGCCGCCCGGCACACCCCGGTCCCCGAGACGGAGCCCGACGCCTGGCGCTGCGTGCTGCGCCGGCACGGCACCCCGGCCCGGCTGGGCGAGGGCCACGGCAAGGGCGCCGAGGGCCCGGCCCGGGTGGGCGCGCTCTTCGCCGCGCTGGCCCACCACCTCAGCGGCGACGTGCCCGACTGGCCAGGCACCCGGCTGCGGCAGGCGCACGCGCTGCCCATCGGCGAGCCGGCCAGGGACCAGGCCGTCGCGCGGCTGCGCGACGAACCGGACGCCCCGCTGCTCTGCCTCCCCTACCGCTCGCTGACCGGCGTGGACCTGCTCGACCTGCCGGTCTTCCTCGCCACCCCCGACTACCTGGACCTCGCCGCCCCGGCCCGCGCCGCGCTCGGCGACCAGCACGGCTACCGGACGGTGCGCCGCTACGCGTCCCCGGTCGGCTGGGCCGCCGGCTGCACCCCGGAGGAGGCGACGGTGCACGCCCTCACCCAGGTCGTCGAGCGGGACGCGGCCGCGCGGGTGCTGACCGAGCGGCTCGGCCCGGCCGGGGCCGCGCCGCTGCGGGTGCTGGAGCCGCGGTCGCTGCCGTGCCCGCTGTCCGCCCTGCTGCGCGGCGCGGAGGAACGCCTGGGGCAGCGGGTGGCGCTGTTGGAGATCACCGCCGAGACCGGGATCCCCGCCTACTGGGCCTGGACGCCATCCCCGCCGGGCGCCCCCGACCGGCTGCGTGGCCTGGGCGCCTCGCTGTCGCCGTATCTGGCGGTGGAGCGCGCGTTGCACGAACTGATCGCCAGCCAGGCGGTGTTGGTGGCCAGGCCGCCGGCCGCCCGCCGCCCCGGCCCGGTGCGCTGCCCCCGGTTCGACCTGGCGCCGGCGCTGCGCGTCGCCCGGCACGTGCCGTTCCTCGACGCTGAGGCGCCGGCCACCCCCGAGGCGCATCTGGCGGCGCTGCTGGGCCGGTTGGGCCAGGCCGGGCTCACCGCCTGGAGCTGGGCGCGGTACACGAGCCCGCACCTGTCCGTGATCCATGTCGCGGTCCCCGGCGCGCGGCGGCTGCCCGCGGCCGACGACGGGCAGGCGGACCAAGCGGACCGGGCCGACCTGGCCGGCACCCCCGGCCAGGTCCGGCTGGACGCCACCTCCGGGTAGCACGGGGCCCACGGTCCGGGCGGCGGGGCGCCAGCCCAACGCGTGGACGCGGTAGGCCCACACCGGGGCCCGCCGCGTCCCGGTGCCCGCCGCGTCCCGGTGGCCGCCCGGGCGGGCCCGGCGGGGAGCCGGCGCGGTGCCCGCGCCCGTCTCGGCCCGGCTCCGGGCGACCTCGCCGGTGGCCGGGCCGCACGGCGTCAACGGGCCCCGGTCGCCTCGGGGTTGTCCCGGCTGACCCGGGCCACCGCACCCGCGCCCCGCCGCCATCTCCCCGCCCCAACCTCCCACCCACCGCACCGACCCCCCACCCCGGCCAGCCCGGCGCCTACCCCCGGCGCCCGACCCGCCGGCCGGGCCCCCGCGTCCGGTCACGCGGCGGGGGGCGCGGCCGCGCCCCGGGTCGCTAGACGGGATCTGCGCTCCGCCAGGTCACTTCTCGCGCCCCTGGCGTGAGAACGAGGGTGAACGAAGGGGAGGACCGGGCGATGACGGTCGAGGACGCCACCGTGAAGGCGGGGGCGCGGGAGTGGATCGGGCTGGGGGTACTCGCGCTGCCGACGCTGCTGTTGGCGCTGGACATCAGCGTGCTGCACCTGGCCGCGCCGCAGCTGAGCGCGGATCTCGGGGCGAGCAGCAACGAGTTGCTGTGGATTCTCGATGTGTACGGCTTCATGATCGCCGGCTTCCTGGTGACCATGGGCACGCTGGGCGACCGGATCGGCCGGCGGAAGCTGCTGTTGCTGGGGGCGACGGCGTTCGGCGCCGCCTCGGTGGCGGCGGCCTACGCCACCTCGCCCGGGATGCTGATCGCGATGCGGGCGCTGCTGGGCGTGGCGGGGGCCACCCTGATGCCCAGTACGTTGGCGCTGATCAGCAACATGTTCAAGGACCCCAGGCAGCGTTCGCTGGCCGTGGGGGTGTGGATCATGTGTTTCTCGGGCGGCGCCGCCGTGGGGCCGGTGCTCGGTGGGGCGATGCTGGAGCGGTTCTGGTGGGGCTCGGTCTTCCTGCTGGGCGTGCCGGTGATGGTGCTCCTGCTGGTGGCCGCGCCGCTGCTGCTGCCGGAGTTCCGGGACGACCGGCCGGGCCGGCTGGACCCGGTCAGTGTGGCGCAGTCGCTGGCCACGATGATCCCGCTGATCTACGGGATCAAGGAGCTGGCCAAGGACGGGCTGGCGCCGGTGCCGCTGGCCGCGCTGACCTTCGGCGCGCTGATGGGGCTGTTCTTCGTGCGCCGGCAACGCGCGCTGGCCGCGCCGCTGATGGACCTCGCGCTGTTCCGGAACCGGGCGTTCCGCGCCGCGTTGACGCTGCTGCTGGCCACCACCTTCACCACGGGCGGGGTGTTGCTCTACTTCGTCCAGAGCCTCCAGATGGTGCAGGGGTTCTCGACGCTGCGGGCCGGGCTGTGGATGCTGCCGATGACGGCTGGGGTCATCGTCGGCTCGGCGCTGGCGCCGGTGCTGGCCCGCCGGATACCGCCGGGCCGGCTGATGGCGGCCGGGTTCGGGCTGGCCGCCGTGGGCTACCTGGTGATGTCGGTGGACGCCGGCTCGCTGGCCTGGACGGTGACCGGCCTGCTGGTGGGGACGCTCGGCCTGTCGCCGGCGATGGTGCTGGGCACCGACCTGGTGCTGGGCTCGGCGCCACCGGAGAAGGCGGGGGCGGCGTCCTCGCTCTCCGAGACGGCCTCCGAACTGGGCATGGCACTGGGCATCGCGGTGCTGGGCAGCATCGGCGCGGCGATCTACCGGGCGGAGATGTCCGGCGGCAGCCCGGCGCAACTTCCGCCGGAGGCGGCCGAGTTCGCCGAGGACAGCCTGGCGGGGGCGGTCGCGGTCGCCGAGGAGGCGCCCGCCGCGGTGGCCGACCCGCTGCTGGCCGTGGCCAGGGAGGCGTTCGTCTCGGGCTCCGGAGTGGCGACACTGGTCAGCGCCGGGCTGGTGCTGGTGGTCGGCGTGCTGGCGCTGCGTGGGCTGCGCGAGGTGCCGCCGATCGGCGCGCCGGCGCCGGCGGGCGATGGCGGGGACGGCGACCCGGGTGCTGGCGGCGTCGCGGGCACTGGAGCTGGTGGTGACGCCGCCCCGGGCGACCTGGGAGCCCTGGCCGACCGCCCGGCGGGCGAGGCCGCGGTGCGCGGACGCGCCTGACCGGCGCGCTGCTCGGTGGCGCGCCCCGGCGGGGCTCGCCACCGGGCCGGCTCAGCCGCGTTCGAAGGTGTGGATCCGGCCCACCTGGCGGAAGCCGAGCCGCCGGTACCAGTGCCGTGGCCAGTCGTCGGCCTCGGCGATCAGGAAGCGGGTGGGACAGCCGGCGGCGGCGGCCTGGCGCAGCGCCTCGGTCAGCACCGCGGTGCCGTGACCGTGCCCGAGGTGGGCCTCGGCGGTGAGCACGTCCTCGATCTGCGCCAGCCCGGCGGCCGGGTCGAGATAGAGGTCGGCCCAGGAGGCGACCGCCCCGTCCGCGGCCGGGGAACCGATGAACCGCACGGCGGGCGCGCCCCGATGGCGGGCGTTCCGGCGCTCGACGAGCTGGCGGACGGTCTCCTCGTCGGCGTCCGGCAGGAAGCCGCGCCAGCGGCGGGTCAACGGGCCGCGCAGGGCCGCCAGGTCCACTTCCGCGGCACGCCGGGGCCCGGGGCCCGGCGCGGGCACCGGGCCCCGGTGGACCATCAGCACGTCCACGGTCTGCTCGTAGCCGGCCGCCGCCAGGGCCGGCGCGGCCGCCCGGGCCACCCCGTCGTCCAGCACGGTCAGCAGCCGGTGCGGCAACCCGGCCAGGGCCCCGTCGGCCAGCTCGGGCAGCGCCGCCGGCTCGGCCGGCGGCCGGTCGACGAAGACCTGGTTGTCGGCCCGCGAGTGCCGCAGTTCCTCGTCCAACACCACGAATCCACAGGGCAGTTCACGGACCACGGGGGCCTGGCGCCGGGCGAAGCCGGCCAGGAAGGCGGTCAGCCGCGGCAGTTCGGCCGCCGGCTCGGGAACGGGGGCGTCGTCGGTCATCCCCGCACCCTAGGACGGCGCGCACCGCCCCGCCCGCCGTTTTCCGCGAGCCCAGCGGGCGGGCCCCGCGGGTCACGACTCCAGCCGGTGCTCGGCGACCGGGCCGAGCGGCGCGAAGCCGCCGTCCCGCACCCGGAACAGCTGCGGGCCCGCGCCGGCGTACTCGCCGTCCGCGTCGAAGGCGACCAGGCCGGTGACCCCCTCGTGCCGGTGGGCGGCGACCGCCGCGCGCACCGCCGCCCGGTCCGGCTCCCCGTCCAGCGCGCCCACCGCCTCGATGACCAGGGTGGCCAGGTCGAACACCCGGGCCGTGTAGTGGCCGGGCGACTGGCCCAGCGCCTCCCGGAACCGCTCGGCGAACCGCCGGCCCCGCTCGTTGACCGTGGGGTCGAAACGGTGGGAGACCAGGTACCACCCCTCGGAGACGTCCGACCAGTCGCTGAGGAACCGGCGGCCCATCAACGCGTCCCCGCCGACCAGGGCGCCGGTGAAGCCCTCGTCCGCCAGCGCCCGGGCCAGCTCGCCGGCCTGGTCCAGTTCGCCGCCGAAGACGACGGACGCCGCGCCGCTCCCGGTGACGACCAGCGCCGCGTCGGCGACCGGCGGCACCGCCGCCCGGGCCGGGGCCGGCAGCCGTTCCGCCGCCGCCTCCGCCAAATCCACGCCGTACCGGGTGCCGTCGACGACCACCGCCGTGGCTCCGGCCGGGCTCCCGGCGAGGAGGTCGCCGATGGCCGCGCCGGTCTGCCGGTCGCTCGGGACGCCGCGCAGGACGGCGGCGGCCGTGCCGGGCTCGGCCAGGTCCGGGCCGGTGGCCAGCGGGGTCACCGCGACCAGGCCGGCCGCCGCGTAGTGCGGGCCGGCCGCGCGCGCCGTGTTGGTGTAGGCCGGGCCGACCACCGCGAGCACCCGGTCGTCCTCGACCGCCGTCCGCGCCGCCTCGACGGCGGTGTCGGCCTGGCCCAGGTCGTCGATCTCCCGCACCTCCCACCGTAGGTGCGGGTACGTGCCGGCGGCGTTGGCCAGCTCGACGGCCAGCCGTACGCCCGCCACCAGGTCCGCGCCCACGGCGCCGCCGTCGCCGCTCAACGGGGCCTGGACGGCGATCCGCACGGTGCGGGCGCCACCCTTGCTCTGGCCGTCGCCGTCGCTGGGGCCGGCGCCGTCCCCCGAGGTGGCGAGGACATAGGAGAGCGCGCCGATGCCGGCGGCCCCCACCAACCCCCCGGCCACGGCGAGCGCACGGCGCCGCGAGAGGCCAAACGCCCCGGCCGGCGACGAGGACGGGGACGGCGGGCTGACCGGCGGGGGCGGGACGGCCGGGGACGGCGGCTCCGCCGGGGGCGGCTCGGCGCGCTCCCGGACCGCGTGAGCGACCGGCGCCGGCAGCCAGTCGAGGGCGGCCAGCCCCCGGGGGTCGGCGCCCAGCCGGTCCACCAGCTCCGCCACGTCCGGCCGCCGCTCCGGCTCCTTCGCCAGGCACCGGCCGACCAGGTCCCGCAGGCCGGCCGGCACCCCGCCCAGCTCCGCCGGCTCGAACGCGGCCCGGAAGTTGACCTCGTGCACCAGCCCGGAGCCGAACGGGCCGGCCCCGGTCGCGGTGTGCGCCAGCACCGCCCCGAGGGCGAACACGTCGCTGGCTGGGCGGGCCCCCCTGCCCCGCAGCTGCTCGGGCGCGATGAACCCGGGCGTGCCCACCGCCGAGCCGGTTCCGGTCAGCGCCGGACCGGCGACGTCCAGCGCGATGCCGAAGTCGATCACCCGCGGCCCGTCGCCGGCCAACAGCACGTTCGACGGCTTGAGGTCCCGGTGCACGACGCCGGCGGCGTGGATCGCGCCGAGCGCCTCGGCCAGCGCCGCGCCCAGCGCCCGCAGCGGCGCCTCCGGCCAGGGCCCGTGCGCGGCGACGGCCTCGCCGAGCGGCAGCCCCGGCACGTACGCGGTGGCCAGCCACGGCGGGTCGGCCGTCGGGTCGGCGTCCACCACCCCGGCGGTGAAGAAGCCGTTGACCCGGCGCACCGCGGTGACCTCGCGGGCGAACCGGGCGCGGAACGCCGGGTCCTCGGCCACCTCGGGGCGCACGACCTTCACCGCCACCGGTCGGCCGCCCGGCGAGCGGGCCAGGTAGACCCGTCCCATGGCGCCGGCGCCGAGCCGCGCCAGGACCTGGTAGCGCCCCACCCGGTCCGGGTCGCCTGGCTGTAATCGCTGGTATGCCATGCCGGCTTCCCTACCCACTCCCCTGGCCGACTACAGCGTGTTGCCCGGCACCAGGTGGCCGCTGATGGTGTGCGCGGCGCGGTGCATCCGCTGGGCGATCAGCGGGATGCGGGGCGGCAGCAGGCGTTCGGCCGGCGCGGCCAGCGCCAGCCCGCCGACCGGCTGCCTGGCCTGGTCGCGGATGACGACCCCGACCGCGGCCACGTCGTCGGCGCTCTCGCCGTGGTTGGTGGCGTAGCCGGTCTGCGCGACGGTGGTCAGGTGGCGCTGGATGTCGTCCAGGCTGCCGAGGGTGCGGTCGGTCAGCGCCTGCACGCCGCGCGGGTAGAGGTCGCGGACCCGCTCGGGTGGCAGCGCGGCGAGGATCGACTTGCCGGCGGCGGTGGCGTGCGCGGGCAGCACCATGCCCACCCGCAGCCCGACCCGCAGCGGCTGGGGGGACTCCACGCCGTCCACGAACCGGGCGCCGTTGCCCTCCAGCACCACCAGGTGGACGGTCTCCCCGGTGTCCTCGGAGAGCGCCCGCAGCTGCGGCCTGGCGACCTGCCGCAGGTCGAGCCGGCCGAGCGCGCGCAGCCCGGCGTCCACCAGGGCCGGGCCCGGCCGGTAGACGTGGCTGTCCCCGCGCTGGGTGGCGAAACCGCGGAAGGTGAGGGTGGACAGCAGCCGGTGCGCGGTGGAACGGGCCACGCCCAGCAGTTCGGCGGCCTCGAAGACGCGCAGCTCGCCCCGTTCGTCCAGGGCGTGGATCAGCCGCAGCGCGTTGTCCACCGAGGCCAGGCTGTAGGGCGGCGGGGTGGCCGGCCAGCCGGCCGGCGGGCCGCCCCGGACGGGCCCGGCCCGGCCGGCGGGGCGACCGGTGGCGCGGTCGTCAGGGGCGGTTGACGAGATCCTTGTCATATGCGGCGACTCTCTTGTAGTGGTCGGAGATCGCGGCCATCTCCTCCTGGCTGATGACGTCCTCGATCCGTTCGAAGGGCCGGTCCCCGGTGCGGTCGTGGACCTCCTTGAGGATGGTGTCCGGCGGCTGCACGCGGTTGGTCATCACCACCTGGGTGGTGGCCGGCAGGCGTTCGGCCTCATAGGCGAGGAGCGCTCCGCGCGGGTCGGCCGGGGTGGCGGCCAGCGCCTCGCCGAGCGCCCGGGCGTCGAGGATGGCCTGGCCGGCGCCGTTGGAGCCGCGCGGCACCATGGGGTGGGCGGCGTCACCGAGCAGGGTGACCCCGTCGAAGGTCCAGCGGGGCAGCGGGTCCTGGTCGACCATGGGGTACTCCAGGACGGTCTCGGCGCCCTGGATCAGCGCGGGCACGTCCAGCCAGTCGAAGTGCCAGTCGGCGAAGACGTCCAGGAAGTCGTCCAGCCGGCCAACGCGGTTCCAGTCGCGGGTGGTGTCCCGGGGGCGCTCCACCTCGGCGACCCAGTTGACCAGCTGGTCACCGGCCGCGTTGACGGCGTTCCTGACCGGGTAGATGACCATCTTTCCCGAGGTCAGCCAGCCGGCCCTGACCATGCTGGCGCCGCTGAGGAACGGCTGCCAGGGGGTGACCCCGCGCCACATGGTGACGCCGGAGTAGCGGGGCGCGCCCTCCGCCGGGTAGAGCTGGGCGCGGACGGCGGAGTGGATGCCGTCGCAGGCGACCAGGACGGTGGCGGTCTCGGTGGTGCGGGCGCCGGTGGCGGCGTCCTCGACGGTGGCGGTGACCCGCCGCCCGTCGTCGCTGACCTCGACCACCCGGCGGCCGAGTGCGACCGCGTCGGCGCCGAGCCGGTCCCGGACGGCGGCCAGCAGGCCGAGCTGCACGTCGCCGCGGTGCATGGACAGCTGCGGGTGGGCGTAGCCGGCGTGCCGGCCGAGCGGCTCGCGGTAGCAGAGCTGGCCGAAGCGGTTGAAGAAGACCGACTCGGCGGTCTCGACGCCGGCCGCCGCCAGCGGCCCCGCCACCCCCAGCCGGTCCAGCACCCGGACCGCGTGCGGCAGCAGGTTGACGCCGGCGCCGATGGGCGCCAGCTCGGGCACCGCCTCCAGCACCCGGCAGGGCACGCCGGCCCGGTGCAGCTCCAGGGCGAGGGTGAGTCCGCCGATCCCCGCGCCGACGACGAGAACGTTCATCTGCTTGCCGTGCCTTTCTCCGTGGCCGTCACTCCGGCCGCTCGGTGCCGGCCGTGGTCCCGGCCGCCCGCTGGGCCGTCGGGTGGCCGCCGGGGCGGCGCTCCGCCGCCCGTTCGCCGGCCACACCCGTGACCCGTCTCTGGGACCGGAACCCTAGGAACGCCGGCCGGCGGGATGCCCGGCGCCCCACCTGCGATTCTGCTATGCGGAACTACGAAACGCCAAGGCCCGGACGCGTTCCGCTGAGCGCCATTCCACGGAGCAGAATCCCGTGGCCGGCGGCACCGGACCGCCCGAAGACCGCTCCTAGGGTGTGGCCGGTCGGCCGCCGGTGGCCCGTCCCGCCCCGGCGGGCGACACCCGCCGGACGGCAGCACACCGCAGCCGGACGGCCGCGCACCGCCCCGCCGGACGGCGGCGCGCCAGGCAGCGCGAGAAAGGAAGGGCTCATGACCGTGGACGAGCGACCCACCGACCACGCGTCGGTCGGCAACCCCATGACGGCCGAGGACTCACCCGAACTCAGGCGGCTCTACGCGGACTTCGACGCCGAGCACCTGATCCCCCTGTGGACCCAGCTGGGCGAGCTGATGCCGATGAGCCCCGCCCCCCGGGCCCGGCCGCACGTCTGGCGCTGGGGCACGCTGCACCCGCTGGCCGCGCGGGCCGGCGAGCTGGTGCCGGTCGGCCGGGGCGGCGAGCGCCGGGCCATCGCGCTGGCCAACCCCGGGCTGGCCGGCCACGCCTACGCCACACCCACGCTCTGGGCGGCGATCCAGTACCTCGGGCCCCGGGAGACCGCCCCGGAGCACCGGCACGCGCAGAACGCGTTCCGCTTCGTGGTGGAGGGCGAGGGCGTGTGGACGGTGGTGGACGGCGACCCGGTGCGGATGAGCCGCGGCGACCTGCTGCTCACCCCCGGCTGGCAGTTCCACGGCCACCACAACGAGACCGACCGGCCGATGGCCTGGCTGGACGGGCTGGACATCCCGTTCTCGCACTACACCGACGTCGGCTTCTTCGAGTTCGGCTCGGACCGGGTCACCGACTACGCGACGCCCCGCCACTCGCGCGCCGAGCGGCTCTGGTGCCACCCCGGGCTGCGCCCGCTGACCGGGCTCGCCGACACCGTCGCCTCCCCCATCGCCGCCTACCGGTGGGAGCACACCGACCGGGCGCTGACCGAGCAGCTGCTGCTGGAGGAGGAGGGGCACCCGGCGACGGTGGGGCAGGGGCACGCGGCGATCCGCTACGTCAACCCGACCACCGGCGGCGACGTGCTGCCCACCATCAGGACCGAGTTCCACCGGCTGCGACTCGGGGCCGAGACGGCCACCCGCCGAGAGGTGGGCTCCAGCGTCTTCCAGGTCTTCCAGGGGCGCGGCCGGGTGGTGCTGGACGGCGTCGAACACACCGTGGAGCAGGGCGACCTGTTCGTGGTGCCCTCCTGGGTGCCCTGGTCGGTCGGGGCCGAGTCCGGCACCGAGGGCGGCTCCACCCTTGACCTGTTCCGTTTCTCCGACGCGCCGGTGATGGAACGGCTTGGCTTCGCGCGTACGCACGTAGAGGGAGAGAACCGATGAGGCTGGCGACGATCCGGCTGCCCGAGGGCGGCACCAGGGCGGTGCGAGTGACCGGCGAGACCGTCACCGAGCTGGCGTACGAGGACGTGGGGGCGCTGCTGCGGGCCGGCGCGCTGGACCGGGCGCGGACCGCCGAGGGACCACAACGCGCCTACGCCGACGTGGACCTGGCTCCGGTGGTCCCGCACCCGGGGAAGATCCTGTGCGTGGGGCTCAACTACCGCGGCCACATCCTGGAGATGGGCCGCGAACTGCCCACCGCGCCCACCGTGTTCACCAAGTACCCGGAGGCGCTGGTCGGCCCCAACGACCCGGTGCTGCTGCCGCCGGAGTCCGACCAGATCGACTGGGAGGGCGAGTTGGCCGTGGTGGTCGGCAGCACGGTGCGGCGCGCCGACCCGGCGGCGGCGCGGGCCGCGATCGCCGGCTACGCGGTGCTCAACGACGTCACCATGCGGGACTGGCAGTACCGGACGCTCCAGTGGCTGCCGGGCAAGTCCTTCGAGGCGAGCACCCCGTTCGGGCCCGAGCTGGTCACCCCGGACGAGTTCACCCCGGGCCCGGCGCTGGTGACGGCGGTGGACGGCGAGGAGGTGCAGCGCGCGGCCACCGACGACCTGGTCTTCGACCCGGCCGAGCTGATCGCCTACCTGTCCACCATCCTGACGCTGCGGCCCGGCGACGTGATCGCCACCGGCACGCCGGGCGGCGTCGGCCACGCGCGCAAGCCGGCCCGCTACCTGACGCCCGGTCAGACCCTGACCACCACGGTCGAGGGGCTCGGCACGCTGCGCAACCCGACGGTCGCCGAGCCGGTGGCCACGGCCGCGACCCCGGCATGACCAGCCCGACCGGGGTCGGGGCGACGGGGGCCGGGGCCGGGGCGACCGGCCAGGCGTTCGACGAACTGGCCGCCGCCCGGGCCGAGTTGCGGCGCCGGCAGGGCCCGGGGCTGCGCACCGACGCCCCCGGGGCGCCGCACGCCGAACTGGCGCTGGCCCGGCTCGGCACCGCCTTCCTGGCCCGGCAACTGGCCGGGATCAGCGACGCCGAGCTGGCCGGGCCGAGCCTGCTGCCGGGCTGGAGCCGGGCCGCGCTGGTCGCCCATGTCGGCTACAACGCCCGGGCGTTGACCCGGCTCTGCGCCTGGGCCGAGACCGGGGAGCCGCACCCGATGTACGCCTCGCCCGAACAACGGGCGCGGGAGATCGAGTACGGCGCGAGCCTGCCGCCCCGGGCGCTGCGCGCGCTCTTCGCGCACAGCGCGACCCACCTGGACGTGGCCTGGCGCGACCTGCCGTCGGCCGCCTGGACGGCCGAGGTGGTCACCGCGCAGGGGCGGACCGTGCCGGCCGCCGAGACGGCCTGGATGCGGACCAGGGAGGTCTGGGTGCACGCCGTCGACCTGGCCACCGGCGCCGGCTTCGGCGCGTTCCCGCCGGACCTGCTGGACCGGCTGGCGGCCGACGCGGTCGGCGCCTGGCGGCGGCGCGGCGAACCGCCGGCGCTGACACTGGCGGCCGACGACCGGGCCGCGCCCCTGGTGGTGGGCGACGGCACCGGCCCGACGGTCGCCGGCCGCCAGGCCGACCTGGTCCGCTGGCTCCTCGGCCGCGGCCCCCACCACCTGCGCCACCCCACCCCCGACCCGCCACCCCTCCCCCGCTGGCTCTGACCCACGAACCCCCGCGCCACCGCGGGGGTTCGCTGGCGAACGCCCAGCCGGTCGTCGCTCCTGCTGCGAAACGCCTACGTGGCGTCCTGGTGTGACAGGTTCGACCTACCCGTGCCGCCCATGGTCGCTGGTCGTGCTGCCGGCCGCCTGAACCTCCGCTTCGAGGTCGGTGAACGTGAAGTTGTCGAGGGTCACGGCAAGTTGGCAGGCGACAACCCACCGGATCCGCGGATCGCCGAAGGGGATGCCGGCGGCGTCAACGAGAACGGGGCCCAGGGGCCGAGGTCCCCGCAGTGGGAGCCGGCCCTCTCGCCTTCGCATCACGCATGACCAAGACGCTATTCGCGAAGGTAGCGAGGTTGGTCTCTATGCTCACCGTGCACAGTGGCAAGGCGCGGCCTGGCAACGAACGGAGTGGCGCGTGGTGGGTGGCAATGAGTGGGTCAACACGTCGGCGCCGTACACGCGTGCGCGTGCGGCGGGGCAGGGCGACGCCTGGGGCGCGGAGACCGCCGCCCGAGGTCGGCGCGGCACCCAACGCGTCCTCGGCGCCGGGACGGTGCCGGCCCCCGAGCCGGTGGCGCGGGCGTTCGGCCTCCCCGCAGGCCATTCCGTGGTGGAACGACGCCGGATCATCTACCTGGACGACGAGGCCACCGAGGTGACCGGCAGCTACTACCCCCTGGAGGTGGCCGCCGGGACGCGGCTCGCCCAACGGGCCAAGATCCCCGGCGGCGCGGTGACCCTGCTCGCCTCCCTCGGTTTCGTCGCCCGCACCGTCACCGAGGAGGTCCGAGCCCGAATGCCCGACGAGGAGGAGAAGCGACTCCTCGACCTGGACCACCACGAGCCCGTGCTCCACCTACTCCGCCACACCTTCGGCGACCACGAACTCCCGTTCCAGGTGGACGTGTCCGTCTTCCACGCGGGCACCCAGAGCCTGCGCTACGAGATGAGGACTGTCTGATGTCGAGGGCAGATGAAGCGGAAGCCGCTCGGCGACCACCCGACGCCCGTGCCGGCGGGCCTCCGTGCCAAGGTCACGTCGGGCGGCCTCACACCCCGACACGGCCCCTCGACCGGGTGTCGGCACACGTCGCGCAACCGCCCGGGCGGTCAGCCGCCTGCCGGATGCCGGGCTCGCGCCGGAACGCGGCGCGAGACGAGCGGATGCCGCGATGAGCGAGCGCATCACCGAGCAGGCGTGGGCGGACGCCCGCGTCCTCTGGGGGTATCAGCGGATGCGGCACGAGCCGCGCCCGTGCTCCGTCGCCGTGGGGCTCGGCAGTCACGACCTGGGGGTGGCGGACGTGGCCGCCAGTCTCTACCGGGCGGGGCTGGTGCCGCTCGTCCTCTTCACCGGGGCGAACAGCCCGACCACCCGCGAGCGGATGCCAAGGGGCGAAGCCCAGCACTACCGGGAGCGGGCGCTCACCCTCGACGTGCCCGACGCGGCGATCCTGGTCGAGCCGCGGGCGACGAACACCGGGGAGAACATCCGTTTCTCGCGCGCCCTGTTGGCGGACCGCGGGATCGCCGTGGACTCAGTGCTGCTGGTGAGCAAGCCCTACGAGGAACGGCGGGCCTACGCCACCGCGCGGAAGCTCTGGCCGGAGGTCGAGGTGGTGAGCGCCTCCTCGCCGATGTCGTTCGCGGACTACGTCGCTTCCGTGGGGGACGCCACCCTGGTCATCGACATGCTGGTCGGCGCCCAGCAGCGGCTTCTGGTCTACCCGGAGCGCGGGTTCATGATCAGCCAGCCCGTGCCGACGGAGGTGCGCGCCGCCTTCGACCGGCTCCGCGCGGCCGGCTTCACCAGCCGCCTCGTCCCGTAGCCACGCCGGAGAGACACCCAGCGACAGCACCCACCCACGGGAAGCGACCGCCTCCCTCGCGGGCGACGGCCGCCTCGGCCGCGGGCCGCCGCGCAGCGCGACGGCCCCGCCGTCCCGCGCACCGCCGACCCCCGTCGCCGCCCCGCCGGGGTTCGCACATGCGTGTGGGATGTCAGCCGGACCGACCACATTCGCCACGAACCGCCCATAGCGTGGCCACACCCCCGCCATACTTCTCGGTGACAGCCGACCGATCAACAGCCCAGGGTCAACGACCCCTTGACGGGCCAGGCCCGCGCCACCAGCATCTGTAAACGATTCCAGCGGCTGGAAACGTTTCCCGGAACCAGCCGAACACGGGGTGAAGACCGCCAACCACCATGAACACAGCACAAGGGGACAGGACATGCCAGACGGGGGCCCGCCGACCATCGTGTCCATAGCCGAACGCGCCGGCGTCTCCATCGCGTCCGTCTCCCGGGTGCTCAACGGGCAGGGCGCCCGCCGGGACACCACCGAGCGGGTGCGGCGGGCCGCCGCCGAGCTGGGCTACGTGCCCAACGCGGTGGCCCGCTCGCTCAAGGGCGGCCGGACCCGCCAACTGACCTTCGCCATGCCGGACATCGGCAACCCGGTCTACGTCGCGATGGTCCGGGCCATCCAGGAGGTCACCAAGGCCGCCGGCTACCGGCTGCTGCTGCACTCGACGGACGCCGTCGCCGAGGACGAACTGGCCGTGCTGCGCAGCCTCCAGGACCGCACCAGCGACGGGCTGATCCTGGTGCCGATCCGGATCACCGACGCGCACGTCGCCGCGCTCGGCGCGGCGGCCGGCCCGGTGGTGGTGATCGGCTCGCTGCCGCCCGGCGTGCCGGTGGACAGCGTGCGGGCCGACTCGGTGGCCGGCGCCACCCTCGCGGTGCGCCACCTGCACGCCACCGGCCGCCGCCGGATCGCCTTCGTCAACGGCCCCGCCGACACCGTGCCGGGGCACCACCGGGAGCTGGGGTACCGGGCCGGGCTGGCCGAGTGCGGCCTGCCCTACCGGCCGGAGCTGGTGGTGCGCACCGAGTTCGGGGTGGAGGCCGGCGCCCGCGCCGCGCGGCGGCTGCTGCCGGCCGGCCCGGACGCGCTGTTCTGCGCCAACGACCAGTTGGCGCTGGGCGCCGCGCACGCCCTGCTGGCCCGCGGCCTGCGGGTGCCGGCGGACCTGGCGGTCGCCGGGATGGACGACAGCGAGCTGGCCCAGGTCGCCTGGCCCCCACTGACCAGCGTGGACCTGGGCTCCGCCGAACGCGGCCGGCGCGCCGCCGAGTTGCTGCTGGACCGGCTGGACGGCCGGCCGGCGCCCCCCGGCGGGGAGCGCGCCGGCCCGGCGCCCCGCACCACCACCGCCCCACCCCGCCTCGTCGTGCGCGCCTCGACCGCGCCGGCGACCGACCCGAAGCCATGAGGTTCGCATGACTCTGCTTCCCGCCCGGGCCAAAGCCGTCCCGGGTCAGGGGAACCGCGGCACCCCGCCCCCGAGGACGCCGGCCGAGCGCCGGCGGGCCCTGGGGCTCGACCGGGGCGCCTGGTTCCTGCTGCTGCCGGCGCTGATACCCATCCTGGTGCTGAGCGTGGGCCCGTTGCTGTACGCGGTCTCCCTCGCCTTCACCGACGCGCAGGCCGGCCGCACCGAACCCACCCAGTTCGTCGGCCTGTTGAACTTCACCGACCTGCGGCACGACACCCTCTTCTGGGACTCCTTCCGGATCGGACTGGTCTGGGCGCTGTGCGTCACGACGCTCCAGTTCCTGCTGGCGCTCGGCCTGGCGCTGCTGCTCGACCAGAACCTGCGGCTGCGCTGGCTGGCCCGCACCCTGGCGCTGGTGCCCTGGGCGATGCCGGAGGTGGTGGTCGGCATCATGTGGCGGCTGGTGTACCACCAGGACGCCGGCATCCTCAACCAGACGTTGGGTCAACTGGGCCTGATCGAGAGCGATGTGGACTGGCTGACCAGCCTGTCGCTGGCGCTGCCCTCGGTGATCGCGGTCGGCGTCTGGGCCGGCATGCCGCAGACCACGGTGGTGCTGCTGGCCGGGTTGCAGAACGTGCCGCGGGAGCTGCGGGAGGCGGCCGAGCTGGACGGCGCCGGGGCGTGGCGCCGGTTCGCCTCGGTGACCTGGCCGGCGATCCGGCCGGTGGTGCTGGCCATCACCGCGCTCAACCTGATCTGGAACTTCAACTCCTTCGGGCTGGTCTACGTGTTGACGCAGGGCGGCCCGGGTGGCAACACCAGACTGCCGGCGCTCTTCGCCTACGAGGAGGCGTTCAAGTACGGGCAGTACGGCTACGCGGCGGCGATGGGGCTGGCGATGGTCGCCCTGGTCGCGGTGCTGTTGGCGCTGTTCCTGCGCGGCAGGCTGCGGGAGGACGCCCGATGAGCGACACCCCACGACCCGCGCCCCCGGTCTCCCGGCCGCCGACCCGGCGGCGGCTGGCGCGCGGCGCCGGCCGGGCCGGGCAGTACCTGGCGCTCGGCTGCTACCTGGTCTTCCTGGGCTTCCCGCTGCTGTGGCTGCTGTCCACGGCGCTGAAGTCGCCGCAGGAGCTGGGCTCAATCGACCCGACGTGGATCCCGGAGCAGCCGACGCTGGAGAACTTCCGGGCCGCGTTCGACGCCCAGCCGCTGCTCAGGTCGGCGCTCAACAGCGCGCTGGTGGCGACGAGTTCGGCGGTGATCGCGGTGACGGTCGCGGTGCCGGCCGCCTATGTGATGGTCCGCTACCGGTCGCGGATCGGTCAGGTCGGCACGGTCTGGGTGCTGGTCAGCCAGATGTTCCCGTTCGTGCTGGTGATCATCCCGCTCTTCCTGGTGCTGCGGAACCTGCACCTGATCAACTCGCTGCCCGGGCTGGTCGTCGTCTACGTGGTGTGGAACCTGCCGTTCGCGCTGTGGATGCTGCGCGGCTACGTGCGGGCGGTGCCGGTCGCGCTGGAGGAGGCGGCGGCGGTGGACGGGGCCAGCCGGCCGCGGACGCTGGTCAGCGTGGTGCTGCCGCTGTTGACGCCGGGCCTGGTGGCCACCCTGATGTTCTCCTTCGTGACCGCCTGGAACGAGTTCTTCTTCGCCCTGGTCCTGCTCAAGTCTCCGGAGAAGCAGACGATGTCCGTGATCCTGACCCACTTCATCGGCGCCGAGGGCGTCGCCGACCTGGGCCCGCTGGCCGCCGCCGCGCTGCTGGCCACGCTGCCCAGCCTGCTGTTCTTCGCGCTGCTCCAGCGGCGGCTGGTCAGCGGGATGCTCGCCGGGGCGGTGAAGGCGTGAGCGCCGCGCGCCGGGCCCGGCTGCTGGGCGCCACGCTGACGTTGGCCCTGTTGGGCACGGCCGGCTGCGGCGGCGGCTCGGGCGATCCGGACGGGCCGGTCACCCTCGACTTCCTGAGCCTCGCCTGGCAGGCCGAGTCGGTGGCCGCCAACGAGGATCTGGTCGCCGAGTGGAACGCGGCCAACCCGGACGTCCAGGTGCGCTACGTGCAGGGTTCCTGGGACAACATCCACGACCACCTGCTGACCTCCTTCGAGGGCGGCGAGGCGCCGGACGTCATCCACAACGACGCCTCGGACCTGACGGACTTCGCGAACGGCGGCTTCCTCGCCGACCTGACCGGACTGCTCCCCGCCGAGCTGCTGGCCGACGTGCCGGCCGCCGCCTGGTCGACCACCGAGTACGACGGCGGCCTCTACGGGGTGCCGTTCCTCCAGGAGCCCCGGGTGCTGGTGGTCAACCAGGCGCTGCTGGCGGACTCCGGGGTGCGGGTGCCGACCCCCGACGCGCCGTGGAGCTGGGCCGAGTTCGAGGCGGCCAGCGCCGCGCTGACCCGGGACACCGACGGGGACGGCGAGACCGACACCCACGGCGTCGCCTGGTCGATGAGGGAGCCGGTCACCCAGACCGTCAACCTCTCGCTCTCCACCGGCGGCCAGGTGTTCACCCGGCGGGACGGCCGGAACGAGGTGCGCTACGGCCCGGCGGACTCCGCCGTCGCCGAGCTGATCCACCGGCAGGTGCACGAGGACGGCACGGCCGCCGCGAGCGCCCTGGGCATGTCGGGCTCGGACACGCTGCCCGGCTTCTACGCCGGCCGGTACGCGATGCTGCCGCTGAACTTCTCCTTCCGGCAGCAGGTCGCCCAGCAGGCACCGGACGGCTTCGCCTGGACCGTGCTGCCGATGCCCAGCGGCGGCGCCGAGCACGGCCTCGCGCAGGGGACGGCACCGCAGACCCTGTCGGTCGCCGAGGAGAGCGACCACCAGCGGGCCGCCGCCGACTTCGTCGCCTTCCTCACCCAGCCGGAGCACCAGGTGCGACTGGCCCTGGGCGACTGGATGTTGCCGACCAGCGAGACGGCACTCGCGGACCCGGCGCTGGACACCCCGGAGCACGGCTGGCGCACCGGGACCCGAATAGCCGGCGAGCTGCGTCCCTCCCCGGTGCTCGGGGTGCGCGGCTACCCCGAGTGGAAGGACAAGATCGCCACGCCCGCGCTCCAGGAGTACTACCGCGGGGGCATCGATCTGGACCGTCTCCGCGAGCAGCTCACCGACGACGGCCAGCGGATTCTCAACCGCTACCAGCGCTAGCGGCCCGCCGCGTCGGAGGCTTCCGCCCAACCAGAAATGAGCACGTCAGACATGAGCGTCAGCCTCGACCCCGTTCCCGAGCCGAGAACCACGACGCCAGCCGCGGGGAGCCCGGACGGGCCCCGCGGGCTTCGGACCATGACCGCGGGAGCGCCCCCCGTCGTGCCCAGGGACCGCGCCAGGGGCGCGATGCTGGGCCTGGCGGTGGGCGACGCCCTGGGCGCGCCGGCGGAGAACCTCACCCCGTCCCAGATCCGTGACCGGTGGGGTCGGATCGACGGGTTCGTCAGCGAGGACCCGGCCGGCACCGACGACACCGAGTACGCCATCTTCTCCGGCCTGTTGCTGGCCGAGCACGGCTCGGCGCTGACCGTGGCGCAGGTCGAGTCGGCCTGGCACGCCTGGATCGCCGACCGGGACGAGGGCCCGTTCAAGGGCGCCGGCTTCAGCGAGCGCGGCACCCTGGAGAACCTCCGCCGGGGCCTGGCCGCGCCGATCTCGGCGCAGCACCGGCACGCCTGGAGCGACGGACTGGCCATGCGGGCCGCCCCGTTCGGGGTGTTCGCGGCTGGCCGGCCGGCGGAGGCGGCCCGGCTGGTCGCCATCGACGGCACCGTCTCGCACGACGGGGAGGGCATCTACGGCGGGCGCGCGGTGGCCGCCGGGGTGGCCGCGGCGATGGTCGGGCACCGGCCCGAGGTGGTGGTGCAGGCCGCCCTTTCGGTGGTGCCGGAGGACTCCTGGACGGCCAGGTCGCTGCACCGCGCGGTGTCGGCGGCCCGGCGGGCCAGGCGGGACCCGCTGGCCACCCGGCTCTCGGTGGAGCGGGCGGTCAGGTCGGCCACCGTGATCGGCGGCTACCCGTGGACGGACCTGGCGCCGGAGGCGGTGGGCCTGGCGTTCGGCGCGTTCGCCGCGGCCCGCGGCCGGTTCCGGGAGGCGGT
This sequence comes from Streptomyces chisholmiae, assembly GCF_031845445.1. Taxonomy (NCBI): domain Bacteria; kingdom Bacillati; phylum Actinomycetota; class Actinomycetes; order Kitasatosporales; family Streptomycetaceae; genus Streptomyces; species Streptomyces chisholmiae. The sequence goes on along the minus strand of NZ_JAVREO010000004.1, from coordinate 414,089 downwards.
GACCACCGCCGTCAACATGGGCCGGGACGCGGACACCACGGCGGCCGTCGCCGGGGCGCTGGCCGGCGCGCTGGGCGGCGAGTCGGCCATCCCGGCCGACTGGGCCGCGGCGATCGGCCCGGTGCGGGGCAGCTGCCTGCCGTCCATGGCGGGCCGTCATGTGCTGGATGTGGCCGAGCTGTTGACGCCGACGTCGGACGACAGCGCGGGGGCGGTCGCGTGAGCGCGCACCCCACCGCCGACGGGGGCCAGCGCCGGATCGAGGGCCTGCTGCTGGGCATCGCGGCCGGCGACGCGGCGGGCTGGCCCTCGGGCCGGCACCGGGCGACCCGACTGCCGGACTGGACCCGCCGGCTGACCAGGGAGCTGGACACCTTCGCCGAGCAGAACGCGACCACCACGCTGCCGGTGCCGATCGCGCTGAACCAGCCGCCCGACCCGCTGCGGCTGGGCCCGTCGGACGACGCCGAGTGGGCGGCGTTCACCGCGCAGGCGGTGCTGTCCGCGACGGTGTCCGGCGGCAGCGACCTTTCCACCGACCAACGGGTGCGCTCCGCCCTGGCGTTGGCCTGGAACGCGCTGGCCGACGAGGTGGCGGCGGCGGCCGAGCAGGCCGAGGAGATCGAGTCGGCGCACGTGCCGCTGCGGGCCCGGATCTCCGTCCGCGCCGGCCTCGGCAACCTGGCCGCCGGGCTGCGCCCGCCGGCCACCGGCCACGACAACCCGCACTACTTCGACGACGCGGCCTGCGTGCGGGCCGCCGTGCTGGCCGTGGTGCACCCGGGGCAGCCGGCCGCGGCGGCCGATCTCGCCGAGTTCGACGCCCGCTACACGCAGGACGGCGACGGGGTGCACGGGGCGCGGGCGGTGGCCGCCGCGGTGGCGGTGGCGCTCGGCGGCGGCCCGATGGAGAGCTGCGTGGCCGCCGCGCTGCGGCAGCTGCCGGCGGAGACCGAGATCCGGCGGAACGCGCTGCGCGCCGTGGAGTTGGGGCAGGCCGCGGCCGCCGCCAGGCCGGGGCTGCCGGGGAACGCGTTCGCGCTGGTCCCGGTCCTGGAGCACGAGATCGTCGACCACGTCTACAGCTACGGCATCGCGGCGGCCGAGACGGTTCCGGTGGCCCTGGCGGTGGCCACGGCGGCGGCCGGCGCGGTCACCGAGGCGGTGCCGAGCGCGGCCTGCCTCTCCCGGGTCGCGGACTCGGCGCCGGCCCTGGCCGGGGCGCTGACCGGGGTGGTGGGTGGCGCGGCGGCGCTGCCGGCGAGTTGGCGGGACGCCTGCCGGACGCTGGCCGGCTGCGCGCTGCCCCGGCTGGCCGGCGTGGACCTGGTGGAGCTGGCCACCGCGCTGGAGTCGGCGCCGTGCCTGCCGGACCCGGCGGGCGCCGCGTCCGCCGACCCCGCCGCCGGACCAGCCGCCGGACCGACAGCCGACCCCGCCGCCGGCCCCGCTGGAACCCAAGCAGTCACTGCCGATCACCTCGCAGCATCGTCGGAAGGACTCCGAGCATGAACCGACACGAGACCGTCACCGTGGCGCCGTCGCTGGCCGAACGCACCGCGGGGGTCCTGGTGGGCGCCGCCGTGGGCGACGCGCTGGGTGGGCCCGTCGAGGGCTGGACGCCGGAGGCGATCGTCGAGCGGCACGGCGGCCGGGTGCAGGGCATCGTCGAGCCGTTCCACCGGGACGACTGGCGGACCGCCCGGCCGATCGCCCCGTACCACAAGGGCGACGGGCACGTCACCGACGACACCCTGATGACCCACGCCCTGGTCCGCGTCTACGAGCGGGTCCGCGACCACCTGGACGCCTACGCGGTCGCCGACCACCTGGTGCCCGACCTGATGGGCACCCCCCGCTGGATTCCCGAACTGGAGGCGGAGGCCCTGCCGTTGCAGCGGATCTTCCTCGCCGAGAAGTGGATCGTGGCGCGGCTGCACTACGGCCACGTGGACCCGCGGGAGGCCGGCGTGGGGAACATCGTCAACTGCGGTGCCGCGATGTACATGGCGCCGGTCGGGGTGGTCAACGCGGCCAACCCGGCCGGCGCCTACGCCGAGGCCCTGGACGTGGCCGGCGCCCACCAGTCCAGCTACGGCCGGGAGGCGGCCGGTGTGTTCGCCGGCGCGGTGGCCGCCGCCTGCCAGCCGGACGCCACCCCCGACTCCGTGGTGGCGGCGGCGCTGGCGCTGGCCAAGGACGGCACCCGGGCGGCGATCGAGGCGGTCTGCGAGGTGGCCGCCGGCTTCGACGACTACGAGGCGGCGCTGGCTCCGCTGCGGGCCGCCGTCGCCCCGTTCGACACGGTCGGGCCCGAGTACCGCCAGCCGTCGCTGGGCGCCCGCCGGCCGTCCCGGCTGCACGCCATCGAGGAACTCCCCATCGCCCTGGGCATGTTGCTGATCGGTCGGGGCGACTACCGGCACACCGTGCTGGGTTCGGTGAACTACGGCAGGGACTGCGACTCGATCGCCACCATGAGCGGCGCCCTGGTGGGCGCGCTGGCCGGCGAGCGGGCGGTGCCGGCCGAGTGGAGCGAGGAGGTCGGCCGGGCCAGCCGGCTGGACCTGCGCGCCCCGGCGGTGGCGCTGGCCGAGGTGGCGCGCGAGGTGTTCGCCCGCGACCTGGCCAGGCGCCGCGCCCACGAGGCGCTCTTCCGCGCCATCGAGGCGGCCTGATGGGGGCGCCCGCGAGCCCGGCCGGGCTGCGGCTGACCTGGGTGCAGCCGGAGGACCTGGTCGGCCACGAGCTGGCCCAGGCCGCCCAGGACGGGCGGGACGCGCGCGCCGTCGAGCGGCGCTGGCTGGCCGCCGGCGGCCGGCCGGCGCCCGACCGGGCCGGCGCCTCGCCGACCCCGGCGCCGCCCGAGCGGCGCCGGCTCGCCCACGCGCTGCTGGACGAACTGGCCGCGCTGCCCTCGCCGTTGGCGGACCGCGAGCCGACCGAGCTGGCCGCCATCCGGGCCGCCTGCCCCGCCTGGCCGGCGCCGCCGGCCCGACCGGTTGCGCCGGAGCCGGCCCGGCTGGCGGCCGCCTGGCTGGGGCGGGCGGTCGGCTGCGTGCTGGGCAAGCCGGTGGAGAAGCTGCCGCTGTCGGCGATCCGGGCGCTGGCCCGGGCCGCCGGCAACTGGCCGCTGGACAACTGGTTCACCGAACGCGGCGTGCCGGCCGAGCTGTTGGCCGCGCACCCGTGGAACCGCCGCTCAGCGGCCACCTCGTTGGCCGAGAACATCGCCGGCACCCCGGAGGACGACGACCTCAACTACCCGTTACTCAACCTGCTGTTACTCCAGCGGCACGGCACCGACTTCGGTACCGCCGAGGTGGCCGGGGTGTGGCTGGACGAGCTACCGGCCGGCCGCACCTTCACCGCCGAACGGGTCGCCTACCGCAACCTGCTGGCCGGCCTTGAGCCACCCGCGACCGCCCGGCACCACAACCCGTTCCGCGAGTGGATCGGCGCCCAGATCCGTGCCGACGTCTTCGGCTGGACCCACCCGGGCGACCCCGGTCGGGCCGCCGAACTGGCCCACCGGGACGCGGTGTTGACGCACACCGGGAACGGCGTCTACGGGGCGATGTTCGTGGCGGCGGCGCTCGCCGAGGCGATGACCGGCCGGGCGGACGTGGACCGCTGCCTGACCGTCGGGCTCTCCGTGGTGCCGCCCGGCTCCCGGTACGCCGCCGCCGTCCGGGCCGGCGTCGCCGCCGCCCGCGCGCACCGGGACTTCGACCGCGCGGTGGACGAGCTGCACGCCCGCTTCGCCGGCCACCACTGGGTGCACGTGCTGCCCAACGCCGCGCTGCTGGCCGCCGCGCTGACGCACAGCGGGGGCGCGTTCACCGCGGCCGTCTGCCGCGCGGTGGCCGGCGGCCTGGACACCGACTCCAACGGCGCCACCGCCGGCTCGCTGGCCGGCGCGCTGGCCGGCACGCCGGCGGCGCTGCCCAGCCGCTGGACCGCCCCGCTGGACAACCGGCTGGCCAGCTCGGTCGCCGGCTTCGACGGCGTCGGCTTCGACACCCTGGCCGAACTGACGGCGGCCGTCGCCCCGGCCGCCGCGCCCGCCGGCGGCGGGGGCGGCCGGGACGGCGCCGGGTCGGGGAGCCCCCGCCGGGAAGACGCCGCCCGACCCGCCGCCCGGGGCACGACCAGCCCGGACGCCGACCCCGGACGCCGGGCCACCCGAGGCGAAGCCGCCCCGGACCTGCACGCCGGCCCCGCGCCTGCCCCGGGCGGAGTCGCCCCGGACGTCACCTCACCCACCGCCGGCGCCCGGCACGGGACAACCCGCGACGACGCCGCCCGGGACGGCCGCCAGCCGGACGCCGCCGGCGGCCCGCCGCCCGACCACGACGCGGCCCGGCACACCACCGGCCCCGCCGGCCCCGCCGGCCCCGCCGGCCCCGCCGGCCCCGCACCAGCTCAGGAGGCCCCCGCATGACCGGACCCCGCGCCACCGCCGTCGCGGTCCTCGGCTCGACCAACATGGATCTGGTGGCCTTCGTGGCCACCGCCCCCCGTCGCGGGGAGACCGTCGCCGGCCGGGAGTTCCGCACCCTGCCCGGCGGCAAGGGCGCCAACCAGGCCGTCGCCGCCGCCCGCGCCGGGGGCCGGGTCGCCATGATCGGCGCCGTCGGCGACGACCCGTTCGCGCCCCGGCTGCGCGCCGCGCTCGCCGACGCCGGCGTCGACACCACCGGCCTGCGCACCGTGCCGGGCGCCAGCGGGACCGCGCACATCGTGGTGGACGACGAGGGCGGCAACTCCATCGTGGTGGTGCCGGGCGCCAACAGCACGGTCACCGGCCTCGCCACCGGCGACGAGGAACGGATCGCCGCGGCCGACGCCCTGCTGACCCAGCTGGAGCTGCCCGTCGAGGGGGTGCTGGCCGGCGTGCGGGCGGCCCGCGCGCACGGCGTCCGCACCGTGCTCACCCCGGCGCCCGCCCAACCGCTACCGCCCGAACTCCTGGCCCTCACCGACCTGTTGGTCCCCAACGAACACGAGGCCGCGGTGCTGACCGGGGTCGCCGAACCGCTGGCCGCCGCGCGGGCACTGCTGGCCCTGGTGCCCGAGGTGGTGATCACCCTGGGCGCCGCCGGCAGCCTCTACGCCGCCCGGGACGCCGAGCCGGTCAGCGTGCCGGCCGTGCCGGTCCGGGCGGTGGACAGCACGGCCGCCGGCGACACCTTCGTCGGGGCGCTGGCCGTCGCGGTCGGCGAGGGCCGACCGGTGCCGCGGGCCATGGCCTGGGCCGCCGGCGCCGCCGCGCTCGCCGTGAGCCGTCCAGGCGCCTCGGCCTCGATGCCGAACCGCGCCGAGATCGACACCCTGTTCCGCTCAGCACCGACCCCCGGGAGGGCGTCGTGACCCACAACTCCGCCGCCGCGACCACCGCTTCGACGACTGCCCCGACCACCGCCGCGACCACCGGCTCCGCGCCGGACGACCGGCCGACGCCGCTGGCCGGCCTGCGGGTGCTGGACCTGGCCACGCTCTTCGCCGGGCCGCTGGCCGCCACCCTGCTCGGCGACTTCGGCGCGGAGGTCGTCAAGGTCGAACACCCGCGCCGGCCGGACCCGTCCCGCGGCCACGGGCCGAGCAAGGACGGCGTCGGGCTCTGGTGGAAGCTGCTGGGCCGCAACAAGCGGACCATCACGCTCGACCTGTCCACGCCGGACGGCCGCGAACTGCTGCTGCGGCTGGCCGCCGGGGCGGACGTGGTGATCGAGAACTTCCGCCCCGGCACCCTGGAGAAGTGGGGCATGGGGCCCGACGAACTGCACGCCGTCAACCCGCAGCTGGTGCTGGCCAGGGTCACCGGCTTCGGCCAGTTCGGGCCGTACGCCGGCCGGCCGGGCTTCGGCACGCTCGCCGAGGCGATGAGCGGCTTCGCCGCGATCACCGGCGAACCGGACGGCCCGCCGACGCTGCCGCCGTTCGGCCTGGCCGACTCGATCGCGGCGCTGACCACCGCCTACGCGGTGATGACGGCGCTGGCCGGGCGGGCGCACACCGGCCGGGGACAGGTGGTTGACCTGGCCATCATCGAGCCGCTGCTGACCGTGCTCGGCCCGCAGCCGCTCTGGTACGACCAGTTGGGCTACGTGCAGCCGCGCACCGGGAACCGTTCGACCAACAACGCGCCCCGCAACACCTACCGGACCGCCGACGGGCACTGGGTCGCGGTCTCCACCTCCGCCCAGTCCATCGCCGAACGCGTGCTGCGGCTGGTCGGCCGTCCCGAGCTGATCGAGGCGGACTGGTTCGCCAGCGGCGCCGGACGGGCCGCGCACGCCGACGAGTTGGACGAGGCGGTCGGCTCCTGGATCGCCCGGCACGACCGGGCGCAGGTACTGGCCGACTTCGAGGCGGCGCAGGCCGCCGTCGCCCCGGTCTACGACGTGCGGGACGTGCTGGCCGACCCGCAGTACCGGGCGCTGGAGACCGTCACCGAGGTGCCGGACCCGGAGTTGGGCACGCTCCGGATGCAGAACGTGCTGTTCCGGCTCTCCGCGACGCCCGGCGGCATCCGCTGGGCCGGCCGGCCGCACGGCGCCGACACCGACACGGTGCTGGCCGAACTCGGCGTCCCGGCCGACGAGATCGCCCGGCTGCGCGCGGCGGGCACCCTGTGACCGGGCCCGAACGCCCGCCGCTGACCTGGCTCTACGCCCCGGGGGACCGGCCCGAGGTGGTCGCCAAGGCGCTGCGCGCCGGCGCGGACGTGGTGATCGTGGACCTGGAGGACGCGGTCGCCCCGGACCGGAAGCGGTACGCGCTGGACGCCACCGCCGAACTGCTCGCCGACCGGACACCGGTGCCGGTGCACGTCCGGGTCAACGCGGTGGCCGGCCCGCTGGCCCGGCGGGAGGTGGCGCGGCTGGCCGGGCTGCCGGGGCTGGCCGGCCTGCGGCTGCCCAAAGTGACCGGGGCGGCCGCGCTGGCCACGGTCGCCGACTGGGCCGGCGCCACCGGCCCGGTGCCGCCGCTGTGGCCGCTGCTGGAGAGCGCCCTCGGCCTGGAGGCGGCGTTCGCCATCGCCTCGGGGCATCCGGCGGTCGCGGGGCTGGCCCTCGGCGAGGCCGACCTGCGGGCCGAGTTGGGGGTGCGGGACGAGGCCGGGCTGGCCTGGGCCCGGGGCCGCGCGGTGGTCGCGGCCCGGGCCGCCGGCCTCGACCCGCCGGCCCAGTCGGTCTACCCGGACGTGCGGGACCTGGCCGGCCTGGCGGACTCCTGCCGGGTCGGGCGGTCCCTGGGGCTGTGCGGACGGGCGGCCATCCACCCCCGCCAACTCGCGGTGATCGAGGAGGCGTTCACGCCGACCGCGGACGAGGTGGCGGCAGCCGGCGAGATCCTCGCGGCGGCCGCGGCCGAGGCCGGGGCGGCCGCCCTGCCGGACGGCCGGTTCGTCGACCCGGCGGTGGTCGCCGGCGCCCGCCGCACCCTGGCCCTGGCCGCCCGCCACCCCTGACCCCGGGGCCGCGCCCGCCCGCCGGCGGCGGCGCACGTGGCCCGCCCCGCCCGGCCGTTGCCGGCCGGGGCCGGGCGGGCGGGGCCGGGCCGGCCGACCTGCCGGAGAGTCCGGAGGCGTCGCCGGACGAACCGGGCACGCTCGACCAAGGCGTCGCCGGACGAACCGGGCACGCTCGACCAAGGCGGGGGCGGAGGGGGCCGGGACCGTCCGGCCGTGTCGACCGCCCGCACCGGTTCACCCGGGCGCGCCCGGCCGCCGTCGGCGGGCCAGGACCGCCGGGGCGGGGCCGACGAAAAAGGGGAACCGGCCCGGCCGGGACGGCTGTTAGCGTGCTCGGCATGTCAGAGCAGCTCGCGCTCTCCCCCGCCGACACCCGGTCCGTCGCGGTCGCCTTCGGCCTCGGCTCGGTGGTGCGGGAATGCCGGCCGGTGCCCGGCGGGCTGTCCCACCCGCTGTACCGGCTGCGCACCGAGCGCGGCACCTGGGCCGTCAAGCGGCTCAACCGGTCCCGGGAGGACTGGTGGTGGCGGGACCACCTGCTGGCCGCCGCCGTCGAACGGGCCGCGCTGGCCGCCGGCGTTCCGCTGCCCCGGCCGGTCGTGCCGCCGGCGCCGGCCGCCGCCGGCAGCCCGCTGGCCGACCTCCCGCTGGGCGGCGAGCCGGTCAGCTTCCTGGCCTGGGAGTGGTCCGAAGGCGACCGGTTGGACGATCTCAACGTGCCGGACGACGTGCGGAGTTGGGTCGGCGGCACGCTGGCGACGCTGCACGCCCTGGCGGTCGAGGCGCCGGCCGGCGGGCAGGTCCACCCGCCGCACCCGGTCGAGGAGTGGCGGACCTGGCTGGCCGAGGCGCCGCCGGCGACCGACCCAGAGTTCCTCCGGTCCGTCGCCGGTCACCTCGACGCGGTCGCCGAGGCGTACCGGCTGGTCACCGGCTTCACGGCGCGACTCGCCCCGAGCGAGCCGGTGTTCACCCACCGGGACGTCAAGCCGGACAACGTGCTGGTGACCACGCGCACCCCGGTGCTGCTGGACTGGGAGGGCGCCGGGCCCGAGCCCGCGCCCTGGGAGGCGGCGCGCGCCGCGCTGGCCTTCGCCCGCACCCCCGACGGCTGGTCCCGGGCCGGCTTCCTGCGGGTGCTGGCCGCCTACCGGGCGGCCGGCGGCGGCGTCCTGCCGGCCGACCCGGCGGTCTTCGGCGGGCTGTTGGCGAACCGGCTGGGCGGCGCCGCGTTCCTGCTGTGGCGGGCCCTGGGCCACCGCCCGGTCTCCGCGCCGGAACGGGCCGCCGCCCACCGGCACACCCTGGAGTACCTGGCCCAACTCCGCCTGACCCTGGGCCGACTCGACACCTGGACGGGGTGGCTGGCCGAGCTGGAGGGCTCCCCGGCGGCCCCGGCTGCCCCGCCGGGCCGACCGGCCGGGTAGGGGCGCGTCGCCGACCGCCCGGCGGCCGGATTTCGTAGGCTGGTCGCATGACCCAACAGGATCCCCAACGTCCCGAGATCAGCGTGCTGTTGGACCCGTCCCGCGCTGACCTGCGAAGCCCGGGGCAGCCCCGGCCGGTCCGGATCTACCGGTGGCGGCCGGACCTGCCGGCCGGGGAGCCGGCGCCGCTGGTGCTGGTCTCGCACGGCACCGGCGGCTCGGGCAGCGCCATGGGCTGGCTGGCCGGGCCGCTGACGGCGGCCGGCTTCGAGGTGGTCGCCGTTGACCACCACGGCAACAACTTCCTGGACGGCTACGAGCCGGAGGGCTTCCTCTTCGTCTGGGACCGGCCGCTGGACCTCAGCCTGGTGCTGGACGCGCTGGCCGCCGAGGGCCCGCTCGGCCCGGTCGGCGCGGTCGGCTTCTCGCTGGGCGGCTACTCGGCGGCGGCACTGGCCGGCGCCCGGCTGGACGGCGCGGTGCTCCGGGCGCTGTACGAGACGACGGAGCCGCTGGACGGCGTCCCCGAGTTCCCCGACGTGGTGGGGGCGCTGCGGGCGAAGGTCAGCGACGAGGAGCTGGCGGCCCGGGCCGTCGAGGCGGTCGGGGACTACACCGATCCCCGGGTGCGGGCCGTCTTCCAGATCTGTCCCGCCATCGGGCACGTGGCGACCGTGGCGAGCCTGCGGGAGATCACCGTGCCGGTGGAGATCCGCTGGGGCGGCGCCGACACCGTCACGCCCTACGAGTTGGACGTCCGCCCCTACCTGGAGCACGTGCCGACGGCCCACGGCCGGTCGGCCGGCCCGGCGGTGCGACACGACGACTTCTACGCCGAGGAGCCGGCCGACCCGACGGCCAGGCCCAGGACCGCGGCCGAGGCCGTGGCGTTCTTCACCGAACGGCTGGGCGCCGCCGGGCGGGACGCCGCGCCCGCCGAGGCCGGGGCTACCCCGGGCTGAGGTAGGGGGTGGTGACGGTGAGCGGGGTGAAGCCGAGGCGGCGCAGGATGGGGCGACTGGCCGCGACGGCGTCCACCTGGAGGTAGCGGCAGCCGGCCGCCGTGGCGAGCGCCGCGCGGTGCGCCACCAGCGCCCGGTAGAGCCCCCGGCCGCGCCACTCGGGGAGGGTGCCGCCGCCCCACAGGCCGCCGAAGCCGGTGCCGGGAATCAGCTCCAACCGGGCGGCGCAGACCGGGAGTTCCCCGGCCTCGACGAGCAGCAGCCGGGTCAGCTCCGGGGCCTCGCGCAGCTGGGCGGCGAGCCGGCGGCCGAGCGACTCCTGGTCGCCGCCGAAGACCCGGTGGTGCAGTGCGAGGACCGGCCCCAGGCCGGCCGGGTCGGTGATCTCGCGGACCGAGACGCCCGCCGGCCAGACGGGCTCCCGGTCCAGCGCCGCCACCTCGGCCACCATCAGCGTCTCCGGCTCCTGGGCCCGGAACCCGGCGGCGCGCAGCCGGTCGGCCAGGTCGGCCGGCTGGTCGTGGGCGTAGTGCTTCCACTCGAAGGGCAGCCCCAGCGCGCCGAAGTGGCGCAGCGTCTCGGCGATGGCCAGGTCGGCGGCCGCGCCGCTGGCACAGCCCGACCAGACGACCCCGTTCCAGCCGCCGTGCCGGCTGGTCTGCCACACCACGTCGCCGACGCGTTCCCGCACGGCTCCCGGTTCGTCCGGCGGGGCCTCGCGGCGCAGCCGGCGGTCGAAGAGCGCGCGTACCCGGTCCACATCCATGCCGCCATCCCAGCCGACGCCGGGCACCCGGCCAACCACTTTTCCCCGCGCCGGCCGCCCCGGCCTCGTCAACTCGACTGCGGCCGGGGGACGTTCACGCTCTGGTGCGCGGGGTGGCGAACGGGTAGCGTCCACCCCGGCCGCGGCGGGGTGCCCACCCCGGGTCCCCGGCCGGTAGCGCCGGCAGCACGTGGCCCCACCCCCGAGGATGTCCCCCACACTCCTGGAGTCGCCATGCCACGCCGTCACCCCCGAGGAGCCGATCCGACACCCCCCACCCGCCGCCGCACCGGCCGGCTGTTGGCCGCCGCCGTGCTGGCCGCCGCCGTCCCGCTGGGCGGGCTCGCCTGGTCGGCCGGCGCCGCCGAGGAGGAGACCGCCCGGCCGGCCGCGGTGCCGCTGGAGCAGCTGACGCTGGCCACCGAGCAGGTGGCGACGGGCCTGGCCAGGCCCACCGCGATCACCGCGCCGGACGACGGCAGCGACCGGCTGTTCATCACCGAGAAGCGCGGCACGATCCGGGTCCACGACCCGGCGACCGGCCTGGCCGACGAGCCGCTGGCCGACCTCACCGACGTGGTGACCGGCGCCGGCAACGAGCGTGGCCTGCTCGGCATCGAGGCCGCCCCGGACTTCGCCACCAGCCAGCTGCTGTACGTCGCCTACACCGCCCTGCCGGACGGCGACGTGACGCTGGCCCGCTACGACCTGGCCGCCGGCGACCTGGAGGTGCTGCTGTCCGAGCCGCACCCGCAGACCAACCACAACGGCGGCCAGCTGGCGTTCGGCCCCGACGGGTACCTCTACTGGGGCCTGGGCGACGGCGGCGGCGCGGGCGACCCGGACGGCAACGGGCAGCGCCTGGACACCCTGGCCGGCAGCGTCCTGCGGCTGGACGTCAGCCAGTCCTGCGGTGAACTCGCCTACTGCGTGCCGGCGGACAACCCGTTCGTCGACGAGGCCGGGGCGCGCGGCGAGATCTGGGCCTACGGGCTGCGCAACCCGTGGCGGTTCTCCTTCGACCAGGCCGACGGCTCGCTGTGGATCGGCGATGTCGGCCAGGGCGCCTGGGAGGAGGTCAACCACCTGGCGGCGGACGGCGGCGGGGCCAACCTCGGCTGGGCCTGCCGGGAGGGGTTGGCCGAGTTCGACCCGGGCCAGTGCCGGGAGGGCGCCACGCTGACCGACCCGGTCTTCACCTACGCCACCTCGACCGAGGGCTGCGCGGTGATCGGCGGGCACGTCTACCGGGGCGCCGAGTTCGCCGACCTGGCGGCGGGCACCTATGTGGCCACCGACTACTGCTCCAGCAGCGCGTGGGCGCTGCGCGCGGACGGTTCGGGCGACTACCAGTCCGCGGTGATCGGGGAGTTCCCGACCCAGGTGACCGCGTTCGGGGAGACCGTGGACGGCGAGCTGTACGTGGTCAACGACCTGCCCGGGCAGCTGCACCGGGTGACGTTCGCGGCGGCCGGCGCCGGGTAACCGGCGGGCCGGCGGGGCGCGTTCGGCCCGGTGCGCTCCCTCACGGGGGAGGCGCGCCGGGCCGCTTCCGTCACCCTGGGCCGTCGAACAGGTGCGCCCTGACTGGTCATATGGGCGGGTTTTCTCTACTCTTGAAAAGATTCCGTCAAGGACGGATGGACAACTCAGCGCGTCTGGTGCGGGGGAAGTCCGGTGCGAATCCGGCGCTGACCTGCAACCGTGAGCGGCGTTCCCCCCAGGGGCGCCGCGAGTCGGAACACCCGGCCGTTCGCGTGGTTTCGCTTCTCACTGTCATGGTTCGCAGCGTGGAGCCCACAGCCCCGGCTGGCCGGCCCCCGCCGCTCGCGTCACGCGTGCGCCGGGGTTTTTCGTGCCCGCGCCGGACGCGTCGGGGGTCACGCGTCGGACCTGGGAAAGGTCAGGTCCCCGATGGCACGCCGTTCCGCCGGCGCCGCCGCGCTCGGCGCGCTGCTGACTCTGCTCGCCGCCCTGTTGGGCCCCGTCGGGGCCGCTTCGGCGGCGGCGCCCGCGCCGGCCAGGCCGGCCGCCGGGACGCCCGGCCACTGCCCGGACGCGTCCGGGGTGACCGTGGTGGTGGACTTCCGCGAGCTGGGCGGCGGCCGGGTGGTGCGCTGCGCCCCGGGGCCACAGGCGGACGGGCTGGCCGCGCTGCGCAACGCCGGCTTCGAGGTGACCGGCACCAACCGCTGGGGCGACTCCTTCGTCTGCCGGATCAACGGCCGCCCCGGCGCCGACTCCGAGCCCTGCGTGGACACCCCGCCGGCCACCGCCTACTGGTCGTACTGGCACGCGGACAACGGCGAGAACTGGACCTACAGCCAGCGCGGCGCGACCTACCGCACGCCGGCCGAGGGCACCTTCGAGGGCTGGTCGTTCTCGCTGGACGCGGACGAGGGCTCGGCCCCGCCGCCCGGCGTCGCCGCCCAGCGGCCGGCCGACGGCGGCTCGGGCGGGGCCGACTCCGGTGGCTCGGGCGGCGGCTCGGCCAGCGGCGGCTCGGGCTCCGGCGGCTCGGGGGGTGCGGGGGGCTCCGGCGGCGGCTCGGACGGCGGCGGCGCCGGGAGTGCCGGCGGCTCCGGCGGCGCGGCCACCGGCGGCTCCGGCTCGGGCGGCGCGGACGGCTCAGGCGGCGCGGACGGCGACGGGGGCCGGGCGCCGGAGCGGGACCAGGAGGCGCCGGAGCCGGACGGCGCCGAGGAGAACGCCGAGCCGGGCGACGAACCGACCGACGAGCCCACCGAGGACGCCGACGAGGACCCGGCGGCCGAGGACGGCACCGAGGTCGGGGCGGCGCCCCAGCCCACCGAGGCGGCCGAGTGGTCGGGCAGCGACGAGGAGTTCGCCCGGGAGCAGGCCGCCAGGGACGACTCCGGCGGCCCGTCCACCGGCACCCTGGCGACGTTCGGCCTGCTGGCCGTGCTGCTCGGCGCCGGCGGCCTCACCGCCTGGCGGCGGCGCCGCGCCGCGGCGGGCCCGGCCGGCACGGCCGACGCCGACGAGCGACCGACCGATGACCGGTGACGGGCGTCGGGCTCGCGGCCGGGCGGCTCGCCCGGCCGCTGCCCCGGGCGCTGCACCCGGGCGCCTGGTGGCTGTGGGCGCTCTGCCTGGCCGTGGTCGCCAGCCGCACCACCAACCCGCTGCTGCTGGCCTGCCTGATCGCGGTCGCCGGGCTGGTGGTGGCGCGTCGCCGCGGGGACGCGCCCTGGGCTCTGTCCTTCCGGATGTACCTGGTCTTCGGCGCGGTGATCGTCGCTCTGCGGGTCCTCTTCCGGATCGTCTTCGGCGGCGGGGGCGGCGAGACGGTGCTGCTCACCCTGCCGGAGATCCCGCTGCCCGAAGCGGCGGCCGGCATCCGGCTGTTGGGGCCGGTGGCCGCCGAGGAGGTGCTCGGTGGGGCGTATGACGGGCTGCGCCTGGCGGCCATGGTGATCTGCGTGGGCGCGGCGAACGCGCTGGCCAACCCCAAGCGGCTGCTGAAGACCCTGCCGGGCGCGCTGCACGAGATCGGCACCTCCGTCGTGGTGGCGCTCAGCGTGGCGCCGCAGCTGGTGGAGAGCGTCGGCCGGGTGCGCCGGGCCCGGCGGCTGCGCGGCGCGGCCGGCAAGGGCCGGCAGGCGGTGCGCGGCATCCTGATCCCGGTCCTTGAGGACGCGCTCAGCCGGTCGTTGGCGCTGGCCGCCGCGATGGCCTCGCGCGGCTACGGCCGGACCGGCGCGCTGGCCGGCGGCCGGCGGGCGCTGGTCGGCACGCTGGTGATCGGCGGCCTGCTCGGGGTCTGCGCCGGGCTGTACGGGCTGTTGGACGGCTCGGCGCCGCCGGCGCTCGGGCTGCCGCTGCTGCTGGCCGGGCTGGCCGTCGCGGTGCTCGGGCTGGCCGCCGGCGGGCGCCGGGTGCGCCGCACCGGGTACCGGCCCGACCGCTGGCGCGGCGCCGAACTACTCACCGTGGGCAGCGGGTTGGCCGCCGCCGCGGTGATGCACCTGGCCACCAGGATCGATCCGACCGACATCTACCCGTCGCTGACGCCGCTGAGTTGGCCGGAGGTGGCGCCGCTGCCCCTGCTGGCGGTGCTGCTCGGGCTGCTGCCCGGCTACCTCACGCCGCCCCCACCGCCCGCCGAGGTGAGCTGAGTGATCGACTTCGAGGCGGTGACCGTCCACTACCCGGACGCGCCGGAGCCCACCCTGCGGGACGTCGGACTGCACCTGGCCGAGGGCGAGTTGTGCCTGGTGGCCGGCCGGACCGGGGTGGGCAAGTCAACGCTGCTCGGCGCGGTCAACGGGCTGGTGCCCCGGTTCACCGGCGGCCGGCTGGCCGGCCGGGTCACGGTGGCCGGGCAGGCCACCGACCAGCGCCCGCCGCAGGAGTTCGCGCACCTGGTGGGAGTGGTCGGCCAGGACCCGCTGGCCGGCTTCGTCACCGACACGGTGGAGGAGGAACTCGCCTACGCGATGGAGCAGTTGGCCATCGCTCCCGAGGTGATGCGGAAGCGGGTCGAGGAGACCCTCGACCTGCTGGGCATCGCCGAGCTGCGGCACCGGGCGCTGCGCACCCTCTCCGGTGGACAGCAGCAACGGGTCGCGATCGGCGCGGTGTTCACCACCCACCCGCAGGTGCTGGTGTTGGACGAGCCGACCTCGGCGCTCGACCCGACGGCCGCCGAGGAGGTGCTGGCCGCCGTGCTGCGGCTGGTGCACGACCTGGGCACCACCGTGGTGATCGCCGAGCACCGGATGGAGCGGGTGCTCCAGTACGCCGACCGGCTGCTCTACCTGCCGGGCGACGGCACGGTCCGGGACGGCGCCCCGGGCGAGCTGCTGCCGGAGATGGAAGTGGCGCCACCCGTCGTGGAGTTGGGGCGGGTCGCCGGCTGGCGGCCGCTGCCGCTCTCGGTGCGCGACGCCCGCCGGCACGCGCCGGCGCTGCGCCGCCGGCTGGCCGGCCGGCAACCGGCGGCGGCCCACCGGGCCGGCGCGCCGGCCGCGCTGACCGCCGAGCGGGTCAGCGTCGCCTACGGCCGTAAGGTCGCGGTCCGGGAGGTGGACCTGACGCTGCGGGCCGGCGAGGTGACCGCCCTGATGGGGCGGAACGGGTCCGGCAAGTCCTCGCTGCTGTGGGCGCTCCAGGGCTCGGGCCCCCGACACGCGGGCCGGGTGCGGGTGGCCGGCGACGACCCGGCCGAGCAGGACCCGCGGCGGGCCAGGGCGCTGGTCGGGCTGGTGCCGCAGACCGCGGCCGACCTGCTCTACCTCCAGACGGTGGCCGCCGAGTGCGCGCAGGCGGACGCCGAGTCCGAGGCCGAACCCGGGCACTGCCGCGCCCTGTTGGACCGGTTGGCGCCCGGGGTGCCGGCCGCCGCGCACCCGCGCGACCTCTCCGAGGGGCAGCGGCTCGCCCTGGTGCTGGCCATCCAACTCACCGCCGCGCCGGCGGTGTTGCTGCTGGACGAGCCCACCAGGGGCCTGGACTACGACGCCAAGCGGGCGTTCGGCCGACTGGTGCGCCAACTCGCCGACGAGGGCGGCTCGGTGCTGATCGCCACCCACGACGTGGAGTTCGTCGCCGCCACCGCCGACCGGGTGGTGGTGCTCGCCGACGGCGACCTGGTGGCCGACGGGCCGACCGCCGAGGTGGTCTGCGCCTCCCCGGCGTTCGCCCCCCAGGTGGCCAAGGTGCTGCGGCCGGATCCGTGGCTGACCGTCGCCCAGGTGGCGACCGCGCTGGCCGAGGCCGGGCCGGCGGCCGTGGCCGAGGACGGGACCGGGACTGGACCCACGGTCGCCACCGGGTCCGGAACCGGGCCCACCGCCGCCACCGGGTCCGCGACCGGGCTCGGGACCGGGGAGGCGGTGTCATGAGCCCCGCGGAGCTGCCGCGGCGGGCCACCGCGCTGCGGGTGGGGCCGCGTGCCGCCGTGGTGTTGGCGTTGGCCAGCCTGATCGGGCTGGCCATGTTCTGCTGGCCGCTGCTGGTGCCGCCCGAGCCGCAGGCGGTGGCGCACGCCGACCAGGCGCCGCTGCTCTTCGTGCTGCTGCTGCCGGTGATCCTGGCACTGGTGCTGGCGGAGATCTCCGAGGGCGGCATCGACCCCAAGGCCCTGGCGCTGCTCGGGGTGTTGGCCGCGGTCAACGCCGCGCTGCGCCCGCTTGGCGCCGGCACCGCCGGCATCGAGACGGTGTTCTTCCTGCTGGTGCTCGCCGGCCGGGTCTTCGGCCCCGGCTTCGGCTACGCGCTGGGCACCGTCTCGCTCTTCGCCTCCGCGCTGCTGACCGCGGGTATCGGCCCCTGGCTGCCGTTCCAGATGATGGCGGCCGGCTGGGTGGGGCTCGGCGCCGGGCTGCTGCCCCGCGGCCTGACCGGCCGGGCCGAGATCGCGCTGCTCGCCGCCTACGGGGTGGTCAGCGCCTACGCCTTCGGCTTCGTGATGAACCTGTGGTTCTGGCCGTTCGCCGTGGACGACGGCACCCAGCTGGCAGTGGACCCGGAGGCCGGGCCGCTGACCAACCTGCGCACCTTCTTCCTCTACACCCTGGCCACCTCCAGCTTCGGCTGGGACACCGGCCGGGCCGTCACCAACGCGGTGGCCATCTGCGTGCTCGGGCCCGCCGTGCTGGTGACGCTGCGCCGGGCCGCCCGGCGGGCCGCGTTCGACGCCCCGGTCACGTTCGACGCCCCGGCGTCCCCCGACCCGCCGGCCGAGTCGGCCGGCGCCCCCCAGGCCACCCGGCCGGCGCCCCGGCCGGCCGGGGTGCCCGCTGTCCCCCAACCCCATCCCGCCCCCGTCGAAGGAACGTGAACAGCCGTGACCCAGACATCCGTTGACCAGCCGACCCGGCTCCGCCGCGGCAGACCGTGGCGCGGCGCGCTGGCACTGGCCGGCAGCGCCGTGCTGACCGGCACGCTGCTGGTGCCCGGCGGCGCCAGGGCCGACGCGCCGCCCGAGCTGGCGTCGCCGGCCGAGGCCGCCGTGGCCTGGTCGGTGGCCCAGCTCACCGACGGCACCCACGCCTCGGCCGACCACGGGCTGACCGCCGACCTGGTGCTGGCCTTCGCCGCCACCGGCACCGCCGGCGACGCGGCCGAGCGGGCCACCGACTGGCTGGCGGCCAACGCGGCCGACTACGCCAGGCGCGGCGGCCCCGACGCGGTCAACGCCGGCGGCACCGCCAAGCTGGCGCTGGTGGCCTCCGTCCAGCACCGCGACCCGGGCGACTTCGGCGGCCTGGACCTGACCGGGCTGCTGCTGGAGCGGCTCAACGCGGACGGCCGGTTCACCGACGCCGCGCCGACCGGCGACATGTCCAACCAGTTCAGCCAGTCGCTGGCCGTGCTCGCCCTCAACCGGGAAGGCGAACTCCCGGACTCCGCCGTGGAGTTCCTCGCCTCCACCCGCTGCGACAGCGGCGGCTTCCCGCTCTCCCTGAGCCGCCGCCCGGACCGCTGCAACCCCGACACCGACAGCACCGGCATGGCCGTGCAGGCGCTGGTCGACGCCGGTCGGACCGCCGACGCGGAGCCGGCGCTCGACTGGCTGGAGGGCCAGCAGCAGGCGAACGGCGGCTTCGGCTACAACGCCACCAGCGCGCCCAACTCCAACTCCACCGCGCTGGCCGTCCAGGCACTGCTCGCCGGGGGCCGCACCGAGGCCGCCGCGTCCGGCGTCAGTTGGCTGCGCGGCCTCCAGGCCGGCTGCGCCGCGCCGGCCGCCGACCGGGGCGGCGTCGGCTACATGGACCCGGAGATCGACGGGATGGCGCTGCGCGCCACCGCGCAGGTCATCCCGGCGCTGGCCGGCAAGCCGCTGGGCGAGATCGACGGCGCGGGCGCCGACCCGACGCCCGGCGTGATCGACTGCGCGCCGGACGACGGCACCGGCGGCGGCACCCAGGGCACCAGCGACGGCGGCGACCAGGGCGCTGACGGCGGGGCCTCGGACGCCGGCGCCGCCAACGGCGGCACGGACGGCGGCACCGACGGTGGCGCGGACGCCGGCCAGGCCAACGGCGGTGCCGACGGCGGGACCTCGGACGCGGGCACGGACGGCGGCCTGGCCGGCGGCGCCAGCGACGGCGACGGCACCGAGCCGCCCGGCGGCGACCCGGCCGAGCCGGGCGCCACCCTCGGCACCACCACCGGCGGCTCCGACGGCGGCCTGGACGGCGGCGTCAGCGGCGACGACTCCGGCCTGACCGCCGGCGGCACCGACCGCGACGGCAACCTCGCCAGCACCGGCAGCTCGGTGCTGCCGCTGCTCGGCTGGGCCGCCGCGCTGCTGGCCGCCGGCGGCGGCGCCTGGGCCCTGGCCCACCGCCACCGGCGGCGCACCGCGGCGCACTGACCCGGCCGCACCGCCCACCACCCCGAAGAATCCCACTCGGTCACCCCGGCGCCCGACGCGCCGGGGTGCCCCGCCCTGACCACCCCCTGCCCGAAATCAGGGGGAACGCCCAGGAATCACCGCGCACGACAAGGAGCACGCACCATGACCGCACCCAGCACCCAGCTCAGACGCGCCCTCGCCACCGGCGCCGCGCTCGGCCTGACCCTGCTCGCCACGGCGCCCGTCGCGCACGCCCAGGACGAGGTCGCGGCCGCCGCGCCGATCACCGTCGGCCTCACCGTCACCGGCCCCGCCGGCGTGATCATCGACACCGACATCACCACCGACGGGCACACCGTCAGCCCGGCGACCGGCGGTGCCCAGCTCTGCGACTCCACCAACAACGGCGCCAACGCCACCCCCGGCGCCACCCCGACCGCCGCCCTGGACGACGCCGCCACGCTGCACGGCTTCGACTGGGACGGCGTCTGGTACCCGTCCTTCGACGACTACCTGGTGACCACCATCGACGGCCAGAGCCAGACCGCCGACGACTTCTGGCTGATCTCCGTCAACGGCACCGCGACCGCGGTGGGCGGCTGCCAGCACCAGCTGTCCGCCGGCGACCAGGTGGACTTCACCTGGACCCCGGTCGGCTGACCCACCCCCGGCCGCACGACCACCGGTGCCCCCGGACCCGCCAGCTGGCGGGTCCGGGGGCACCGGCGCGCCACCCGGTCAGTCGAGCCGGCCGTCCAGCGTGAGCTCGACGTCCGCCACCGGCTCCCCGACCACCGCGAACTCCCGCACCGGCCACCTGCGTTCGGCGATGGCGGCGCCCGCCTCCGTGGTGTAGGCGGGGACCGCCAGCAGCGCCGCGCCGCCAGCGTCGACCAGCACCTCGGCCAGCAGCGTCACCCCGTCGGAGAAGAGCAGCTCCAGGCTGACCGGCGCCGGCGCGGCGACGTACCCGGCCGGGTCGGGCAGCCCCTGCACCCGCACCCGGGCGCCCCGGAAGAGATGGGAGAAACCGCAGACCGCCGGATAGGGGCCACCGGCGGCGGGATCGGGAGTGGCGGGCATCGGACTCCTCCGGCGTGCTGCTGACCGACCGCGCTGCCGCGGCCCCCGCCACCCTGCCACGCCGGCCCCCGAGCACCGCCGAACCGGCCGGCCGGCGGGTCGTGTCCCGGCTTCGCCCGTTCCGGGCGGGCTGGCTCGGCGCGCTCGGCCGCTGCGCCGCGCGGTCGGTGGCGCGGCGTGTACTGGGGCCATGAGCAGGGGACCGGAGGGCGCCGGCGCGGTGCCGGACGCCGTCGCGCCGATGCTGGCGGTGGACGGCCGGCCGCCCACCGGCGACTGGGCGTACGAGTGGAAGTGGGACGGCTACCGCTGCTGCCTACGGGTCGCCGCCGACGGCGGCACCCGGCTGACCAGTCGCAACGGCAACGACCTCACCCCCAGCTACCCCGAGTTGGCGCGGCTGGCACCCGGGCCGCTGGCCGGCAGGTCCGCCGTGCTGGACGGGGAGATCGTGGCGCTCGGCCCGGGCGGCGGACCGGACTTCGGCCGGCTGCAACGCCGCCACCAGCGGCGCCGCCCGGACGCCGGGCTGCTCGCCGAGGTCCCGGTGGTCTTCTTCGCGTTCGACCTGCTGGTGCTGGGCGGTCAACGGCTGCTGGCCGAGCCCTACCGGCGGCGGCGGGCCGCGCTGACCGGGCTGCCGGCCGACCCGACGGGCCGGCTCGTGGTGCCGCCCGCCTACCGGGGCCCGGAGGCCGACCCGGCGGAACTGCTGCGGGTGGCGCGCCAGCACGGCCTGGAGGGGCTGGTCGCCAAGCGGCTGGACTCGCCCTACCAGCCGGGCCGCCGCTCCCCGCTGTGGGTGAAGACACCGCTGGTCAGCACCGTTGAGGTGGTGGTCGGCGGCTGGCAGGCCGGCGGCGGGCGGCGGACCGGGACGGTGGGTTCGCTGCTGGTCGGGGCCTACGACGCGGCGGGCCGGCTGGCCTATGTCGGGCACGTGGGAAGTGGCTTCAGCGAGGCGGTGCTGACCGATCTGACCACCCGGCTGACCGGTCTCGCCCGGGCCGGCAGCCCGTTCGACGGTCCGGTGCCCGGGCCGCGGGCCAGGCTCGCGCACTGGGTGGAGCCGCGGCTGGTCGGGGAGGTCGCGTTCCGCGCCTGGACCAGGGAGGGGCGGCTGCGGCAGCCGTCCTGGCGCGGGCTGCGGCCCGATCGTGACCCGCGGGCCGCCCGGCTGCCCACCCCACCCGGCTGACGAGCGAACCCTCGTTAACTTACGCTGATGGCCATGGAATCCACCCCACTGGCCGAGGACGCGCGGGCGCTGGTGCCGGCCGCCGGCCGCGTCGTGCTGGGCCTGGCCGGCCCGCCGGGCGCCGGCAAGTCGACGCTGGCCAGGTCGCTGGTGCGGGCGCTGGGCGAGGTGGCCGCCTATGTCCCGCTGGACGGTTTCCACCTCTCCAACGACCAGCTGGACCGGCTGGGGCTGCGCACCCGGAAGGGCTCCGAGCCCAGCTTCGACGCGTTCGGGTACGCCGCGCTGCTCACCCGGCTGGTCGCCGCCGTGGACCGGGAGCCGGTCTACGTCCCGGACTTCGACCGGGCCCTGGACGAGCCGGTGGCCGCGCGTCACCTGGTGCCGCCCGAGGCCCGGTTGGTGGTCACCGAGGGGAACTACCTGGGGCTGGACGCGCCGGGCTGGCGGGCGGCCTGGTCGCTGCTCGACGAGCTGTGGTACGTCGAGGTGCCCGAGGCGGAGCGGGACGCCCGGCTGCTGGCCAGGCACCGGCGGCACGGCCGGAGCGCGGCGGCGGCCCGCGCCTGGGTGGACGCCAACGACGTGCCGAACGCCCGGCTGGTGGAGGGCACCCGGGGGCGCTGCGACCGGGTGGTGTGTCCCCTGGGCCCCGCACCGCCGTGACGGGCGCCCTCCCGCGACCCCCCTGTCCTACCCCAGACTTCTCCCAGGACCTATCCCGGCCGACCACCGGTGTGCTGCCCTGTTGATGCCTTGCGACGTCCCCCAGTCGTCCCCTAGCGGAAGCGCGTAGCGATGGAGTTGACAGTTCCTCCCGACGACCTCAGCCTCGCCGGCGGCTTTCCGCCCGGCGACCTCGAACAGTGGCGGGCGCTGGCCGCCGGCGTGTTGAAGAAGGCCGGGGCCGGCGAGCTGACCGGCGCGGAGGCCGAGGAGCGGCTGGCCACCCGGCTGCCGGACGGCCTGTCCGCCCGGCCGCTGTACACGGCGGAGGGCGGCCACCCGCTGCCCGGGCCGCCCGGCTTCCCGCCGTTCGTCCGCGGCGGGCGCCCCGAGGGCGCGGTGCTGGGCGGCTGGCAGGTGCGGCAGCGGCACGCCGACCCGGTGCCGGCGCGGCTGAACGAGGCGCTGCTGACCGACCTGGAGCTGGGGGTCGCCGCGCTGTGGCTGGTGGTCGGCGAGGGCGGCCTGCCGGTCGCCGAGCTGCCGGCCGCGCTGGACGGGGTGCTGCTCGACCTGGCCCCGGTGGTGCTGGACGCCGGCGCCGAGTTCGGGCCGGCGGCCCGGGAGTTGCTGGCGCTCTTCGCGGCCCGCGGGGTGGCGCCCGGGGCGGCGCTCGGCGGGCTGGGCGCCGACCCGCTGGGGGTGCGGGCGGCCACCGGCCGGGACGTCGCGCTGACCGAGGCGGTCGAGCTGGCGGTGCGCTGCGCCCGGGCGTACCCGGGGGTGCGGGCGCTGGTGGTGGACGGGCTGCCGTACCACGAGGCGGGCGGCTCGCCGGCGCAGGAGCTGGGCTGTTCGCTGGCGACCGGGGTGGCCTACCTGCGGGCGTTGACCGGCGCCGGGCTGACGGTGGACGAGGCGCTCGGGCAGCTGGAGTTCCGGTACGCGGTGGACGCGGACCAGTTCCTCGGCATCGCGAAGCTGCGGGCGGCGCGGCGGCTGTGGGCGCGGGTCGCCGAGGTGTCCGGCGCGACGCCGGCCGCCGGGGCGCAACGGCAGCACGCGGTGACCTCGCGGGTGATGATGACCCGCCGCGACCCGTGGGTGAACATGCTGCGGACGACGGTGGCCTGCCTGGCCGCCGGCGTGGGCGGCGCGGACGCGGTGACGGTGCTGCCGTTCGACGAGGCGCTGGGGCGCTCCGACGGGTTCGCCCGGCGGATCGCGCGGAACACCTCGACGATCCTGGTGGCGGAGTCGCACCTGGGCCGGGTGATCGACCCGGCCGGCGGCTCCTGGTACGTGGAGGCGCTGACCGAGGAGTTGGCGACGGCGGCCTGGGCGTGGTTCCAGGAGGTGGAGGCGGCCGGCGGGCAGGCCGCCGCGCTGGCCTCCGGGCTGGTCGAGGAGCGGCTGGCCGAGACCTGGGCGGCCAGGTCGCGGCGGCTGGCCACCCGGCGGGAGCCGATCACCGGGGTGAGCGAGTTCCCGCTGCTGGACGAGGAGCCGGTGGTCCGCGAGCCGGCGCCCCCGGCGCCGGGCGGCGGGCTGCCCCGGGTGCGGCGGGACGACGCGTTCGAGGCGTTGCGCGCCCGGTCGGACGCGGCGCTGGCGGCGACCGGGCGACGGCCGGCGGTGTTCCTGGCGACGCTGGGGCCGGTGGCCGCGCACACCGCGCGGGCCACCTTCGCGGCCAACCTCTTCCAGGCCGGCGGCGTCGAGCCGGTCCGCGCGGCGGGGCCGGTCGACCCGGCGACGGTGGCGGCCGAGTTCCGGGCCAGCGGGGCCGGGCTGGCCTGCCTGTGCGGGGCCGACGCGGCCTACGCCGAGCAGGCCGCCGAGGTGGCCACCGCGCTGGCCGAGGCCGGCGCGCGGCGGGTCTACCTCGCCGGCCGGCTGCCCGAACGGCCGGCCGGCGTTGACGAGTTGGTGTTCCTTGGGGGTGACGCGGCGGCCACCCTGGACGGCGCGCTCGAGCTGATGGGAGTGGCCAGATGACCGAGGGCATCCCGGACTTCACCCGGATCGGGCTGGGCGCGCCACCGGGCGCAGGTACCGCAGGTGAACGGTGGGCGGCGACGGTGAAGGAGCACACCGGGCACTCCGTGGAGGAGCTGGTCTGGCGGACCCCGGAGGGCATCGACGTCCGCCCGCTGTACACGGCGGACGACCTGGCCGGGCTGGACTTCCTGGCGACCTACCCGGGGATGGCGCCGTTCCTGCGCGGCCCGTACCCGACGATGTACGTCAACCAGCCGTGGACGATCCGGCAGTACGCCGGCTTCTCCACGGCCCAGGAGTCCAACGCGTTCTACCGCCGGAACCTGGCGGCCGGTCAGAAGGGCCTGTCAGTCGCCTTCGACCTGCCGACCCACCGCGGCTACGACAGCGACCACCCGCGGGTGACCGGCGACGTCGGGATGGCGGGGGTGGCGATCGACTCCATCCTGGACATGCGGCAGCTGTTCGACGGCATCCCGCTGGACCGGATGACGGTGTCGATGACGATGAACGGCGCCGTGCTGCCGGTGCTGGCGCTGTACATCGTGGCCGCCGAGGAGCAGGGCGTGCCGCCGGAGAAGCTGGCCGGGACCATCCAGAACGACATCCTCAAGGAGTTCATGGTCCGCAACACCTACATCTACCCGCCGGCGCCCTCGATGCGGATCATCTCCGACATCTTCGCCTTCACCTCCCGGCGGATGCCGCGCTACAACTCGATCTCCATCTCCGGCTACCACATCCAGGAGGCCGGCGCGACGGCCGACCTGGAGCTGGCGTACACGCTGGCCGACGGCGTCGAGTACCTGCGGGCCGGGCGGGCCGCCGGCCTGGACATCGACGCCTTCGCCCCCCGGCTGTCGTTCTTCTGGGGCATCGGCATGAACTTCTTCATGGAGATCGCCAAGCTCCGCGCGGCCCGCCTGCTGTGGGCCAGGCTGGTCGGGCAGTTCGCGCCGAAGAACCCCAAGTCGCAGTCGCTGCGCACGCACTCGCAGACCTCCGGCTGGTCGCTGACCGCGCAGGACGTGTTCAACAACGTGACCCGGACCTGTGTGGAGGCGATGGCCGCCACCCAGGGCCACACCCAGTCGCTGCACACCAACGCGCTGGACGAGGCCCTGGCGCTGCCCACCGACTTCTCGGCCCGGATCGCCAGGAACACCCAGATCCTGCTCCAGCAGGAGTCCGGCACCACCCGGGTGATCGACCCGTGGGGCGGCTCCGCCTACGTGGAGCGCCTCACGCACGACCTGGCGCGCCGGGCCTGGGGCCACATCCAGGAGATCGAGGCGGCCGGCGGCATGGCGAAGGCGATCGACGCCGGCATCCCGAAGCTGCGGGTCGAGGAGGCCGCGGCCCGCACCCAGGCCCGCATCGACTCCGGCCGGCAGCCGGTGATCGGCGTCAACCAGTACCGGGTGGCGGCCGACGAGCAGATCGAGGTGCTCAAGGTCGACAACAGCTCGGTGCGGGCCCAACAGATCGACAAGCTCCGCCGGTTGCGCGCCGAGCGGGACGAGGCGGCCTGCCGGCGGGCGCTCGCCGCGCTGACCGGGGCCGCGGCCGGCGACGGCAACCTGCTGGAGTTCGCGGTCGAGGCGGCCCGGGCGCAGGCGACCGTGGGGGAGATCTCGGACGCCCTGGAGCAGGTCTTCGGCCGGCACACCGGCGATGTCCGTACCATCTCCGGGGTGTACCGACACGAAGCCGGCCCGTCCGGCACCGTCGAGCGGGCCCGCGAGCGGGTGGAGCGCTTCGCCGAGGCGGAGGGCCGCCGGCCCCGCATCCTGATCGCCAAGATGGGCCAGGACGGCCACGACCGGGGTCAGAAGGTCATCGCGACCGCCTTCGCCGACCTCGGCTTCGACGTGGACGTCGGCCCGCTGTTCCAGACGCCGGCCGAGGTCGCCCGGCAGGCGGTCGAGGCGGACGTGCACGTGGTGGGCGTCTCCTCGCTGGCCGCCGGCCACCTCACCCTGGTGCCGGCGCTGCGCGGGGAGTTGGACGAGGCGGGGCGGGACGACATCGGCATCGTGGTGGGCGGGGTGATCCCGCCGGGCGACGTGCCGGCGCTGCACGAGGCCGGCGCCGTCGCGGTCTTCCCGCCCGGCACCGTCATCCCGGACGCGGCGCTCGACCTGCTGGACCATCTGGCGGCCGCGCTGGGCCACGACGCGTAGGCCGTGCCGGCCGGCCGGTGCGTCGGCCGGGATCGCGGCGCCCCGGCGACCGGAGCACCGCCCGGGCCGGGGCGCCCCGGTCAGTCCTCCGGGTCGAGGACGGCGGCCACGCCGCGCTCGGCGCGGACGAACGCGGGGTACTGGTCGGGCTCGCAGGCCACCTCATGCCAGCCGGGCCCGGTCAGCGGCGGGCAGCCGAGCAGCCCGTGCCACTCCCCCGCCGGCACCCACAGGGTGCGCCGGCCGCCGGGCTCCAGCAGCGGGGCGACCAGCACGTCGGGCCCCAGCAGGTACTGTGACCAGGCGTCCCTGGCGCTCCGGTCGCCGGGGTAGGCCAGCGGCATCGGCCGCATCAGGGGCAGCCCCTCGGCGGCGCTCCGCTCGGCGGCGCCGGCCACGTAGCGGCGCAGCCGGTGCCGCAGCCGGCAGGCCGCCACGGCCGCCGGGCCGTACGGGGCCGGGTAGGCGGTGGGCTCCCGGCGGCCCACCCCGTGGAAGCGGGTCAGCGGGGAGAAGGCGGCCCACTGGGCCCAGCGCCCGTACAGCTCGGGATCGACGTCGGCGTGCACCGCGTCGGGGGTCATGGTGGCCCGCAGCTCCTTGCCGCGCCGGTAGGACTCCGGGGTCCAGTAGCCGCCGGCGTCGTGGGTGACCACGGAGCAGCCGCTGAGCGCCATGGAGAGCACCGCGCGCAGCGTGGAGACCATGCCGGTCCAGGTGGACGGCAGGTCGCCGGCCCAGTGCGCCGGGTCGCGCTGCGAACCGGCGGTGCCGGAGCGGGAGATGGCGACGAAGTCGCCGGCCCTGGCCAGCCGGCCGGCCTCGTGCACGGCGTCCTGGTAGATCAGCCCGTAGGTGTTGTGCCAGTCGGGCCCCAGGTGGCCGTCGGCGAAGACGGCGTCGTCGGGGATCTCCTCCCCGAAGTCGGCCAGCACCGCCGCGTTGTGCTCGGTGCGCAGCGTGGCGGCCAGCCGCCGGGTCCACCAGGAGCGGGCCTCGGGGTTGGTGAAGTCGACGGCGCAGATGCCGGGGGTGTCGACGACGGTGGCCGGCTCGCCGGCGCCGTCGCGCACCAGGTAGCCGCGGGCGGTGAGTTCCTCGCCGAGCGGGCTGTCCCGCTTGATGTAGGGGTTGATCCACAGGCTGAGCCGGACGCCCCGGTCGGCGAGCCGCCGGGCCCAGCCCTCGGGGAAGCGGGTCCGGTCGGCCTCGGTGTACCAGGAGGGGGTGGCGAGCACGGTCTCGTCCAGCCACTCGTCGACGTGGATGACGTCCACCGGGCAGCCGGCCCGGTCGAGTTCGTCCACGGTCTCCACCACCTCGTCGGCGGTGAAGTAGGAGCTGCGGCTCATCCACACCCCGAAGGCCCACTCCGGCAGGGTGCGGGGGCGGCCGGTGAGGGCGTGGTAGCGGCGCAGGATGGTGGGTCCGTCGCCGGTGATCAGGAAGAGGTCCAGGTCCTCGCCGTCGATCCGGACGCAGGCCGCCTCCGAGTGCACGGCCCCGATGTCGGCCTCCACCTGGGCGCCGGTGTGGGCGAACAGGCCCCAGCCGGCGTCCGACCAGAGGAACGGCACGTTGAGGTAGGCGGAGTCGCGGCCGCCGTCCCGGTTCTCCTCGGTGTTGCGCAGCCGCCGCCAGCGGCCCCGCAGGTCGATGCCCTGGTAGCTCTCGCCGCCGCCGTAGACGGCCGCGTCGGGCGCCAGGTGGATGGTCTCCACCCAGCCGGCCCGGCGGCCGTCGCCCGCCGGCTGGTAGCCAGCCAGGCAGGGCACGGTGTCGGCCTCGGGCCGGGCGAACCGCTGGTAGGCGCCGAACCGCAGCCCCTGGACCACGCCCTGCCCCGGCTGGCCGCCGGCGTCCCAGTGGGCGTCCACGCCGGGGCCGGTGATGGCGACGCCGTCGGCGACCCGGGTGAGGGTGGCGGGCTCGTCCGCCAGCTCGACCAGCATCGGGGTGCCGTCGTCGTCGGTGAGTCCGGGCGTCGCCGAGCGCAGCCGGAGCACGCCGGGCACCGGCACCGTGGGCACCAGCCGCAGGGTCCGGCCGGAGCCGAGGGTGACCAGCAGTTCGCGCCCGTCGGCCGAGGGTTCGGCCGCCACGTAGGGGTCAGGCTCCAGGTCCACCGGGACCACTCCCTTCCGTCCCGTCCCCCGCCGCTCCCGGTCGGTTTGTCGGCTTTTCCGCGCGGCGCCGAGTACCCGGGCGCGAATCGGGCAAACGCGCGACATCCGACGGTGTGGCACGAACCGAAGGGAGGATGTCCGCGTGACGGAAGTGTTGCTGTTGTGTGTGGCGCTGGCCCTGACGCTGGCCTGCGCGGTGTTCGTGGCCGCCGAGTTCTCGCTGACCACGGTGGAGCGCGGCCAGCTGGAGCGGGCGGCCCGGCAGGGGCAGAAGGGCGCCGCCGGCGCGGTCCAGGCGGTGCGTCAGCTGACCTTCCAGCTGTCCGGGGCGCAGCTGGGCATCACGGTGACCTCGCTGGTCATCGGGATGCTGGCGGAGCCTTCGGTGGCCACCCTGCTGCGCGGGCCGCTCGGCGGTCTTGGCCTGTCGCCCTCGCTGGCCTCGTCGGTGGCGGTGGCGCTGGGCGTGGTGCTCTCCACGGTGGTGCTGATGGTGGTCGGCGAGCTGGTCCCGAAGAACTGGGCGATCTCCCGGCCGGTGCCGGTGGCCCGCGCCATCGCGGCCCCGCAGCGGCTGTTCACGGCCACCTTCGGACCGTTCATCCGGCACCTCAACGGGATGGCCAACCGGCTGGTGCGGGCCTTCGGCATGGAGCCGACGGAGGAGCTGGCCTCGGCCAGGACCCCGCAGGAGCTGGTGGCGCTGGCCCGGCACTCGGCCGCCGAGGGGGTGCTGCCACGGGACTCGGCCGAGCTGTTCGTGCGCACCCTGCACCTGACCGAGCTGACCGCGGCGAACGTGATGACGCCCCGGTTCGCGGTGCGGGCGCTGCCGGCGGGCGCGACGGCGGCGGACGCGGCGGCGCTGACCCTGGAGACCGGCCTGTCCAGGTTCCCGGTGCACGAGGGCGGCCTGGACGAGGTGGTGGGCACGGTGCACATCAAGGACGTGCTGGCGGTGCCCGGCCCGCGGCGGGCCAGCACGCCGGTGCTCGAACTGCTGACGGAGCCGGTGCTGGTGCCGGACAGCCTGCCGGTGGACCGGCTGCTGGAGCGGCTGCGCGGGACGAGGTCGCTGGGGGTGGTGGTGGACGAGTACGGCGGCACGGCGGGGGTGGTCACCCTGGAGGACATCGTCGAGGAGGTGGTCGGCGAGGTGCGGGACGAGCACGACCCGGCGGAGACGCCGGACCTGGCGCGGGTCGGCCCCGGCCGCTGGGAGGCGGGCGGCGGCGCCCGGCTCGACCAGCTGGCGGCGATCGGGCTGGCGGTGCCGGAGGGCCCGTACGAGACGGTGGCCGGGCTGCTGGCCACCGAGCTGGCCCGCATCCCGGAGCCGGGGGACACCGTGGAGGTGGCCGGCTGGCGGCTGCGGGTGCTACGGACCGCCCGGCACCGGGCGGAGCGGGTGGCGATCACCGCGCCGGACGCCGAGCCCGGCGGCACGGCGGCGCTGGCCGGCCCCGGAGGTGCCGGATGATCGCGCTGCAACTGACGCTGGGTGCGCTGTCCATCCTGGTCAACGCGTTCTTCGTGGGCGCGGAGTTCGCGTTGATCTCGGTCCGCAGGGACCAGATCGAGCCGCGCGCCGAGGCGGGTGAGCGGGGCGCGGCCACCGTGCTGTGGGCGCTGCGGCACCTGTCGGCGATGATGGCCACCGCCCAGCTGGGCATCACCACGATGTCGCTGGTGCTGGGCGCGGTGGCGGAGCCGGCGATGGCGCACCTGCTGGAGCCGGTCTTCGACGCGGTCGGGGTGCCGCACTCGCTGGTGCACCCGATCTCGTTCGCGATCGCCCTGTCGGTGGCGACCTACGCGCACATGCTGTTCGGCGAGATGGTGCCGAAGAACATCGCGCTGGCCGCGCCGGAGCGCACCGCGCTGCTGTTGGGGCCGGCGCTGGTGGCGCTGACCCGCGCGCTGCGGCCGGTGATCTTCGGCATCAACGCGTTCGCCAACGTGCTGCTGCGGCTGATCCGGGTGGAGCCGCGGGACGAGGTGGCCTCGGTCTTCACCGAGCTGGAGCTGGCGGAGCTGGTCGCGGACTCCAACCGGGCCGGGCTGCTGGCCGCCGAGGAGAGCGAACGGCTGCGGGACGCGCTGGAGTTGGGCAGCCGGACGGTCACCGAGATCATGGTGCCGACCGGCCGGATGGTGACGGTGGGCCACCAGGTCACGCCGGGCCAGCTGGAGCGCGCCTCGGCGGCCTCCGGCTACTCGCGGCTGCCGGTGACCGGCCCCGGTGGCACGGTGCTGGGGTTCCTGCACGTGAAGGACGCGTTGGCGGCCACCCAACACGACCGGCCGTTCCCCCGGCGGGCCCTGCACCCGGTGGTGCGGGTGCGGCTGGACGCCCGGCTGGACGACGTGCTCACCGCGATGCGCGCCGCCGAGACCCATCTGGCGGCGGTGGTGAACGAGCGGGGGGCGCTGCTGGGCTTCGTCACGATGGAGGACGTGCTGGCCGAGCTGGTGGGACCGGCCGCGCCGGAGGTCGGCTGACGGGCCGGGTGGCCGCCGGCCGGCGGCTCACTCGTCGTCCCGGTCGTCCATCCGCTCGCCCTCGGCCTGCGAGGGCGTCTGCCGGGGATGGTCGTGGCCGCTCCGCTCCCGCTCGTCCTCGGGGTCGGCGCCGTCCGGCAGATCCGGGTCCCGCTCCCCTTCGGCCTGGGAGGGCAGCTGATCGCTCATGGCCCGCGAGTATCCAGGTCAGGGGGGCGTAAACCAGGGCGCGCACGCCGCCAGGTGCCCCCCGCGCGCCGCTTGGGACGGCCCTGCGCGAGGGTAGGGGTGTCCGCGCGGCGGCGCGCGCCAGCGCGGCACCGAGTCACCCGAAGGACCTGGGGGAACACCCGATGACCGACCCGACCGAGCTGACCGACCCGACCGAGCTGACCGAGCCGACCGACCCGACCACGCCCGGGGAGGCGGCCGGCTGGACGCCGGTCGCCGTGGTGACCGGCGCCGGCTCCGGCATCGGCCGGGCCACCGCCGTCGCGCTGGCCCGGCAGGGCGTGGACGTCGGCATCGCCTGGTACGGGGACGAGGCCGGCGCCGAGCGGACCGCCGAACTGGTCCGCGCGGCCGGCCGGCGGGCCGAGACGGCCGAGCTGGACCTGGGCGTGCTGCCCGGGGCGGCCGACGTGCTGGACGGGCTGGCCGAGCGCCTCGGCCGCCTCGACATCCTGGTCAACAACGCCGGCACCGCCGGCCCCTACCCGTTCCTCGAACTCGAACTCGCGGACCTGCGCCGCGTGTTGGACGTCAACCTGATCGGCCCGACGCTGCTGGCGCAGCGCGCCGCGCGGTGGATGATCCGGCAGGGCGACGGGGGCGCCATCGTCAACGTGACCAGCGTCCACGAGCACCAGCCGCGGGTCGGCACCGGCGCCTACTGCGCCGCCAAGGGCGGCCTGGGGCTGTTCTCCTCGGTGATGGCGCTGGAGCTGGCCGAGCACGGCATCCGGGTGAACGCGGTGGCCCCCGGCGAGATCGCCACCCCGATGAACGGCTACCGGGACGTGGACGTGCACAGCCTGGAGCGGCCCGGCATCCCGCTGGGGCGGCCGGGCGACGCCCGGGAGGTGGCCGAGGTGATCGCCTTCCTGGCCAGCGACCGGGCCAGCTACGTGACCGGCGCCTCCTGGCCGGTGGACGGCGGGATGCTGCGGATGGGCCCGGTGGGCGCGTCCGCGCTGCCGACCACCGACTGGCGGCGCCCCTGAGACCAGCCGGCCGGCCGGTCAGTCGGCCGCCGCCTGGTCGAGCCGCTCGGCCAGGCCGGTGCGCTCCGCGTTCCTGGCCCGGTCCTCGCGCAGGATCTCCGGGTGGTGCAGGTCGAAGGCGGGCGACTCGGACCGCACCCGGGGCAGGGTGGTGAAGTTGTGCCGGGGCGGCGGACAGGAGGTGGCCCACTCCAGGGAGCGGCCGAAGCCCCAGGGGTCGTCCACGGTCACCCGGGGCGCGGTGTGGTGGGTGCGCCAGACGTTGTAGAGGAACGGCAGGGTGGACAGGCCCAGCAGGAAGGCGCCGACGGTGGAGAGGGTGTTGAGCCCGGTGAAGCCGTCGGCGGCCAGGTAGTCCGCGTAGCGGCGCGGCATGCCCTGGGCGCCCAGCCAGTGCTGCACCAGGAACGTGGTGTGGAAGCCGATGAAGAGCGTCCAGAAGTGGATGCGGCCCAGCCGCTCGTCCAGCATCCGGCCCGTCATCTTCGGCCACCAGAAGTGGAATCCGGCGAACATCGCGAAGACCACGGTCCCGAAGACCACGTAGTGGAAGTGGCCGACCACGAAATAGCTGTCGGTCACCTGGAAGTCGAGCGGCGGGGAGGCCAGGACGACCCCGGTCAACCCGCCGAAGAGAAACGTCACCAGAAATCCCACACACCAGAGCATCGGCGTTTCAAAAGAGAGCGACCCCTTCATCATCGTGCCGATCCAGTTGAAGAACTTCACCCCTGTCGGCACCGCGATGAGAAAGGAAAGCAAAGAGAAGAAGGGCAGGAGCACCGCTCCGGTGACGAACATGTGATGGGCCCACACCACGGCCGACAGTCCGGTGATGGCCACGGTCGCCCCGACCAGTCCCAGATAGCCGAAGATCGGTTTCCGGCTGAAGACCGGAATGATTTCCGAGACGATACCGAAGAACGGCAGCGCGATGATGTACACCTCGGGATGGCCGAAGAACCAGAAGAGGTGCTGCCACAGCAGCGCCCCGCCGTTGGCCGGGTCGAAGACGTGGCTGCCGAAGCGCCGGTCCGAGGCCAGCGCGAACAGGGTGGCCGCCAGCACCGGGAAGGCCAGCAGCACCAGCACGCTGGTCAGCAGCACGTTCCAGGTGAAGATCGGCAGCCGGAACATGGTCATGCCGGGCGCACGCAGGCAGATGATGGTGGCGATGAAGTTGACCGCGCCCATGATGGTGCCGAAGCCGGACAGCGCCAGCCCCATCACCCACAGGTCGGCGCCGACCCCCGGGGTGTAGACCGCGCTGTTCAGCGGCGCGTAGGCGAACCAGCCGAAGCTGGCCGGCCCCTCGGGGGTGAGCAGCGAGCCGACCACCAGCAGGCCGCCGAACAGGAACAGCCAGTAGGACAGCGCGTTCATCCGGGGGAACGCCACGTCGGGCGCGCCGAGTTGCAGCGGCACCACCACGTTGCCGAAGCCGACGAAGAGCGGCGTGGCGAAGAGCAGCATCATCACCGTGCCGTGCAGCGTGAACGCCTGGTTGTACTGCTCGGCGGTGAGCAACTGGAGCCCGGGGCGGGCCAGTTCGGCCCGCATCAGCAGCGCGAGCACCCCCGCCAGCAGGAAGAACAGGAAGGACGTGGTCAGGTAGAGCACGCCGACCCGCTTGTGGTCGGTGGTGGTCAACCAGCCGACCAGCGCCCCGCCGGCGGGGCGCGCCGGCGGGTCGGCGGGCGGTCTGGGCCTCGGTGGTGCCAGCGTCGCCATGGTGTCCTCCCGGGCTCCGTCGGTCGCGGACCCGTTCTACTGGCTGGACCCCGTGGCGCGGCCGGTTAGGCCGACCGTGGGCGCCGCCCCACCGACCATCAGCCCGGCGCGGGGGCCGGGCTTCCGGTCGCCGGCGCTCAGCTCAGCTCGGCGTGCCCGAAGAGGTCGGCGTAGCCGGAGGGCAGCTGGCTGATCAGCTTGTTCATCTCGCCGCCCGAGATCTGGTCGGCGAGGACGGAGAAGACCACCCGGGTGTCCTCCTCGGCGCTCTCCTCGTCCTGCTCGGTGTGCTCGGCGACCTGGTTGATGAACTCCGAGACGCCCCAGGTGCGGGCCGGGCCGGCGGCGCGGTCGACGAGGTCGGCCAACGGGATCGGCAGCTGGTCGGCGAGGTGCTCGGCGGACGGCTCGGGCAGCCGCTCGCCGAGGGTGGCGATCACGGCCTGGACCAGCCGCTCCGCCTCGTCGGCGGCGTACTCCCCGCGTTCGCGCACGGTAGCCATGAAGGTGCCATAGGTCACGGTGGGCTCCTTTTCGAAGATGTACTGACGTGTGTTTCGGACCCGTTTTCCGACGGCGCTCGAATCCGTGTTTCGCGCGCCAGTTCCGGGTAGGAGCTCCGATCCGAGGGATCTGAGCACTCCGCTGGAGCGCGGGTAACCAGCGGGCCGCCCGGATAACGCGTGCCCGCGCCCTTTTCGGGCTTCCCGAGCCCGATGTCCCGCGCCGCCCCGCAGTGCCAGGGCCGGCGTGGCGGCCATCGTCCGACTTCGAGATGTGACCCGCCGGGTTGGCGTGCAGACTGGGGGCAGCGGTCTCTTCCCGTGGCGAGTTCAGCGCGGAATCGCACGCCCACCCTCACCTGGGAGAGCAGGAATGAATACGCCAGTACGTCCCCGTAAGAAACGCCATCCGCACGACGACGCCCCGGATACCAGCCGGCAGTTCCGGCGTATCGCGGAGCTGCCGAACTGTCCGGAACGCGAGGCGCTGTACAAGGATGTCATCTGCGCCTGGATCCCGATGGCCGACCGCCTGGCCCGCACCTTCAGGGACCGGGGCGAGGCACTGGAGGATCTGGAGCAGGTGGCGGCGCTCGGCCTGGTCAAGGCGGTGCACCGGTACGACCCGGACCGGGGTCGGCCGTTCGAGAGCTACGCCGTGCCCACCATCGTGGGCGAGGTCAAGCGGCACTTCCGGGACCACATGTGGGGCCTGCACGTGCCCCGGCGGACCCAGGAGCTGCGGAACCGGGTGCGCGCCTCCGCGCGGCAGCTGAGTTTCCGGCTGGACGACCGGGGGCCCAGTGTGGCGCAGCTGGCCGAGCACAGCGGGCTGACCGAGGACGAGGTGCGCACCGGCCTGGAGGCGCTGGACAGCTACAGCACGCTGTCGTTGAACGCCGAACTGCCGGGCGCGGACGGCGACTACTCGCTGCTGGACACCCTCGGCACGGTGGAGCCCGGGTTCGACCGGGTGGTGGACCGGGAGGCGGTCCGGCATCCGCTGGCCTCGCTGCCGGAGCGGGAGCGGCACATCCTCTACCTGCGGTACTTCCACGGGATGACGCAGAGCCGGATCGCCGAACAGCTCGGCATCTCGCAGATGCACGTCTCCCGGCTGCTGAACCGCGCCTGCGAACGGGTCCGCGCGGAGATCGAGGGCGGCGAGTCGGGCGGACCGCCCGCCGGCACCGAGCGGCCGGCGCCGGCGGAGCGCCGGCGCGGCGAACGCCAGCCGGTCGAACTGCCCGGATAGGCCGGCCACGGGCCGACAGACCGCCGCGCCGGCGCCCCCTGGACGAGGGGGCGCCGGCCGCCGGCCGTGGTCCGGCCACCGCCCGCGCGCGGCCCGAGCGGCGGCCGTTTGCCCGCACGCGATCGGGCAACTCGTCGGACATGTCCGGTTCTCCCCGCACCCTGGTGGTGCGTCTCGACGGCGCCGGGGACGTGCTGCTGGCCGGTCCCGCCCTGCGCTCGGTGGCCGCCGGCTCGGCCACCACCACGCTGCTGTGCGGCCCGCGGGGGGCCGCCGCCGGGCGGCTGCTGCCGGGGGTCGACGAGGTGCTGGTCTACGACGCGCCCTGGGTCTCCATCTCCCCGCCGGCGGTCCGCCGCTCCACCGTGAACGAGCTGGTGGCGCGGCTGGCGGCGCGCCGCTTCGACCGGGCGCTGGTGTTCGCCTCGCACGGGCAGAGCCCACTGCCGGCCGCCCTGCTGCTCAGGCTCTCCGGCGTGCCGTGGGTGGCGGCCGACTGCGAGCACCGGCCGGGGGCGCTGCTCCAGCTGCGGCACCGCCGGGCGGAGCGGCGGCACGAGGCGGAGGCGGCGCTCGACCTGGCGGCGGCGGCCGGTTTCCCCCCGCCGCCGGGCGACGAGGGGGCGCTCGCGGTGCTTGACCATCCGCCGGCGGACGAGCTGACCGGCCCAGGACCCTATCTGGTGGTCCATCCGGGCGGTCGGACCGCCGACCGGTCCTGGACCCCGGGGCGGGCCGAGCGGGCGGTGGCCGCGCTGGCCGAGGCGGGCCACCGGGTGGTGGTGACCGGCGGCGACGACGAGCGGGCGCTGACCAGGCGGGTGGCCGGCCGGCACGCGCTCGACCTGGGCGGACTGACCGAACTGCCGCAGCTGGCCGGCGTGTTGGCCGGCGCCACCGCGCTGGTCGCCGGGGCCACCGGGCCGGCCCACCTGGCGGCGGCGGTGCGCACCCCGATCGTCTGCCTGCTGCCGCCGTGCCTGGGCGCGGACCGGCTGCTGCCGTACCGGGTGCCGCACCTGCGGCTGGGCGACCGGAGCGCGCCGAGCCTGGACGCCATCGGGGACGAGGAGCTGCTGGCCGCGGTGGCGGCGCTGACCGGCCGGGCGCTGACCGGCTGAGCCCTCCGTCCCACGCCCCGCCCCGGGGGCCACCGTTCACCGGAACGGCCCCGCGGCGTCACCGGAACGCCGGCGTTTGCCCCGGTCGGCGCCGGGGACCCGGCGCGCACGCGCGACCCGGGCCCGGCCGGAGGGCCCGTCCGCCCGCGCC
Source organism: Streptomyces chisholmiae (assembly GCF_031845445.1). Classification (NCBI taxonomy): domain Bacteria; kingdom Bacillati; phylum Actinomycetota; class Actinomycetes; order Kitasatosporales; family Streptomycetaceae; genus Streptomyces; species Streptomyces chisholmiae. The sequence continues at coordinate 377,382 of NZ_JAVREO010000004.1, read as the reverse complement.
CCGACCGCGAGGAGAGCCGATGGCCGACGAGGAACAACTGGACAAGCAACGGCAGTTGGACCCGCTCCGGGACCGGAACGAGGACGGGGCGCTGACCACCGACTTCGGTACCAGGGTCGATGACACGGACAACGCGCTGCACGCCGGCGAGCGCGGCCCCACCCTGCTGGAGGACTTCCACTTCCGGGAGAAGATCACCCACTTCGACCACGAGCGGATCCCGGAGCGGGTGGTGCACGCGCGCGGGGCCGGGGCCTACGGCCACTTCCGGCCGTACGCGTCGCTGGCCGAGTACACCCGGGCGGACTTCCTCCAGGACCCGGCGCGGGAGACCCCGGTCTTCGTGCGGTTCTCCACGGTCGCCGGCTCCCGCGGCTCGGCCGACACGGTGCGCGACGTCCGGGGCTTCGCGACCAAGTTCTACACCCGGGAGGGCAACTACGACCTGGTCGGCAACAACTTCCCGGTCTTCTTCGTGCAGGACGCGATCAAGTTCCCGGACTTCGTGCACGCGGTGAAGCCGGAGCCACACCACGAGATGCCGCAGGCCGCCTCCGCGCACGACACCTTCTGGGACTTCGTCTCGCTCCAGCCGGAGACCCTGCACACCGTGATGTGGCTGATGTCCGACCGGGCGCTGCCGCGCAGCTACCGGATGATGCAGGGCTTCGGGGTGCACACCTTCCGCTTCGTCAACGCGGCCGGCCGTGGCACCTTCGTGAAGTTCCACTGGCGTCCGCTGCTCGGCACCCACTCCCTGGTCTGGGACGAGTGCCAGCAGATCGCCGGCGCCGACCCGGACTTCAACCGCCGTGACCTGTGGGAGTCCATCGACCGGGGCGACTTCCCCGAGTACGAGCTGGCCGTCCAACTGGTCCCGGAGGAGGACGAGTTCGCCTTCGACTTCGACCTGCTCGACCCCACCAAGATCATCCCGGAGGAGGTCGTGCCGCTGCGGCCGATCGGCCGGATGACGCTGGACCGCAACCCGGACAACTTCTTCGCCGAGACCGAGCAGGTCGCCTTCCACACCGCGCACGTGGTGCCGGGCATCGACTTCACCAACGACCCGTTGCTCCAGGGCCGCAACTTCTCCTACCTCGACACCCAGCTGATCCGGCTGGGCGGTCCCAACTTCCAGCAGCTGCCGGTGAACCGCCCGCTGGCCACCGTCCGCAACCACCACCGGGACGGCTACGGCCAACACCGCGTGCACCCCGGGCAGACCGCCTACTCCCCCAACAGCCTGGGCGGCGGCTGCCCGGCGGTGGCCGGCTGGGACGCCGGGGCCTTCCGGCACCACCAGGTGCGGGTGGACGGCGACAAGATCCGCCGCCGCAGCCCGAGTTTCGACGACCACCACAGCCAGCCGCAGCTGTTCTGGAACAGCATGGCGCCCTGGGAGAAGGCGCACATCGTGGCCGCCTACCGGTTCGAGCTCGGCAAGGTGGACGCCCCGGCGGTGCGGGCCCGCACCGTCGAACAGCTGAACCTCGTCGACCACGAGCTGGCGGTCGCGGTGGCGGTCGGCATCGGGGTCACGCCGCCCGCCGAGCCGGCCGTGGAGAACGCCGGGCGCACCTCCCCCGCGCTCAGCATGGCCACCGGCCAACCCGGCAGCATCGCCACCCGGAAGATCGCGCTGCTGGTCGCCGGCGGCGTGTCGGGGGCGGACGTGACCGCCGTGCGGGAGGCCCTGATCGGCGGCGGCGCGGTGCCCGAGGTGCTGGCCGCGCACGACGGCGAGGTCGCGTCCGAGGAGGGCGGCACGGTCCGGGTGGACCGCGCGCTGGCCACCATGTCCTCGGTGCTCTACGACGCGGTCTGCGTCCCGGGCGGCGCCGCCAGCACCCTGGAGCTCAGCCGCGACGGGCTGGCGTCGCACTACGTCGCGCAGGCGTTCAAGCACGGCAAGGCGATCGCTGCGCTCGGCTCCGGCGTCGGCCTGCTCCGCGAACTCGGCCTGCCCGGCATCCGGTTGGCCGACGAGGGCGAGCCGGCGGTGGACAGCCTGGGGGTGGTGACCGGCGTCGATCCGGACACCGTGCTGGCCTCCTTCGCCGACGCGATCGCCCTGCACCGGGTCTGGGAGCGGGACACCGACCGCACCGTCGCCTGAGCCGGCGGCCGAACCACGCCCGGGGGGCCGGCCCGGCACGAACCGCCGACGCCCCGGACCCGAGCCGGGTCCGGGGCGTCGAGTGCGGGTGTCGGTGGGTGCGGGTGTCGGTGGGTGGGGGGAACGGGCGGCGCGCGGGGCCGGTCAGCGCGCCGGGCGGTCCTCCCGGAAGACCCGGGCCAACTCGGGCGACGCGGTGTCCAGCGGCACCGACCCGGAGCGGACCATGCCCAGCTGCACCGCCTGCCGGGGCAGCACCGCCTCCAGCAGCCAGTCGGCGCCGACCCGCACCCGGTTGCCCGGCATCGACATCAGGTGGTAGCCCCGGGTCACCGCGCCGGCCAGCGGCCCGGAGAGCGAGGTGCCCAGCGGGTTGGCGGCGCCCTGCACCCCGCCGAGGTCCACCGCGAAGCCCAGCTCGTGGTGCTCGTAGGGACGCCGTTCCGTCATGCCCAGCTGGGCGGAGACGTTGCGGGCCGCGATCTTCCCCTGCCGCCAGGCGTGTTGCGCGGTCATCGGGGTGAACTGGCCCGGCCTGGTCGGGTCGGGCACCGCCGCGGCGTCGCCGGCGGCGAACACCTCGGGGTGTCCTGGCACGTTGAGGTAGCGGTCCACCACCAGCCGCCCCCGTTCGGTGTCCAGGCCGAGATCGGCGACCAGCGGGTCGGGGCGCACCCCGACGCACCAGGCCAGCGTCCTGGAGGGCACGAACTCGCCGTCGTCCAGCAGCACCCCGTCGGCGGTGGCCTCCTTGACCGACATCCCGGTACGCACGTCCACGCCCCGCCGGCGCAGCACCCGGTCGGCGGTGCGACTGAGCCCCTCGTCCAGCTCCGGGAGCACCCGGTCGGCGATGTCCAGCAGCAGCCAGCGGGGCTTGACCCACTCGCCCGCGCGCTCCCCGCGCATCACCGCGTCCGCGAGCATCGCGCCCTGCGCCGCCACCTCGGTACCGGTGTAGCCGGCGCCCACCACCACGAAGGTGGCCCGCGCCTGCCGCACCTCGGGATCGGGCTCGGCGGCGGCCAGCTCCAGCTGCCGCACCACGTGGTCGCGCAGGTAGAGCGCCTCGGGCAGGCCGCGGAAGCCGTGCGCGTGCTCGGCGACGCCCGGGATCGGCAGCAGCCGGTTGACGCTGCCCACCGCGAGGATCAGCTGGTCGTAGCGCAGCTCCCCCGGCCGGTCCTCGGGGTCGCAGTAGTGCACGGTGCGGCTGGCCAGGTCCACCCGGGTCGCCTCGCCCAGCACCAGCCGGCTGTCCGGCAGGGTGGCCCGCAACGAGACGCTCACCCGGCGCGGCTCCAGGATGCCGGCCGCCACCTGCGGCAGCAGCGGCAGGTAGAGAAAGTAGTCGGTGGGATTGAGCAGCACCACCTCGACCTGCCGCCGTGCGGTCCGATTCAGAATCCGGGCGGCCCGGTAACCGGCGAACCCCGCGCCGACGATCACCACACGGGTCCGGCTCATGCTCCCACCTCCAAGGCACCGACACAGTCAGGGCCGGCGAGTACCCCACCGACCGCCGGCCCACGCCTCCGGACGGCACCCCGTCACCCTCCGCGTCCACGTCCACACGGTTCGTGGCCGACGGCCCGGAGGGGGGCGGCCGGCCCCGTTCCCGCTGGCCGGGCGCCCCGGGCGGCACCCGCCGCCGGGCGACCGGCGCGCCCGGCAGGGGGAACCACGGCTCCGGGGCAGACCGCGCGGTGCCCCGCTGGCGGTGTCCGGCCGTTCCGGCCGGGCACCGCCGTACCGGCGCGGTTCGCCGGCGGCCCAGGACCGCGCCCGCGACCCGCGGTCCGGCGGCCGACCGGTGGGCGGCGCCGAACAGGCGGGGAACTGGCGGCAGTTGGTCGGGGTCGGTCAGCCGGTACAACTCGGGTTGTCAGCTCCGGGTTGTCGGGAAAGGCTGCGGAAATACCTCCTGGGCAGGACGACTTCGGCGGCTCGACCACCGAGAATGGAGTCGCTCGACCGCAAGCGACCACAGAGAGGAGCAGGCGTGACGGCCTCCTCCCGACGTTCGAAGCGAGCCCTGACGACAGGCGCCGCCTCCGCCGCGCTCTGCCTGAGCGCCCTGACCGTGCCCGCCGCCGTCGCCCAGTCGGCGCCGGACACGCCCGTGAGCACCACCAACGCCGCGCTGGACGCGGCGCTTGCCGAGATACCAGCCAGCGGACTGCCCGGCGCCTACGGCGCCGCGCGGGTCGGCGAGGAGCGCTGGCAGGGTGCCGCCGGCGTCGCCGACCTCACCGACGGCTCGCCCGCCGAGGCCGACTCCTACCACCGGATCGCCAGCCTCACCAAGACCTTCGTCTCGGTCGCCGTCCTCCAGCAGGTCGCCGATGGCGCCCTGGAGTTGGACGCGCTGGCCGCCGACCACCTGCCCGCGGGGACGCTCCCCGCGGAGCTGGCCGAGGCGGTGACGGTGCGGATGCTGCTGAACCACACCACCGGCATCGGCGACTACATCGCGTCCGCCTTCCCGTCCCTGGCGACCCTCTCGCCGGCCAGCCTGGAGGAGCACCGCTTCCGCGAGCTGGCCCCGGCGGAGCTGGTCGAGCTGGGCCTGGCCGCCCCCCGCACCGGCGAGCCGGGCCAGCGGTACTCCTACTCCAACACCAACTACATCCTCGCCGGGCTGCTGGTGGAGCAGGTGACGGGGCAGCCGGCCGAGGAGTACGTCACGGAGCGGGTGATAGCGCCGGCCGGCCTGACCGACACCTTCTTCCCGGACTCCCCCGAGCTGCCCACCCCGCACGCCCGGCTCTACCAACCGCTGCACGGCACCCAGGACCCGCCGGACGACTTCACCGAGTACAACATGTCCTGGGCGGGCACGGCGGGGGCGTTGGTCTCCACGATGCCCGATCTCAACCGCTTCCAGGAGGCGCTCTTCGGCGGCGAGTTGCTGCCCGCGGAGCAGCTCGCCGAGATGCTGGAGACGGTCCCCATCCGGGGGCAGAACGGCCAGGTGACGGGCGCCTACGGGCTCGGCCTGTACCCGATAGCCCTCTCCTGCGACACCTTCTGGGGCCACGACGGCATCGCCTGGGGCGCGAGCACCCTCGCCTTCTCCAGCCTGGACGGCGAGCGGCAGGCCGCCATCGGCTACAACATGTCGCACTATCAGACGCTCTCCGCGGACGGGTATCTCAACCCGCATCCGGGGGACCGGGCGGTGGTCCGCTATCTCGACGAGGCCCTCTGCGGGGCGGAGAGCGAGCTGACCGCCGAGACGCTGCGGCAGGCCGAGCTGGCGCTGCAGACGGCCCGGTTGGACCGCACACCCCTCAGCTGATCCGGCATCGACCGGGCGGCCCCGGTGGCGCGGCGGAGCGCCACGCCACCGGGGCCGGGCCGGGACGGGGCACGCCGGGCACGCCGGGCACGCCGGCCGGGAGTGTCGCTGCGGAGTGACGGGGCGTCGGCTGACTGATGATGAGGAGGAGCCGCACGCCGCCCCACCGAGACGGGACCCCCTCGTGCCAGACCACTCCTTTCCCGCCCCCACCACCGAACAGGGCCTGCTGGTGGCCCACTTCCTCACCGTGCGGGATGTCGCCCGCGCCCGCCGCTTCTACCGGGAGGTGCTCGGCGGGGAGGTCGTCCTGGCGGAGAACCCCTGCACCGTGCGGCTGGCCAACAGCTGGTTGATCATGAACCCGGGGGGCGGCCCGACCCCCGACAAGCCCGGGGTGACGCTGGTCCCCCCGGCAGAGCGGCCCGACACGGTCTCCGCCTTCCTCAACCTCCGGGTCGCCGACATCTGGGCGACCTACGCCGAGTGGCGGTCCCGGGGGGCCGAGTTCCTCACCGAGCCGATCGACCGGGGGGCCGAGATCCGCTGCTACCTGCGCGATCCGGACGGGTACCTGATCGAGCTGGGGCAGGCCACCGGCATGCTGCACGGCGAGTTCGCGCGGGCCGGCAACAGCGCGGAGTGACGTGCGGCCCCCGCCACCCCGGCGGGGGCGAGGCGGCTCAGCCGGCGGCGGCCGCGCGCAGCGCCTCGACGTCGATCTTCACCATGCCGAGCATGGCCTGGGTGACCCGCGCGGCCTTCTCCCGGTCCGGGTCGGCGGTCAGCTCGATCAGCTCCCTCGGCACGACCTGCCAGGACAGGCCGAACCGGTCCTTCAGCCAGCCGCACTGGACCTCCTGGCCCCCGTCGGCGGTCAGCAGCGCCCAGTAGCGGTCGACCTCCGCCTGGTCGACGCAGTCCACATAGAGCGAGATCGCCTCCGTGAAGGGGAACCCGGGGCCGCCGTTGAGCGCGATGAACCGCTGGCCGTTCAGCTCGAACTCCACGGTCATCACCGAGCCGGCCTCACCCGGGCCGACGGCGCTGTAGCGCTGGACCTCCAGCACCCGGGAGTCGTCGAAGACCGAGGTGTAGAAGGCGGCGGCCTCCTCCGCCTGGTTGTCGAACCACAGGTGCGTGATGATCTTCTGCATGGTCGGGCTCCTCGCCGCCGTACCGGATCGGTGTGTGACGGGGAGACCCGCCGGGCGCGCGGGACTCATCGGTGCGGCGCCTGGCCCGGGCCCGAATGGCCGAAAACCACCGAAAACGGCCGGTAAGGGACGGCAGGGGCCGAGGCCGCCGGCCGGCGTCGGGCGTCCGGCGTCGGACGCCCGACGCGTCGGGTCAGGCCGGTTCCAGGGTGCTGAGGTGGGCGTGGCTGGCGGCGAGGGCGGCGAAGAAGTCGGTGTCGCAGGTGTCCAGTTCGACGATGCGGTGGGCGTCGGGCGCGGCGGCGAGGATCTCGCGCACCGGCATCCGGCCGGCCCCGACAGCCAGGTGGGCGTCCTCCTTGGTCACCGGCCCGTCCTTGACGTGCAGGGCGAGGACCCGGTCACCGAGGGCGGTGAGCAGCCGCGGCACGTCGGCGCCGCCCACCGCGGCCCAGTAGGTGTCCAGCTCCAGGAAGACGGCCGGGTCGAGACGGTCCACCAGGTGCTCCAGCGCGTGCCGGCCGTCGATCACCGGCTCCAGCTCCCACCAGTGGTTGTGGTAGCCGAGCCGAACGCCGTGACCGGCGGCGGTGGCGGCGACCGCGTTGAGCCGGTCGGCGATCCGGGAGACGCCGTCCAGCGTGGTGAACTCCTCCGGCGCGATGCCGGCGGGCAGGATCGCCAGTTCGGTGCCGACGGTGTTGATCGCGTCCAGGATCGGCCCCGGCTCGGCCGCGTCCAGCAACGCCATGGCGTGGATGGCCGGCACGGTGAACCCGAGGTCGTCCACCAGGCGGCGGAAGCCCTTCGGGTCGTCGGTGGGGTCGTACGGTTCGACGGCGGTGTAGCCGATGTCGGCGATCCGGCGGAGCGCGTGGGCGCGGTCGGCGGCGAGCGCGTCGCGCACGGTGTAGAGCTGAACGCCCAGTGGTTCGGGCATGGTCACGGCCTCCCGGAGATGCAACGGAACATCAGGACGATAATGGGCCTTTCGCAGCAGACGCCACCCGGGCCCGGGCCGGGACCCGGGCCGTCCGGACCGCCCCCGAGGCCCTCACCCGGCCGCCGGCGGGGCGAGTTCATCCCCCGTTCGCACGCCGCAACGTACAAGCAACTCCCCTTCAACCGGAGCCAGTTGGGCTACACATCCGGGGATGGCCGGCGGCCCGGCGCCGGCCCAGGGGGCGGGGGCACCGGGGCCCCGGGTGGGCGTCTTGACCAGGCCCGCGAACGTTCGCTACGTTCCCCGGCATGCGGACCTCCGAGCAGCTCACCGAGCGCCGTGCCGTCGATCTGATGCGCGTGAGCTCCGCCATCTGTCGCTGATCCGCCGCGCCCGGCCCGGCGCCTGACCGCTGCCCGCCGGTGCACGCCCCGCCGCCGCGCCCCCCCTTCCCTCCGCCGGCCGACCGACGGCCGGCGACCGCCCGCGCCCGGCCGGCCCCGTGCCCTGACCGGCGCCGTGCCCTGACCGGGACCGGGACCGGGACCGGGACCGGGAACCGCTCGGCGGCCCCGCGGAGTTCCCGGCTCCGGCGGCCCGGCCGGTGCGGCCGGACCGGGACCGAACCCCCGGCGGTGCCGCCCACCCTGGCCCCTCCCCGACCCACCCGCGCGCCCTCGCCCCAGCACCGCCCACCGAGAGGAGCCCCATGTCCACGGAGTCCGTGCCGTTGTCCGTGCTCGACCTGGTCCCGGTCAGCTCCGGCGGCGACGCCGCCACCGCCCTGCGCAACACCGTCGATCTGGCCCGGCACGTCGAGGAGTGGGGCTACCACCGCTACTGGCTGGCCGAGCACCACCTGGCGGCCGGGGTGGCCAGCTCGCAGCCGGCGCTGGTGATCGGCCTGGTCGCCGGGGCCACCAGCCGGCTGAGAGTGGGCTCGGGCGCGGTCCAGTTGGGGTATCCGACGGCGGTCTCGGTGGTGGAGCAGTTCGGCACCCTGGACGCCATCGCGCCCGGCCGGATAGACCTGGGCCTGGGGCGCGCGGGACACCGCCCGGCCCGGGCCCGGCCCGCCGACCAGGCCGGTCAACCCAGTCAGCTGAGTCAACCTGGTCAACCGGCCCCGGCGGGGCCAGAGCCGGCACCGCCGGCCAGGTCACGGGTGGTGGGCGGGCTGCTGATCCCGCCGCCGTTCGCCCCGGGGCGGCTGCTCTCGCTGCCCAGGTTCGTGGCGCAGCAGGAGCTGCTGCGCCCGCCGGACGCCACCCCGCGGGACTACGCCGAACAGGTCGACGAGATCCGGGCGTTGCTGGCCGGCACCTTCCGGACGCCGGACGGCCACCCGGTGCACGTGGTGCCGGGCGAGGGCGCCGCGCTCCAGCTGTGGGTGCTGGGCAGCAGCGGCGGCGAGAGCGCCCGGGTGGCGGGCGCACGCGGCCTGCCGTTCACCGCCAACTACCACGTCAGCCCCGGCACCATCCTGGAGACGGTGGCCGCCTACCGGGCCGCCTTCGTGCCGACCGAGGCCCGGCCGAGGCCGTACCTCCAGGTCTCGGCCGACGTGGTGATCGCCGATGAGGCGGCGACCGCCCGGCGATTGGCCGCCGGCTACGCGCCCTGGGTGCGGGCCATCCGCACCGGCCGGGGCGCCATCCCCTTCCCCACCCCGGCGGAGGCGGACGCCCTCAGCTGGACCGACGAGGAACGCGCCCTGGTCGCCGACCGGTTGGACACCCAGTTCGTGGGCGACCCGGACCAGGTGGTGGCCGGCCTGCGGCGGCTGGTGGAGGTCACGGGCGCGGACGAGTTGCTGGTCACCACCGTGACCCACGAGCACGCCGACCGGCTGCGCTCCTACCGGCTGCTGGCCGAGGCCTGGGGCCGGTCCGGCTGAGCCGCCGGCCCCGGCGGGACGCCCACGGTCAGGCCGCGGCCCTGGGGTGCGGGCGGGCGGCCGGCTCCGCCCCGGCGCGGCCGGCCAGCTCGCGCGCGAACCCGTCCACGACCAGCTCCAACGGCCCGGCCGTGCCCGCCGGCAGCGTCACCGCGCCGTCCGCGCCCACCTGGATGTCGCGGTCCAGCACGAACCAGCCCTGGGTGATGTGGCGCGGCCCCATCGAGGCCAGCACCGGCCGCAACGCGTAGTCGACGGCCAGCACATGCGCGGTGCTGCCACCGGTGGCCAGCGGCAGCACCGTCTTGCCGGCCAGCGCGTACTGCGGCAGCAGGTCGAGCAGCGCCTTGAGCAGGCCGGAGTAGGCCGCCTTGTAGATCGGGGTGCCGACGACCAGCCCGTCAGCGGCCCGCACGAGTTCGGCGACCTCCACGATGTCCGGGTGGTGCGGGTCGGCGCCCAGCAGCGCCTCGGCCGGCAGCCGGCGCGCGTCCAGCGGCACCACCTCGTGCCCGTGCGCCCGCAGGCGGTCGTCGAGGTGCCGCAGCAGCCGGGCGGTGCGCGAGGTGGGCGACGGGCTTCCGGACAGGGACAGGACGACAGCCATCTCTCAGCTCCTCAGACACGGGACGAGGTCGACACGGGACGCGGTCGACACGGGACGCGGTCGACACGGAACGAAAGCGGGGCGCGCGACGAAGCCGAACGCGCCGGGCAGGGGGCGAGGTGGGGGGCGCACAGCGGGCACCGCGCGCCCAAAAAGACGGGCACGCGGCGGACGGCGGACCCGGCCGGCGGGTCAACCCGAGCCGGAATGGCGGAGGTTGCCCCTACGGTCGAGCCGCGGCCCGGCGGGGCGACGGGGTCAGCGGCGGACCGGACACATCGCGGCGGCCACGCGGAGCAGGTCCACGCAGCGGCGGCGGGTCAGGGTCCGGACTCCGGGCATGGAGCCGATGCAAACACGGCCGCCGGGGACCGTCAATGCCGCGCCCGCCAGGCGAGACGGGCACGGGACGCCCGACAGAACGCCCTCCTGACCCCCCTCCTCGCGGTGGCCGGTTTCGTATTACCGTCGCCCCATGCAGACCACCGGGGCCCGGGCACGCAACTGGGCGGGAAACATCACCTTCGGCGCCGCGCGGCTTCACCGGCCGACCTCGCTCGACGAGCTGCGCCGCGTCGTCGCCGGCGCCGAGCGCGCCCATGTGCTGGGCAGCGGGCACTCGTTCAACCGCGTCGCCGACACCACGGGGGACCTGCTGCGGGTGGACGGGCTGCCCCGCCGGGTGGAGATCGACGCCGAGCGCCGGCAGGTGACGCTCAGTGGCGGGCTGCGCTACGCCGAACTGGCCGCCGAGTTGCACGCGGCGGGCTTCGCCCTGGCCAACCTCGCCTCGCTGCCGCACATCTCGGTCGCCGGTTCGGTGGCCACCGGCACCCACGGCTCGGGCAACGCCCAGCGCTCGCTGGCCGCGGCGGTGACCGCGCTGGAGTTCGTCGGCGGCGACGGGGAGTCGTTCACCCTGAGCCGCGCGGCCGACCCGGAACGCTTCCCCGGCGCCGTGGTGCACCTCGGCGCGCTGGGCGTGGTCACGGCGCTCACCCTGGAGCTGGAGCCGGCCTTCGAGGTGGCCCAGTGGGTCTACCCCGGCGTGCCGTTGGCGACGGTGGCGGCGCGCCACCCGGAGATCTCCGCCGGCGCCTACAGCGTCAGCGTCTTCACCGACTGGCACAGCGACACGGCCACCGTCTGGCTCAAGCGCCGGCTCGACCGGGAGCCGGCCGAGCACCCCGGCGAACGGTGGCTGGGCGGGGCGCTGGCGGCCGGCCCCTGGCACCCGATCCCGGGGATGCCGGCCACCTTCTGCACCGAGCAGGGCGGGGTGCCTGGCCCCTGGCACGAGCGACTGCCGCACTTCCGGCCGGAGTTCACGCCGAGCCGGGGCGAGGAGTTGCAGTCCGAGCTGTTCCTGCCCCGGGCGGCGGCGGGCGAGGCGGTGACGCTGCTGCGGGCGATGGCGGCGGAGTTCGCCGGGGTGCTCCAGGTCGCCGAGATCCGCACGGTGGCCGCCGACGACCTCTGGCTCAGCCCGGCCGCCGGCCGGGACTCGGTGGCGCTGCACTTCACCTGGGTGAAGGACCTGGCGAGGGTGCTGCCGGTGCTCGGCGCGGTGGAGGACCGGCTGCTTCCGCTGGGCGCCCGTCCGCACTGGGGGAAGGTGACCGCGGCCGCCCCGGCCACGGTGGCCGGCTGCTACCCGAGGCTGGCGGAGTTCCGGCGGCTGGCCGAGTCGCTCGACCCGGCGGGCCGCTTCCGCAACGCCTTCGTGGACGACCTCTTCGCCGCGCTGCCCTGAGCCCCCCGCCCGGGGGCCGGGCGGCTCGGATGGCCGACCCCGGTGGGCCGTCCTACGCTGATCCCATGGACGACAAGGACATTCTCGCCCGCGTCGACGACCTGGTGGCCGAGGAACGGACGCTCCGCGACCGCGCCACCGGCCGCGGCCTCGCCGACGACGAGCGGGTCCGGCTGGCCGACCTGGAGGTCCGGCTCGACCAGTGCTGGGACCTGCTGCGGCAGCGGCGCGCCAGGGACGAGTTCGGCGCCAACCCGGACACCGCCGTCACCCGTCCCGCCCGCGAGGTCGAGGGCTACCAGTCCTGACCGGACCCGGCCGGCCCTGACCCCGGCCGGTCGCGGTGGGCGAGGGCGCTCGGGGCGAGCCGGCCGACGACGGCCGGGGTCTCCGGGCGCCACCGGGCCGGCCCGGTGGTCGGCTCGTTCGCGCCCTCGCGGGGCGCGCGCCGGGGCGGGATACTGGTCCCCCCACGACGCGGAGGGCGGGCCCGATGGACCAGGGATGGGCCGCCGTGCTGGGGGCCGCGGTCGGCGCCCTGGCCACCGGGGGCGGGTCGCTCCTGACCGTCCGCTACGCCAGGAAGACGCAGAAGAAGGCCGCCCGCCGGGAGGTCTACCGCGCCTTCCTCACCGAGCTGGCCGAAGCCAGGGCCCAGTTGCAGAAGGTACGCGACCTCATGTTCTACGGCGCCAGGGACGAGGCGGACGCGCGGAGCGTCGCCGCCGGCTTGCGCGAGGCCGAGCAGGGGGTGGCACGCCTGCGGGGTCTGGAGATCGGCGTCCGCCTGGAGGGGCCGGACAGCGTCTCGGTCCCCGCGCGCGAGGTGACCCAGACCATCACCTGGATGTGGGCGCGGCTGCGGTTCGCCCACGCCAACCCGCTCGGCGAGGACGAGTTCCGGAGCATGACGGCGACGATCGAGGCCGATTTCGCCAACCTGGAGGGGAAGGCCGACGACCTGCTCCTGGAGGCCCCGCGCCACCTGTGAGCGAGCGGGCGCCGGCGCGTGCCGGCGGCCGCCCCCGGAACGTCCGGAAGCGGGCGGCGGGGACCCGGGCCAGCGTGTAGCCTCCCAGCGGCAGGCGGGTCGGATCGGGTGAGGTGGGAGTCAGGTGGCTGCGGCGCGGCGCATCACGACGAGGAACGCGCGCTTCCAACAGTGGCAGGCGCAGCTGACCAACCGGACCAAGCGGCAGCGCGCCGGCGAGTTCCTGGTGCAGGGCGTCCGCCCCATCTCCGTCGCGGTGGAACGCGGTTGGCCGGTCAGGACGCTGCTGTACGACGCGGAGCGCGGGTTGAGCGGCTGGGCCGCCGAGCTGCTCGCCGAGGTGCCGGCCGAGCGGGTGGCGATGGCCCCCGAACTCCTCGCCGAGCTGGGCGAGAAGGACGCGGGCCCGCCGGAGCTGGTGGCCGTGGCCGAGCTGCCGCCGGACGACCTGGACCGGGTGCCGGTGGGCCCGGACTTCCTCGGGGTGGTCTTCGACCGCCCGACCAGCCCCGGCAACATCGGCAGCGTGATCCGCTCGGCGGACGCCTTCGGCGCCTCCGGGATGGTGGTGACCGGACACGCGGCCGACGCCTACGACCCCAAGTCGGTGCGGGCCAGCACCGGTTCGCTCTTCGCGCTGCCGGTGGTGCGCGCCCCCGGACACCGGGAGGTGCTCTCCTGGCTGGCCGCCGCGGCCCCACCCACCGGCCAGGTCACGGTGGTCGGCACCGACGAGACCGGCACCGTCCCGGTGGACGCCTGCGACCTGACCGGCCCCGTGCTGCTGCTGGTCGGCAACGAGACCCGGGGGCTGAGCGCGGCCTGGCGGGAGCGGTGCGACGTGCTGGTGTCGATCCCGATGGGCGGCTCGGCCAGCTCGCTCAACGCCGCCAACGCGGCCAGTGTGGTGCTCTACGAGGCGGCCAGGCAGCGCCGCGCCCGCACCGGCTGACCGGGTGGTCGCCGGCCCGGCCCGCCGGGACGCGGGCCGGGCCCGCGCTCACCTGAGCTGGCCCGCCTGGAGCGCGGCGTAGACCCCGTCCTGGGCCAGCAGTTCCTCGTGGGTGCCGATCTCCACGATCTCCCCCTGCTCCATGACGACGATCCGGTCGGCGCCCCGGATGGTGGACAGCCGGTGCGCCACCACGAAGGTGGTGCGCCCCTCGACCAGCCGCGCCAGGGCCTCTTGGACGAGTGCCTCGGAGCGGGTGTCGAGCGCCGAGGTCGCCTCGTCCAGGATCAGCACCCTGGGGTCGCGGATCAGGGCCCTGGCGATGGCCAGCCGCTGCCGCTGCCCGCCGGACAGCCGCGCCCCGTGCTCGCCGACGACCGCGTCCAGCCCGTCCGGCAGCCGCTCGACGAACTCCAGGGCGTTGGCGGCGGTGAGCGCGTCCCGCACGGCGGCGTCGTCCACGTCCTCCATGCCGTAGGCGACGTTCTCCCGGATGGTGCCCTCGAAGAGGATGGACTCCTGCGGGACCACCGACACGAAGCGGCGGTAGGTCCGCAGGTCGAGCCCGCTCATGTCGGTGCCGTCCAGCAGGAGTCGGCCCTCGGTCGGCCGGACGAAGCCGATCAGCAGGTTCAGCATGGTGGACTTGCCGGCCCCCGAGGCGCCGACCAGGGCGATCGTCTCGCCGGGCGTGACCGTGAGGGAGACCCGGCGGACGGCGGGCCGGTCCGGTTCCTCCTCGTAGCCGAAGGACACCTCCTGGAAGTCGAAGGCACCCCGCACCCGGGTCACCTCGGCCTTGCCCTGGTTCTCCTCCAGGGCGGGGGCCTGGAGCACCTCGCCGACCGAGCGGACGGACTCAAGCCCCTTGGTGATGACGGGGATCAGCGACATCAGGGTGGTGGTCGAGTTGGTCAGGGTGGTCAGGAACGCGCTGAGCATGACCACGTCGCCCGGGGAGACGTCCCACACCTCGTAGTAGGCGATCAGCGCGGCGCCGGTGAGGAAGGACAGCCCGATGATGTTCAGGAACACCCAGGAGGCCGACGCCACCCGCCCGTTGAGCAGGTCGAGCCGGAGGGCGGAGTCGAGCACCTGGCGCAGCGTGCGGTCCATCCGGCCCAGGGCCTTCTTCTCCAGCCCGTGCGCCCGGGTGACGGAGATCAGCCGGGTCATCTCGGTGACCCGGGAGGAGAGCTGCTCTATCTCGCGGCGGAAGTGCTCGTTCCTGGTGCGCAGTCGGACCCGCATCCGCATCACCAGGAAGGCGGCGCACGGCACCACCACCAGGAAGATCGGCAGGAACTCGGGGGCCCGCAGCCCGATGATGATCAGGCCGCCGAGCAGCACGGTGCTGGCACCGAGTCCCATCTCGGTGGTCTGCTGCACCATCTGCTCGATGGTCTCGACGTCCCGGACGACCTTCGCCTGGAGCACGCCCGCGCTGACCCGGGTGTGGTAGCCGATGGACAGCTGCTGCATCCGGGTGCAGAGCGCGGACCGCAGTCCGGTCCCCATCCGGCGGATGCTGCCGTACATCAGCCGCACCCAGAGCAGGTGCAGCGGGAAGTTGATCAGCAGCACGAACATCACGACGCCCGCGCTGGACCACAGGTTGCTGATCGGGAGGTGCTCGACGACGGTGTCGACGATGGCGGCGGTGGTCAGCGGCAGCAGCCAGATCGGGCTGTGCTTGATGGTGAAGACCACGAACGCCAGGACGATCTTGCCGCGGTCGGGTCTGAGGAGCCAGAGGAGGGTACGGACCGGGTGTTCGCCCCGATATCGGTGTTCGAGGGGGGCTTCCGGCGAGGCCACAGGGGATCAACTCCAGGTAGAAAGCGCTTGCGGCGGGTGATCCTACCCGCTGCCGGTGCTCGCCTACCGGGCATTCCAGACCCGCCGGAAGACCCCGTTCCGCCCGCCGGCTCGCGCCCCGTGGTGTGCGTCGGGGCGCGAGCCGGGGGCGTGCGCTAGCGGCGCGGGTAGCTGATCCGCGGCGCGGGCGGCTCGGTCATGCCGTCCCCGAGGTAGAAGCCGGGGTGCGGCGGCTGGTTGTACGCCGTGTTCTGCCAGGCGACCGCGAGCCGGTACTGCGGGTCGTGCATCAGCGTCCGCAGCCGCAGCTCGGTCGGCTCGCTGGTGGTGAAGACCCGCAGCGCGCTCTCGTCCTGGGTGCGCAGCACGACCTCCTCACGCCAGTCGCCGTACAGGTCGGCCTGGAGCACCGGGGTGCCCTTGGTCCAGTTGTTGCTGTACGTCCCCTCCGGCTCGAAGACGACGCGCTGCTCGCCGGCCTCCCAGTCCCACTTGGCGATGAACGGGGCGCCGGCCTCGTCCACCGCCTCGTCGAAGGTGTGGTCCAGGATCTCCCGCAGCGGGTCGCCGTCCCACCAGATCATGAAGTTCGCCGACGGGATGGAGGTGCCGATCAGCTCCCCGTCCACCGCCCGGAGTTCGCCCTCCCGGGAGTTCCAGGTGCCGTCCACGGTCACCGCCCACGCCTCAGCGCCACGGTGCCGCGGGTCGATGTCGCCGGCGGCGCCGCGGCCGATGTCCCGGGTGGCCGGCATGCCGTAGATGACCTCGCCGGTGCCCGCGTCCCGCAGGGTGCCGCCCAGGTTGCCCGAGGCGCTCATGCTCTCGTGCACCGAGAACAGTTCGAGGCCCGGCCGGTCCGGGTCCAGGTCGCCCAGGTGCGCCGCGTCGCCGTGGCCCAGCCCGGTGTTGTACAGCGGGGTGCCGTCGTCGTCGATGGTCATCGAGCCGTAGACCAGCTCGTCCCGGCCGTCGCCGTCCACGTCGCCGACCGCCAGGTTGTGGTTGCCCTGGCCCTCGTACTCGGCGCCGGCCTCGTTCGAGTCGAAGAACCAGCGCCGGGTCAGCCGCTCGCCGTCGAAGTCGTAGGCGGCGACCGTGGAGCGGGTGTAGTAGCCACGGGCGAAGAGCACCGAGGGGGTGCGGCCGTCCAGGTAGGCCACCCCGGCCAGGTACCGGTCGCCCCGGTTGCCGTAGCAGTCACCCCAGTCGCAGATGTCGCCGCGCGGCGGCTCGTAGTCGACGGTGTCCACCGCCGCGCCGGTCTCCCCGTCCAGCACGGTCAGGAACTCGGGCCCCTCCAGCACGTAGCCGGACGCGTTGCGGTGGTCGGCCGTCGGGTCGCCGATCACCTCGCCCGCGCCGTCCACCGTGCCGTCGGCCGTCTTCAGCACCACCTCGGAGCGGCCGTCCCCGTCCAGGTCGTACACCTGGAACTGGGTGTAGTGGGCGCCGGCCCGGATGTTGGGGCCGAGATCGACCCGCCACAGCTGCTCGCCGTCCAGCGTGTAGGCGTCCAGGTAGACGTTGCCGGTGTAGCCGGAACGGGAGTTGTCCTGCGCGTTGCTCGGGTCCCACTTCTGGACGATCTCGTACCGGCCGTCCCCGTCCAGGTCGCCGATCGAGGCGTCGTTGAGGTGGTAGGTGTACTCCTCGCCGGTCGGGGTCACCCCGCCCGCCGGGCGGTTGACCGGGATGTCCCGGTAGCCGTCGGCCCACACCCCGAACTCCTCGGTGCGGTCCCGGTTGCCCTGCCCGAGCGTCACCACCTGGTAGACCGAGTCGGCGGTGCCGTCCGGGTCCACCAGGCTGGTCGCCTCGCGCAGCGGCCTGTCGGTGATGCGCTCGCCGTCCCGGTAGACGTGGAACGCGACCCCCTTGGGGTCGAGGCCCAGCATGCGCCAGCCGACCAGCACGCCGTCCTCGGTCGGCACCGCGACGGGCGCCCGGTCGAGGCGCTCCATCTGCCGTACCGGCGGGCCGGGTTGGCGGTCGGCCGCGGCCTGGGCCGGCTGCGCGCCGGCGGGGGCGACGGCGGTCGCCAGCACGGCGAACGCGGAGAGGACGGCGGCCCGGGCCATCAGGGCCCGGCGTCTGGCCGGCCGGGGCGCGGCGGCTCTGCTGCCCATCAGTGAACTCCTCGGTGGGGTGGTGGGTTTTCTTGGGCGTGGTGCGTGGTGCGTGGTGCGTGGTGGGGTGGCGGGTGGGAGGGTGGTGCTGCCTGGTGCGGCGACCCGGGGGATTACGGCTCGGCTGACGGAAGGTCGGCCGCCCGTCGTGGACTCGGGGGCGGGCGCTTTCCGGAGGTGCGGCTCAGCAACGAGGAGTTGCCTCAGGATGTGCGGCTCAGCACCAGGGAGTTGAGGTGGCCGGTCTCGCCGTAGAGGGACAGGTCCAACCGCCCGTCGGCGACCGTCACCTGGGTGAAGGTCTTGGGGGTGACGGCGCCCGGGTAGCCGATGACCTGGCCCCGGTCGGAGCCCTCCAGCACGAAGCCGGTGCGCGAGGCGCCGGCCGGGTCGCCGACCGTCGCGGAGACCGTGTAGACGCCGTCGGGCACGTCCACCGCCAGCTGGTAGGTGGCACCCGGCGAGGAGACGAAGTCCCGGCTGAGGTCGTCCGTCCCCGGGCCCCGGTCGATCGCCTGCCCGGGGAGCGCGGTGGCCACGAAGCCGAGGCCCCGCTCGCCCGGGTAGACGGTCTCCGGGGAGACCCCCAGGTAGCCGTCGGCCACCGGGCTGTCGGCGGTGCCGAAGTCCAGCCGCAGGTCGGCGGCCGAGGTGGTCAGCGGCAGCCAGCGCGAAGCGGCCGACGGGCCACGGTCGTTGACGGCGATCACCCGCACCTCGTAGCGGGTGTCGGCGGCCAGCCCGGTCACGTCCGCCACCGGGATCGGGGCGACGGCGACCAGCTCGCGCCGGCCCCGGTCGTCCAGCCGCCTGGCCTCCACCCGGTAGAGGTCGGCGTTCGCCACCGCCGGCCAGGTCAGCCGGGCACCGTCGTGCCCGACCTGGCTGGCGGCCGGCCGGTCGGGACGGGCCGGCCGGTGGCCGGTGGGCTCGGTGTTGACCACCGCGTCGGCCAGCGGGAGGTCGGTGCCGGCCAGTTCGACGGCGATCAGCCGGGCCATCCGGTCCGCGCCGTAGGTCTGGAAGTGGGTCTCGTCGATGGTGCCGGCCGGCCGGTTGGGGTAGACGCCCGGCGGCACGTGCAGGAAGACGGCGGTGGACTCCAGCGGCCCGACCCCGCTCAGGTACTCCCGGCTGGCCTGGCCCAACTCCAGCAGCGGCACGCCCTCTTCGGCCGCCACCTCCCGGGCCGCCTGGGCGTACTCCGGGAAGGACTCGCCGAGTTCACCGCTCGTCGGGTCGAACACCCGGCGGGAGACCGGGGTGAGCACCACCGGGGTGGCGCCCCTGGCCAGCGCGCCGCCGATGTAGTCCTCGCGCAGGTACTCCTTGAAGTCGGCGGGCGAGGTGTACCGGTCGGGCCGGCTGATGGTGGCGTCGTTGTGCCCGAACTGCACGAACAGGTAGTCGCCCGGCCGGATCTCGTTCAGGATCGCGTCCAGCCGGCCCTCCTCCACGAAGGTGCGTGAACTGCGGCCACCGATCGCGTGGTTGGCGACGGTCACCGGCTCGGCGAAGTACCGGTCGAGCAGTTGGCCCCAGCCGGCCTGCGGGGCGAAGTCCGTGGTGTAGCTCTGCGCGGTCGAGTCGCTCGCGACGAACACGGTCGGCCCCTCGGCCCGTTCCCCGGCGGCCCGTTCCTCGGCGTGGGCGACGGCCGGGAGTCCGAGCCCCAGCAGCGTCGCGAGGGACAACGTTCCCGCGAGCCTCGCTCTGAACCGGGGACGCGGCGCCGCGCCCGACGACGGGCGGGCGGTCAGTTCGCGCATGCTCTTTCCTCTCCTCGGGTCCGTTCGATCGGTTCGGGGTGCAGGGGGCCGCCGTTGTGAATCGATTCATTTTGTGGGTGGGCGCGGCTGGGCACCGGAAGGCCGGTGACCGCACGGGTTGTTGGGTGGACGACGACCCGGGATGGGTAAGCGCTTGCTTGCGCCTGACGGAGTGTTCCAACGCCCCAACGAGAACGTCAAGACACCTGCCACGACTTTCGCTGACGCGCGGCCGGGTCGCCTGGGCGGGCGTCCGTGCCGGCTGCTTGGGCCGGCGAGCCGCAGGGACGCCGGTTGGGCACCTCCGGCGACCCGGGGGCGGCCCGGGCGGGCTCCGCCGGCGACCCGGGGGCGGTTCCGCCGGTGGCCGGGCCCGCGGCCTGGGCCGGCGGCTTGGGCCGGCGAGCCGCAGGGACGCCGGTTGGGCACCGAGGGGAGCGTGGGCCGCCGCCGTGGGCGACGTCGACCGGCGCGGCTGACCGCCGTTGACCAGCGTCGAGGGCGTCACTCACCGGCACGGATGCCGTCAGTTGCCGGCGTCGAGGGCGACGTCGACCGGCGCGGCAGACCACCGTTGACCAGCGCGGATGGCCGTCGATGAGGGCGCCGTCGGGAGCGCCGTTGGCGCCGCCTCGGACGCCGGAGGCCGTCGCCGGCCGCGAGAAGCCAGCGGGAAGCCGCCGGAGGCCGGCGACTTCCGCCGCCGTGGGCCGACGGCCAAAGAGCAACCGGGGCCCGGGGGTCCGTGGTTGACTGACCGGATGGCCTCCGATGTCGCGCCTGACCGGCCCGGGCGGGCGACCGCCGCGCTGCCGCTGCTGTTGTTGGACGTGGACGGCGTGCTCAACCCGTACGCGGCGGAACACTGCCCCGACGGCTACCGCGAGTACCCGTTCTTCCCCGACGAGGACCCGCCGATCCGGCTCTGCGCCGAGCACGGCGGCTGGCTCGCCGACCTCGGTCAGCTCTTCGAACTGGCCTGGGCGACCGGCTGGGAGGACGAGGCCAACGTGTACCTCGCGCCGGCCTTGGGGCTGCCGCAGCTGCCGGTGGTGCGGTTTCCGCCGGTGCCGTTCCCGCCGGCCGCGAAGGTGCCGGCGATCGACGCCTTCGCCGGCGACCGGCCGGCGGCCTGGGTCGACGACGTCCACCCGCCGGAGGCCTGGGCCTGGCAGCGCGGCAGGTCGGCGCCGACCCTGCTGGTCACCGCCGACCCGGCGGGCGGGCTGACCCGGGCGATGGTCGACCGACTCGTGGCCTGGCACGGCGCGTTGTAACGCACCGCGCGCCGGACGGGGCAGACACGGACCGGACGGGCCCGGACGGCGCGCGCGGAGCGACGCGCGCGGCACGGCGGGGCGCGCGGCGCGCGGGGCACACCGCGCGCCGGATGCAACAGGCTCAACTGGCGCGCGGGCGATGGGGCGCACGAGATGTACCGCGCGCCGGATGAAACGGACCCGGACGATGCGTGCGGCCCAGGGCGCAAGAGGTGCGCCGCGCGCCGGAGCGGGCGTGCGGGCCGGGGCGCACCGTGAAGCAGCGCGCGCCGGAGCAGGCACACGGGGCCAGGCGGGCCGCACTCCGGAGCGAGTCACGCGGGCCCGCGCCGGCGCGAGCACACCGCCCGACGGAACGAACGCGCCGCGCGAAGCCGGGCCGCGCCGCGCCAGGCGGGGCCCGCCCGCGCCAGGTGAAGCCGCGCCGCGCCAGCCGGGGCGCCCGGCCCTGCCGCGCCAGGCGGGCCGCAACCGCGCGAAGCCGCGCCGGCCGGCCGGCCGACCGACCGACGCTAACGCCCGATCCTGTCAGGATCGTTGACCGGTTCCGCGCCGCGTTGCCATACTGCCGGACCGCAAGCGCTTTCCAGCGCTCGCGGGACACCAGCAGCATCAGCACACCCAGGTACGTCTCCCCCGGAGGACCCACGCAGCCCCTTAATGAATCGATTCACGCCGCGTCGTCCTCCTCCCCCACTCACAGGAGAGCAGCGATGGGAAGCAGAGCCGCATCCCCCGGTATCAAGCGCAGGTACGCCCTGCTGGCCACCGGCCTGGCCGTGGTGGTCGCCGCCGGCACCGGACTGACCGCCGCCGCCGGCGAGTCCACCGGGCCCGACCAGGCCCCGGACCCGCCACGGGCGCTGGCCTGCGGCGACGGCAGTTACGACGCGGAGGTGACGCTGGACGGCGACACCTGGACCGCGCCCGGCTACAGCGGGGGCTCGATGCTGGAGGCCATGCGCGCCGGCGTGGCCAGCCTCAGCGAGGGCCGCACCAGCACCGAGTCGGTGGTCGTCCGGGGCTCCGGCGACGTCCCCGCCGACCAGTCACTCGACCTGCCGAGCCACACCTCCCTCGAGGTGTGCGGAACACTCAACGTGACCGGCTCGATGGCCGCCGGGCACGCCCCGATCCGGGTCCGGGACGCCCAGAACGTGGCGGTGCCCTACCTGGAGAACATGCACGGCGCCCCTTACTTCGGGATCTTCGTGCAGAACTCCCACGACGTCGCGCTGGGCGACATCACCATGGAGCTGAACGGCGGACTCGGCATCCGGGTCGACAACCACCGGAACCGCGACCAGCCCACCACCGGCGTCCACATCGACTCGGCCACCATCTCGGGCGCCGGCAGCCACGCCGTGGAGACCTACGGCGTGGACGGCTTCACCGCCGGCACCATCACCGCCAACTCGGTCGGCGAGTCGGGTCTGTTGCTGAACGACACGGTCAACGCGGACATCGGCACCGTGCGCGCCACGGACGCCGGCACCGGCACCGGCTACGCGGCCTTCCGGATGGCCAACCGCAACGGCGCCCTCGACGACTACCGGACCAACATCCGGGTGGGCGAGGTCGTCGCGCGCGGCGGCGGGCGCGGCGTGTTCTGCGTCTCGGAGAGCGGCGGCGCGGTCATCGAACGGGTGGACATCGCCGACACCGGCAACAACGCCGTCCTGATCGAGAACTGCTACAACGTCACCATCGCCAGCCAGGGCGGCACCATCTCCGGCGGCGGCGAGGTGCGGCTGGCCGCGCGCACCGAGTTCGCCAACAACCGGGACATCACGCTGGCCAACTTCACCCTGGTCGACTCCGCGCTTACCGAGAACCCGTGCGGCGAGAACGTGACCGTCGACATCACCTTCCAGAACAGCGCCGACAACAGCTGCTGACGCCGTCAGCCCAGCGCGTCCGGGTCCGTGGCGGGCCGCGGCCCAGCCCGCCACGGACCCCCGGCGCCCCCCACAGCCCCTCATACCGGCCCCCACACCGACCCCCCACGCCGACCCCACGCCGATCCCCACATCCCCACCACGCGAAGCTCCCCCCGCACCAACTCCCCCGTACCAGAGAGGGAATCCCGATGAGACACCACAGACGAGGACGTCGACCCGCGCGGGTCGCGCTGACCGCGCTGCTGGCCGGCGCGGTGCTGGCGAGCGGCGCGCCCGGCGTGGCCCAGGCCGGGGACGGCCCGGGCCGCCCTGGCGGGGATCCCGCCCCCCGGATGGAGGAGCTGGACCGCGGGCTGGTGGCGGTGCGGACCGACGAGGGGGTCTTCCTCAGCTGGCGGCTGCTGGCCGACGAGGCGACCGGCGCCTCCGCGCGGGGCCTGACCGGTGTGGACTTCCGGGTCTACCGGGACGGCGAGCGCCTGGCCACGGTGCGGGACTCGACCAACTACCTGGACGCCGAGGCGGGTTCGGACGCCTCCTACCGGGTGGAGGCCGTCTACCGGGGGCGGGTGCGGGACGTCAGCGAGTCGGTGAGCCCGACGGCCGACGGCTACCACGAGCTGCCGCTGACCAGGCCGGCCGGCGGCGTCACCCCCGCCGGCGAGAGCTACACCTACTCAGCCAACGACATGAGCGTCGGCGACGTGGACGGCGACGGCGCCTACGAGTACATCGTCAAGTGGGACCCGTCCAACTCCAAGGACGTCTCCCAGGTCGGCTACACCGGCAACGTCTACCTCGACACCTACGAGCTGGACGGCACCCTGCTGCACCGGGTGGACCTCGGCCCCAACATCCGGGCCGGGGCGCACTACACGCAGTTCCTGGTCTATGACTTCGACGGCGACGGCCGCGCGGAGTTGATGTTCAAGACCGCGCCGGGCACCCGGGTGCTGCGCTACGACGACGCCGGGGAGGTGGCCGAGGAGCGTCATGTCACCATGCCCCGGGCGGACGTTCGGGCCGGATACTCACACGCGGACGACTACCGGATGAGTGCGGACGACTACCACGAGCACCTGGTGGGCGTGTTCCAGGGCTGGTCGTCGCACCCCGAGGTGGTGGCGGGGAACTGGCCGGCGACGCTGGAGGAGGCGTTGGGCGTCACCGACCGGGAGCCGTTCCCGTATCCGCTGGAGCGGGCGCACGCCGAGGAGTTGGTGGACTACTTCATCGACGTGTACGCGCCGTCCCGCAGCGAGCGGAACCAACTGCGGGCCTTCGAGGGGTTCGTGGTGGACGGGCCGGAGTACCTCACGGTCCTGGAGGGCGCGACCGGGGCGGAGTTGGAGACCATCCGCTACCCGGTCGAGCGGGGTGACGACGGGCTGCTGTGGGGGGACTACGCCGGCGAGCGAATCGAGCCGGGCAACCGGGTCGACCGGTTCCTGGCCGGGGTGGCCTACCTCGACGGGGAGCACCCGTCGGCGGTCTTCGCCCGTGGCTACTACACCCGGGCCACGCTGGTGGCCTACCGGTGGGACGGTCGGCGGCTGCGCGCCGAGTGGACGGCGGACAGCGGGCACGTCCCGATGGACAACCCGTTCCGCAACACCTCCGGGGCGCGCGACGGGCGGAACCCGGCGCACGCCGAGCTCACCCAGCAGGGCTTCCACTCGCTGAGCGTGGGCGACGTGGACGGCGACGGCCGGCAGGAGATCGTCTACGGGGCGGCGACGCTGGACGACGACGGGAGCCTGCTCTACAGCTCGTTCGACGAGCTGCCGGAGGGCAGCGCGAGCCCGGGCGAGTGGCGCCGGCTGGGTCACGGGGACGCGATGCACCTGGCGGACATCGACCCGGAGCGGCCGGGGCTTGAGATCTTCACCGTGCACGAGGGCGGGGCCAGCGTGCCGCACGGCTACGCGCTGCGGGACGCGGCCACCGGCGAGGTGCTCTTCGCCGGGCACACCGGCGTGGACACCGCGCGGGCCATGATCGGTGACATCGACCCGGACCGGCCGGGGCTTGAGGTGTGGGCCAACTCGGCGGAGGACGCGACGGCCGAGCCGGTGGGGATGTGGAGCGCGAGTGGCGAGCCCATCGAGGGGCCGTACCCGGGCGCCAACCAGAGCGTGCGCTGGGCCGCCGATCTGACGACCCAGCAGGTGCACGGCGCGACCACGGAGGTGTACCAGACGCCGACCCTGGAGGACTGGCGGCGCGGCACCCTGTTGACCGCCGACGGCACCACCACCAACAACTGGTGGAAGGGGAACCCGTCTCTGGTGGCCGACGTCTTCGGGGACTGGCGCGAGGAGCTGCTGCTGCCCACCACGGACGGCTCGGCGATCCGGATCTACTCCAGCACCGAGGTGACCGACCACAAGCTGTACACGCTGATGCACGACCCGCAGTACCGGGTCGAGGTGGCGCGCCAGCAGTCCACCTACAACCAGCCCTCGCATCCGGGGTTCTATCTGGCGGCCGACATGGACTTCCGCCGGGTGCCGCTGCCGGGCCGCCGCTGACCGCGGGCCGCTCCGCCGCCCGGCCCCACCGACCCGTGTCGCAACGCTCAGTAGCAGATGAAGAGTTGGGCGTCCGGGTGGCGGAGCAGCGGCCACGGGTACCCGTGCGGGCAGTGCCGGCCGTGGTGCGGGTGCCAGAACCGGCCGGCCGGGGTGCCGCAGAACGCGCAGGCCCAGACCGGTGGCCGGCCGGGCACGGTGACGTCGGGCCACAGCGCCCGGCCGCACTGGCCGCAGGCCGGCTGCCGGAGGGTCAGGGGCGGGACGGCGACGTGGCGCGGGAAGAACGGGAAGGCGTTGAGCACATCGTCTGGCACGTCCGTATCCTTCTGGCCGGGCCGCGCCGGGCCGCCCCGCTACGCCCTCCGTTCCACCGAACGAATGACAAGCGCCGCCCCAAGAGGGCGTAACGTTGCCCCGTTTTGCCCGGGTGGGCCGGCCGGTGGCCGGGGGCGGGGCACGGTCAACGCGCCACTCGGCGCTCGCCGTCGACGGCCCCGACGAACGCCCGCCAGGCCGCCATCGAGACCGCCACCACGGGCCCCCCGGCCCGCTTGCTGTCCCGGAGCGGCACCAGTCCGCCCCGCCCCAGGGCGACCTCCAGGCAGTCGCCCCCCGACGCACCGCTGTAGCTGCTCTTGCGCCATCGCAGAGTGTCCGCGCCATGGTCAGCCATGCCCATCCCCTTCGCGCGCAGTTGATCACCGTCAGGGGCGCTGTCGGGACAGTGCGTGAACACTCCCCCCTGGGCGAATGGTAGGCCATCGACCCCGGTCAGTCAGCGCATCAACTGGCGTGTCCACCAACCCACTTCACACTCAGCAAGACGCCGGCGCAAACGGAACGCCGGCCCCCGGCGCGGCCGGGACGGGCGGCCGGCTCAGGCGTAGAGGGCCTCGATCTGCCCGGCGTAGGCGGCGGCGACGGCCGCCCGACGGATCTTCAGGGACGGGGTCAACAGGCCGTTCTCCTCGGTGAACTCCCCCTCCACCAGCCGGAACCTGCGGATCGACTCGGCCCGGGAGACCGCCTCGTTGGCGTAGTCGACGGCCCGCTGGATGTCGGCCAACAGCTCGGGATCGGCCCGCAGTTCGTCGAACCGGGTGTCCGCGGGCCGGCCGCGGGTGGTCAACCAGTGGGCGGTGGCCTCCGGTTCGAGGGTGATCAGGGCGGCCACATAGGACCGGCCGTCGCCGACCACCATGCACTGGCCGACCAGCGGGCGGCCCCGCAGCCGGTCCTCCAGCACGCTGGGCGAGACGTTCTTGCCGCCGCTGGTGATCAGCAGGTCCTTCTTCCGGCCGGTGATGGTCAGATAGCCGTCCCGGTCCAGTCGGCCGAGGTCCCCGGTGCGGAACCAGCCGTCGGCGAGGGCCTCCTCGGTGGCCGCCGGGTTCCCCCAGTAGGAGCCGAAGACGATGTCGCCCCTGATCCACACCTCGCCGTCCTCGGCGATCCGCACCGCGGCGCCGGGCACCGGCTGGCCGACGGTGCCGAACCGGGGGGCCAGCGGGGGGTTGAGGGTCGCGGCCGAGGTGGTCTCGGTCAGGCCGTACCCCTCGTAGACCAGCACCCCGCAGCCGAGGAAGAACAGGCTGAGCCGCTCGTCCAACGGGGACCCGCCGCTGATCGCGTACCGCAGCCGGCCGCCGAGCGCGGCCCGGATCCGGCGGTAGACCAGCAGGTCGTAGAGGGCCTTGGCGGCCCGCAGCCGGAGCCCGGGGCCCCGCCCGCCGTCCTGGTAGGCGGCCAGCTCGGCCCTGGCCCAGGCCACCGCGATCCGGTCGGCCCGGTCGAACGAGGCGCCCCGGCCCAGGCGTTCGGCGGTGACCCGGCCGGTCTCGTGGATCTTCTCGAAGAGATAGGGCACGCCGACCACGAACGACGGCTGGAAGGAGGCCAGTTCGGGACGGAGCTCGGCGGGCTTGACACTGGGGCAGTGGCCGATCTCCACCCGGCCGGCGACGCAGGCGAGTTGGATGGTGCGGCCGAGGATGTGCGCCAGTGGCAGGAAGATCAGCGTGGTCGGGCGCTCCCCGGTGACCTCCTCGAAGACCGGGATCAGCAGCTCGGCCAGGTTCGCCGTCTCGGCCCACAGGTTCCCGTGGGTGAGCACGCAGCCCCTGGGCCGGCCGGTGGTGCCCGAGGTGTAGGTGAGGGTGGCGACCGTGTCGGCGGTGAGCGCGGCGCGCCGCGCGGTGACCTCGGCCGCTGGCGTCTCGGCGCCGAGCGCGGCCAGTTGTCCGAGGGCGTCCTCGTCCAGCCGCCAGACCCGCGGGCGGTCCGCCAGCCCGGCGACGGCCCGCTCGGCGAGCGCGGCGTGCTCCGCGGTCTCCACCAGCAGCAGGGTGGCACCGGAGTCGGCGAGCTGCCAGGCGAGTTGCTCGGCGGACGCGGTCGGGTAGACCGGCACGCTCTGGCCGCCGGCCGACCAGATCGCGAACTCCAGCACCGCCCACTCGTACCGGGTACGGGACATCAGCGCGACCCGGCCACCCACCGGCAGGCCGGCCGCGACCAGCCCGGCGGCCACCGCGGCGATCTCCTCGGCGAACCGGGCGGCCGTCACCGGCCGCCACGCCTCACCCACCCTGCGCCGCACCACCACCAGATCGGGCTCGGCGGCGGCGTTCCGGAACGGGGCGTCGGCCAGCCCGCTGCCGGGCTCCGGCGGGACCAGCGGCGGCACGGAGGCCCGGCGCACCTCCCCGCTGGCGTCGGTGACCAGCTCGGGCACCGCCCGGTCCGCCCAACCGCCGCGCGCCCGCACGCGTTTCATGTCCCGTCGTACGCTCATCTCCGCTCCCGCCTCCGTCGCCCGTGGGTGGTCGTCTCGGTGTGGTGCGCCCGGTGTGGTGCGCTCCGGCGCGCCTGGTCTTGCCGCGTGCCTCGCTCCGGGGCGCGCGGTCCGGCGGCGCGCCGGGTCGGTCAGGTCTCCAGCAGCGCGGTCACCCCGAGGCCGCCGGCCGCGCAGACCGAGATCAGGCCGCGCAGCGGCGGCCCGTCCGCCGGCCGCCCGGCGGCCCGCTGCCGCAGCGCCTTCGCCAGGGTGGGCACGATCCGGGCGCCGGTGGCCGCGAACGGGTGGCCGGTGGCCAGCGAGGAGCCGTGCACATTGAGCCGCGCCCGGTCCACCGTGCCCAGCGGGCCCGACCGGCCCAGCCGGCGCGCGCAGTAGTCGGCGTCCTCCCAGGCGGCCAGGGTGGCCAACACCTGGGCGGCGAACGCCTCGTGCAGCTCCAGCAGGTCCAGGTCGGCGAGCGTCAGTCCGGCCGCGTCCAGCAGCTCGGGCACCACCCGGGTCGGCGCGGTGAGCAGCCCGTCGGGCCCGTCCACGAAGTCCACCGCGCCGGTGCGGGCGTGGGTCAGCCAGGCCAGCACCGGCAGCCCGCGCTCGGCCGCCCACTCCTCGCTGGCCAGCAGCACGGTGGCGGCGCCGTCGGTGAGCGGGGTGGAGTTGCCGGCGGTCAGCGTCGGCCGCTCGCCGGCCAGCCCGTAGACCGGGCGCAGCCTCGCCAGCCGCTCCGGGGTGCTGTCGGGCCGCAGGTTCTGGTCCCTGGCCAGGCCCTGGAACGGGGTCACCAGGTCGGTGAAGAAGCCGTCGTCCCAGGCGGCGGCGAGCCGTTGGTGGCTGGTCGCGGCCAGCTCGTCCTGCGCCTCGCGGGTGACGCCCCACTCGACGGCGGTGCGGGCCGCGTGCTCGCCCATCGAGAGGCCGGTGCGCGGCTCGGCGTTCCGCGGCGCCTCGGGCACCAGCTGTCCCGGCCGCAGGCCGGCCAGTGAACGCGCCCTGGCCGCCAGGCCCTTGGCCCGGCGGGTGCGCAACAGCACCTTCCGCAGCCGGTCGTCGAGCGCCAGCGGCACATCGCTGACGCTGTCCACACCGCCGGCGACGCCGACCTCGATCTGGCCCAGCGCGATCTTGTTGGCGACCAGGATGACCGCCTCCAGGCCGGTACCGCAGGCCTGTTGCACGTCGAAGGCCGGGGTGCGCCGGTCCAGGGCGCTGCCCAGCACCGTCTCCCTGGCCAGGTTGAAGTCCCGGCTGTGCTTGAGCACCGCGCCCGCGACGAACTCCCCGAGCAGCGCGCCGGAGAGCCCGAACCGCCGCACCAGGCCGGCCAGCGCGGCGCCGAGCAACTCCTGGTTGGAGGCGGTCGCGTAGGGCCCGTCGGCCCGGGCGAACGGGACGCGGTTGCCGCCGACTACGGCCACCCGACGGCCGGTTGGGGTCATGACTGGGCTCTCCTTCGCTTGCCTCCGGCGCCGGCCGGGTACCCGGCCGACCACGCCGGGTCTGCCTTGTGGTGCCGAACACCGTGGTTTAACTTGCCAGTAGACTTACCCGGGAGTAGGGAGGAAATCAATGGCCGACCGTTATCTCTCCTTCGCCACCGGCCGGACGGGCGCCCGCGTGGTGCGCCGGCTGGGCCTGCCCCGCCCCGTCGAGCTGCCCCGGCACCGGCCGGGCGGGCCGGTGCTCGCCGGCCCCGTGGTCCTCGGCGAGGCCGACGGCGCCCGCCTCGGCAAGCCGCTGCGCGCGGTGCTGGAGTCCTGCGGCGCCCGGATCGAGGAGCGCCCCGAACGGCCCGCGGCCCTGGTCTTCGACGCCTCCGGGATCGAGACGCCGGCCCAACTCGACCAGCTGCACGCCTTCTTCGCCCCACGGGTCCGCTCGCTGGCGGTCGGCGGCCGGGTGCTGGTCGTCGGCGCCCCGGCGGCGGACGCGGCCTCGGTGGCGCAGGCGGCGGCCCGGCGCGCGCTGGACGGCTTCGTCCGCTCCCTGGGCCGGGAGCTGCCCGGCGGCGCCACCGCCCAACTGCTCCTGGTGGCGCCCGGCGCCGAGCGGCCCGAGTCGCTGGCGGCCACGCTGCGGTTCCTGCTCTCGGCCCGCTCCGCCTACGTCTCGGGCCAGTCGCTGCTGGTGGGCCCGGCCGAGCCGGGCGAGCCGCCGGCCGACTGGGACCGGCCGCTGGCCGGCCGCTCGGCGCTGGTCACCGGGGCGGCCCGGGGCATCGGCGCGGCCATCGCCGAGACGCTGGCCAGGGACGGCGCGCGGGTGCTCTGCCTGGACACGCCGGCGCAGGCCGAGCCGCTGGCCGCGCTGGCCGACCGGCTGGGCGGCGAGGCCGTCCCGCTGGACATCACGGCCGAGGACGCCGGCGCACGGCTGCGGGAGCGGCTGGCCGCGCCGGCGGACGGCGCCGGCGGCGGGCTGGACGTGCTGGTGCACAACGCGGGCATCACCCGGGACCGGACGCTGGCCCGGATGGACGCCGAGGGCTGGCGGTCCGTGCTGGGGGTCAACCTGATCGCGGTGGAGCGGCTGACCGACGCGCTGCTGCCGGCCCTGGCGCCGGGCGGCCGGATCGTCGTCACCTCCTCGATCGGCGGCATCGCCGGCAACGCGGGGCAGACCAACTACGCCGCCAGCAAGGCCGGGTTGATCGGCCTGGTCGAGGCGCTGGCGCCGCGGGTCGCCGACCGCCGGATCACCGCGAACGCGGTGGCGCCGGGCTTCATCGAGACCCGGATGACCGCCGCGATGCCGGCGCTGCTGCGCCAGGTGGGCCGGCGGGGGAACAGCCTGGGCCAGGGCGGGCGGCCGGTCGACGTCGCCGAGGCGGTGGCCTACCTGGCGGCGCCGGCCAGCGGCGCGGTCAGCGGGCAGGTGCTGCGGGTGTGCGGCCAGGCCCTGTTGGGGGCGTGAGCGCCGGATGCCGGGCCCCGAGACCGTGCTCCCCCGCCCGCCGAGGCTGACCGCCGCCTACGCCCGGGCGGTGCTCCCCCGCCGGCGCCGGCCGGACGCGCCGCTGCCGGACCGGTCGCTCGCGTTGGCCGCCGCGGTGCCCCACCCGGATCGGGTGCGGGCCTACGCCCGGCTCTGCGGCGCCCCCGACGACGACCGGCTGCCCGTCGGCTATCCGCACCTGCTCGCCTTCCCGCTGACCATGGCGCTGCTCACGGCCCCCGACTTCCCCTGTCCGCCGCTGGGCCTGGTGCAGTTGGCCAACGAGATCAGCTGCCTGCGCCCGCTCGCCGCGGCGGAGCCGCTGGCGGTGCGGGTGACGGCGGTGGCCGCGGCGCCGCGGCCCCGGGGCCGCGCGTTCGAGGTGCGGGCCGAGGTGTCGGACGCGCGGGGGCTGCCGGTGTGGCGCGGCAGCAGCACCTACCTGCACCGTTCGGGCCCCGGCGGCGCGGCCCGCGGCGCCGGGCGGGCGCCCGACGCCGAGCCGGCGCTCGACTCGCCCGCGCTGACCGCGCGTTGGCCGCTGGCGGCCGGCCTCGGCCGGCGCTACGCCCGGGTCTCGGGCGACCGCAACCCGATCCACCTGCACCCGCTGACCGCCCGGCCGTTCGGCTTCCGCCGGCCGATCGCGCACGGCATGTGGAGCAAGGCGCGGGCGCTCGCCGCGCTGGCCGACGAGCTGCCGGAGGCGTTCACCGCGCGGGCGCGGTTCCTCGCCCCGGTGCCGCTGCCGTCCCGGCCGGCCTTCGCGGCCACGCCCCGGGCGGGCGGCGGCTGGCTCTTCCAGCTCAGCGCGGCCGACGGCCGCCGCCAACTCGCCGGGGAGATCGTCCCCCACTGAGCCCGCCCACCCATCCGGGCGGGCGACAGCCCCGTCCCGCCACCGGTTCGCCCCGGTTCGCCCCGGCGCGGCAGGGCCGGAGGCGGCCGGGGCCCGGGCCGGTCAGGACGGCCGGAGCCGGCGATCGGCCGGGCCCGGAGCGGCCTGAGCCCGCGATCGGGGCGGGCACGGCCGGACCGGAACAGACCGCCGAAGCCGGCCGTACCGGCGGCCGGGCGACCGGCCCCGCACGTCACCCGGCCGGGCACAGCAAGTCCCGCGCCCGGCACAGCCGTTCAGTCCGACGGCGGAGCCGGGACCGCACCCCCCCCGGCGGGGGCACCGGAGCCGCCGCGCCGGCCGGCCGGGTCGGGCGGCGAGACGTCGCGCCAGCACGGCCGCCCGCCGCGGGGGCGGCGGCACCGCGGTCGTCCGGGCGGGCAGCCGCAGAGGCCGGCCCGGCACGTCACCGGGCCGGGCGGCGGCGGTTCAGGCCGGTGACGGCGACGGCGGAACCGTTCACTCCGCCGGGGGCGGCGGTGGGGTCCACAGCTCGCCGTCCAGCACGTCCCGCATGCCGAGCCAGATCATGTTCATCAGCCGCAGCGCGACCCGTTCCGGCGTCTCGTCCGGGTGGCCGGCCATCCAGTCGGCGAGCGAGTCGGCCGCGCCGACCAGCGTGTGGGCGACGAAGTCGGCGTCCACCGCGCCGAGTCGGGCGTCCGCGCCGCCCTCCTCGATGCCGCGCCTGACCAGCGCGCCGACCTCGGCCAGCACCGAGGCGCGGGCGGCGGCCAGCTCGTCGGTGATCGCCGCGCTCAGTTCGGGCGCCTGGCGGTGCAGCAGGACCCAGCTGTCCCGGTGCTCGGCGACGAAGTGGAAGAACGCCGACAGCCCGCGCCACAGCCGCAGTTCGGGCTCGTCACCGCTGGCAGCCGCGTCCCGGAAGGCGACCGTGAGGGTCCGCGAGGCGTGCTGGACGCAGGCCACGAAGAGGCGCTCCTTGGAGCCGAGGTAGAGGTAGACCATGGGCTTGGAGATCCCGGCCAGCTCCGCTATCTCGTCCACCACCGCCGCGTGGTAGCCGTGGCGGGCGAACACCCGCAGCGCGGCCTCGACGATCTCCCGTTCGCGCACGCTTCTCGGCAGTCGTTTCCGGGTTCGGTCCATGGTCAATCTTGTCAGCCCACCCAGCTCGCCTCTAATCTTACTTTTCAGTAAGTCTACTTGACGGTAGATAGTGCGAGGGGAGTCCCGCCACCCCCGGGGCTGGCGGGACTTCGGTGAGGAAGGACGGCCATGGCCGAGAACGGTCCCGAGCTGAGTGAGCTGGACTTCGCGCAGGTCACGCCGGCGGAGTTCGCGTCCCTTGTGAAGCGGACCCCGGCCAGGGAGATCAGCCGGCTGCTGCGCGGGGAGCTGCGCACCCGGGTGCTCGCGGAGATCTTCGCCCGGATGGAGCGGCAGTTCCGGCCGGACGCCGCCGGCTCGACGCACGCCGTGATCCGCTGGGAGATCACCGGCGAGTCGCTCGTCGTCTACGAGACCAGCATCGCCGACGGCGTCTGCACCGTGCGCGAGGGCGCGCACGCCGCCGCGCCCCGGGTCACCCTGACCATGGCCGACCCCGACTTCCTCAAGCTGGTCTCGGGGAACGGCAGTCCGGTGACGATGTTCATGACCCGCAAGGTGGCGATCAGCGGGGACATCGGCTTCGCCTCCGGCCTGACCCGGCTCTTCGACATCCCCAAGGCCTGATCGACGATGAGCGGATTCTCCCTTGAACTGACCGAGGAACAGCGCGACCTGAAGGAATGGGTTCACGGTTTCGCCGCCGAGGTGGTCCGCCCGGCGGCCGCCGAGTGGGACGAACGCGAGGAGACCCCCTGGCCGGTGATCCAGGAGGCGGCCAGGATCGGGCTCTACGGCTTCGAGTCGCTGGCCGAGATGTTCGGCGACCCATCCGGGCTCTCCCTCCAGATCGCCAACGAGGAGCTGTTCTGGGGCGACGCCGGCATCGGCATGGCCCTCTTCGGCACCTCGCTCGCGGTGGCCGGGATCTTCGCCGCCGGCACCCCGGAACAGCTGGTGGAGTGGGTGCCGCAGTGCTTCGGCGACCCGACCGAGCCGAAGGTGGCCGCGTTCTGCGTCTCCGAGCCGGAGGCCGGCTCCGACGTGGCCGCGATGCGCACCAGGGCCCGCTACGACGAGGCCAGGGACGAGTGGGTGATCACCGGTCAGAAGGCCTGGATCACCAACGGCGGGATCGCGAACGTGCACGTGGTGATGGCCTCCGTCGACCCCGAGCTGGGTGCCCGCGGCCAGGCCGCGTTCGTGGTGCCGCCCGGCACGGCCGGCCTGGTCGGCGGCCCCAAGATCAGGAAGCTGGGGCTGCGCGCCTCGCACACCGCGGACGTCTTCCTGGACGAGGTGCGGGTGCCGGGCGGCTGCCTGCTGGGCGGCCGGGAGCGGCTGGAGCGCCGGCTGGCCAGGGCCCGCGAGGGCGGCCGTGGCAAGGGCCAGGCGGCGATGGCCACCTTCGAGGTCTCCCGCCCCACGGTCGGCGCCCAGGCGTTGGGCATCGCCCGCGCCGCCTACGAGTACGCGCTCCAGTACGCGGGCGAGCGGGTCGCCTTCGGCCGCCCCATCGTGGAGAACCAGGCCGTCGCCTTCCCCCTGGCCGACCTGCGCACCGAGATCGACGCCGTCCGGCTGCTGGTCTGGCGGGCCGCCTGGATGAGCCGCCACGAGAAGACCTTCGAGGCGGGCGAGGGCTCGATGGCCAAGCTGCGCGCCGGCGAGCTCGCCGTCGACGCCACCGGCCGCGCCGTCCAGATCCTCGGCGGCGCCGGCTACAGCCGGGAGCACCCGGTGGAGCGGATGTACCGGGACGCCCGCATCTACACCATCTTCGAGGGCACCAGCGAGATCCAGCGCCTGGTGATCGCCCGCGCCATCACCGGCCGGCAGATCCCCTGAGCGCGCGGCACCCGAATCCGCCCCCACCCACGCGGATCGCCGGTGGGGGCGTTCGGGACCGACCGCCGCCGACCCCGCGTGGGTCAGATGGGTCGGCCGCGTCTCCAGAGGTCCTCGACGTGCTCGGTGAAGCGGTCGAAGAGACCGCCGTCCGCCTGCCGGCGCAGGTGCAGCATCGGGGAGTCGTGCCCGACCGCCCGGGCGAGGTGGGGGGTGACCAGGGCGTCCCCGTCGAACCTGAAGACCGACAACGAGACGTGGTTCATGGCGTCCTCGGCGGCGGAGTAGCGGGCCTCGACGCCGGGCGCCGCGTTCAGCCGCGCCAGATGCTCCAGGGTGATGCGGATCCGGGTGGAGACCGAGAGGGCCACGTCCTCGACCTCCTCCCGGAGCCGCGTCACCTCGCCCTCCGGGTCACCGATCAGGAACCTGACCCGGCAGCCCTCCTCCGCCTTGCGGCGGAGCGTCTCCACGTAGGCGGGCTGGTCGAGCCAGAGGAAGTAACTGGTGTAGCCGGCCAGGGTGATGCCCTCGGTCGCCGTCCGGGTCAGGTCGCCCCAGAGGGAGGACGGGCACGCCGCCCGGTAGGGATAGCCTCGCAACAGCTCTCGGTCCGGTTCCGTCCTGACGGTGTCTCGTGCGGCTCTGGGCCACCACCACATCCGGGCTCTTCCCTCCCGACGCCGTCCGGCGTCAGCTCGGTCGCGCGCGGTTGGGACCAACGCGTCTTCGCTGGTCCGCCGCCCGAGTCTTCCCCGCGACGGTCCGGCCCATGGGCGCCCGCGTGAAAGGGAGATCGAATGCAACAACGGCGGTGCGCGCCAGCGGACCGGGGCGCTCCACCGGCGCCCACCGCCGGTCACCCCGCGCCGGCCGCCCCCGCCGGCCCGGCGCCCGGTGGCGGGGCGCCGGGGACGGGTGGGGTCCTGGTGGCCGGGGCTAGCGGGTGAGAACGTGTGGGGCCGCGGTCCAGTCGACGATCTGGACGGCGGCCCCGGCGGCTTCCAGGCCACGGCAGCAGTGCTCGTGCGCGCGGGCCAACTCGGCCAGCCGCAGCTGGCCGCCGAAGGCGGGCAGCGCGCAGAGCCGGCGGGCGTAGGCCCACAGCGCCGGGTGTCCGGCGATCCGGTGCACCGCGTCGGCGCCCAGGTGGCAGCGGTGCGCGGTGTCCAACCGCACCAGGGCCACCCAGAGTTCGACATCGGCCGCGGTGAGCGTCTCGCCCAGCACGAAGGAGGAGCCGGCGACCCGCCGGTCGAACTCGGCCAGCGTCGCGAGCAGCACGTCGAGGGCCCGCTCGCCCGCCGCGCCGGCGTCGGCCTCGCCGGCCAGCTGGGCGGCCTCGGCGATGTCCCGTTCGCACCGCACGGTCAGCGCGTCGATCTCGGCCGCCAGCCCGGCCGGGCGCAGCTCGGGCCGGCCGGCGGCGCGGAACCGCAGGCTGAGGTCGACCAGCAGGTCGGGCACGTGGTTGCTGACCAGCCGGCCGGTCCAACTGTCGGTCAGCGCCGGGCTGCTGGCCGGCCCCTGGTAGCCGTGCACGGTGGCCTGGTAGGCGGCGCGCAGCGCGGCGCGCTCCGGCCCCTCGTCGGGCGGCGCCGGCAGCAGGGTGACCGGCAGGGTGTCGGCCAGCCCCAGCAGCGCGTGGGTGATCGCCACGCGCAGGCCGTCCGCGCAGGACAGCGAGAGGTGGAGCCGGTAGCGGTGCGGTACGGGGTAGTGGCCGCTCTTGGCGTCGGAGCCGATCCGTTCCCGGACCAGACAGCGGGCGGACTCGTGCGCGGGGGTCGGCGTCGTTGCGGGCATGGCTCTCCCTTGGAGACGTCTACACGGGGGACGCGGGGCAGGCGGGCAGGAGAGAGGGCGGTCGCGGGGCCAGGGGCCCACGACCGCCGTGCGCGCGGGGTTAACCGGCGCTGCAGACGCGCAGCAGATCGATGTGGCGGCGGCAGGTCAGCAGCCGGGGCGCGTAGCGCCGGGGCGGCGCGGGGCGCGTGGCGGGCGCGGCGACGGGCCGAGGGGCGAGCTGGCGCTCCCTCGTCGTTCCGTCCGCCATGGGCGCTCCGTCCGTATCGTCGGTCCCGACCCTCGGGCGGGCCTTCCGTGGGATTGTCCGGCGCCACGGGGAGGGGCGTCAAGGGGTGGCCGCCCGCTGTCCCGCCACGCCCGCACCACCCGCCGGTGCGCCGGCGCCCACCGGACCGCGCGCGCCGGCACCGGTCGGCTCAACGCGCGCCGGATCGAAACGGGTCGGCGCGCGCCGGCCTGGGCGCCGGTCGGGGTCAGTGCGCGCCGGCGTGGGCGCCGGACCGGGGTCAGTGCGCGCCGGCCGCCGTCTCGGCCGCCGCCGTCGCCGCGGCGGTGGCGCGTCGGTCGCGGGCCGCCCGGTCGGCGTCCCGGCGGGCGACCTCGGCGCGGACCAGCGGGATGACGTGCCGCCCGAAGTCGATGGCGTCGTCCAACAGGTGGTAACCGCGCGCCGAGATGATGTCCACGCCCAGGTCGTAGTAGTCGAGCAGCGCCGCGGCCACCGTCTCCGGGGTGCCGACCAGGGCGTTGGAGTTGCCGGCGCCGCCGGTCGCGGCGGCGGTCGGCGTCCACAGCGCGCGGTCGTAGCGTTCGCCCTGCTCGGCGATGGCGATCAGCCGCCGTGAGCCGGTGTTCTCCGGTTGCCCCTCGCCGCCCGGGCGCCGGCGGACGACGCCGCCGCGCTGCCGGATGGCGGCCAGCGTGCGGTGTGCCTTCTCCCAGGCCAGCTCCTCGGTCGGCGCGATGATCGGCCGGAACGCGACCTGGATGCGCGGCGGTTCGGCCCGCCCGGCGGCCAGTGCGGCGTCGCGGACCGCCGCGATCTGCTCGGCGGTACGGGCCAACGGCTCGCCCCACAGGCAGTACACGTCGGCGGTGGCCCCGCCGGCGGCCAGCGCGGCGGCCGACGAGCCGCCGAACGACACGCCGGGGCGGGGCTGTTGCACGGGGAAGACGTCGCTCACGTAGTCCTGGAACTGGTAGTACTCGCCTGCGTGGTCGAAGGGCTCCCGGCTGGTCCACACCCGCTTGACGATCTCGATGTACTCGCGGGTGCGGGCGTAGCGCTGGTCCTTGGTGAGGGTGTCGCCCTCCCGGCGCTGCTCGTGGTCGTTGCCGCCGGTGATGAAGTGCACGGTCAGCCGCCCGTCGCTGATCTGGTCCAGGGTGGCGAAGACCCGGGCGGCGTAGGTCGGGTAGGACTGGTTGGGCCGGTGGGCCAGCAGGATGCGCAGCCGGTCGAGGCGGCTGGCGAGCAGGGCCGCCGCGGTGGCCGGGTCGGGCGAGCCGGAGCCGTAGGCGAAGAGCACCCGGTCCCAGCCGTGGTCCTCGTGGGCCCGGGCGAGCCGGACGGTGTACTCGGGGTCGAAGGCGGCGCCGGAGCGCGGGGTGGTCTCCGTGCCGTCGTTGGTGGCGGCGATGCCGAGGAACTCGACGGGCATTGCTGATCACACCTTTCGGCCGCGGCTCCGGGGCGTCGCGGCGGCAGGGGGTGGTGGCGCGGGGGTGGCGCCGCGGGACGCGGGCGCCGGTGCGGGGCTGAGGGTCAACGCCGGTGCGCGCGCCCCGGGTTGGCGGGGGCCCTGGGGCACCCAGGGGCCGAGGCGCGGCCGGGGCGGCCGGGGTCAGCCGGCGAGGGCGCGGCGACACGCCGCCGACCACACCCGACCGAAGTCGATGTGGTCGCGGGTCACCAACCGCCGCCGGTACCTCATGGATGCCAGTGCAACAGGGCCGAGGGCCGCCGTCAACGGGGCGGGGCCCGCCGCCCGCCAGCCGTAACCCGGCGACAAGCCCCCGTAACATCCGGCCCGGCTCCGTAACCGGCGCGCGATCCGCGGTCAAAGCCGGCGAAACGCCGGCCGCCTAACGTCCCCGGCCATGGATGCACCGCTGTATGCACCCCCGTCCACAACCGCCGGCCGGCCAGCCGCCGGGCCGCCGGCCCCCGCGCCGACCCCGGCACCGGCCGGCCGCCCTCCGGTCGCGGTCTCCGGCACCAGGGCCGGCCGGGACCGCCGCGCCGAGGTCTACGTCCGGCTGCGCGACCTGCTGCTCACCGGCGGGCTCGACGTCCGCCAGCGGCTGGTCGAGGTGCGGCTGGCCGAGCGGCTGGCGGTCTCCCGCACCCCGGTCCGGGAGGCGCTGGTCCGGCTGGTCGCCGACGGCCTGGTCGAGCGGCGGGACGAGGGCTACTACCCGGCCCGGCTCAGCCTGGCCGAGCTGCGGGACCTCTACGAGCTGCGGGTCACCGTCGAACTGCGCGGCATCGCCCGGGCGTTGGAGTCCGACCTGGTGCGCCACGACGCGGCGCTGCTGGAGCCGCTGCGCGACCGGTGGCGCCGGCTGCGGAACGAACCGCCCGCGCCCGACCCGGGGTTCGTGGCGTGGGACGAGGACTTCCACCAGACGCTGCTGCGCGCCTCGGGCAACCCGCGGCTCACCGAGACGCTGGAGTCGGTGAACGTCCGCATCCGGCCGGTGCGGATGTACGACTACCTCACGCCGGACCGGATCGAGCGCACCGTGGTCGAGCACCTGGCCATCGTGGAGGCGGTGCTCGCCGGTCAACTCGCCCAGGCCCTGGCCGCGTTGCGCAGCCATGTCGGCGAGTCGCTGGAGGTGGTGGCGGAGCGGGCGGCGCACGCCATCGCCCAACAGGCCCTGCGCGAACCCTGAGTCACACCTCCCGCCCCCTTTCAACCACCCACCGTGCCACCCGTTTCCACCCCGTTCAGGAGAGTCCGTTGCGCACCACCCCCGCCCCGCCGTCCACCACCCGCTCCCGTCCCGGCGCCGTCGAGCGGGCCCGCCTGGCGCTGCGGCTGCTCGCCGCCGGGGACCGCCCCGAGGCCTGGATCGCGGTCCGCGAGGAGGCCGAACTGCTCGCCGAGGCCGAGGCGTTGGACGCCCGGTTGGCGGCCGGCGAGACGCTGCCGCTGGCCGGCCTGGTCTGCGGCGTCAAGGACAACATCGACGTGGCCGGGCTGCCCACCACCGCCGGCTGCCCCGGCTACGCCTACCGGCCGGAGCGGGACGCGCCGGCGGTGGCCCGGCTGCGGGCGGCCGGCGCGCTGGTGGTCGGCAAGACCAGCCTGGACCAGTTCGCCACCGGGCTGGTCGGCACCCGCAGCCCCTACGGCGCGGTGCGTTCGGCCGGCGACCCGGAGCGGGTCAGTGGCGGGTCGAGCTCCGGCTCGGCGGTCGCGGTCGCACTGGGCGTGGTGGACTTCGCGCTGGGCACCGACACCGCGGGCTCGGGGCGGGTGCCGGCCGCGTTCCAGGGCATCGTCGGGGTGAAGCCGACGCTGGGCCTGGTCCCGACCGCGGGGGTGGTGCCGGCGGCGCGGTCCTTCGACTGCGTCACGGTGCTGGCCCCGACGGTGTCGCTGGCCCAACGGGTGGCCGGGG
This sequence comes from Streptomyces chisholmiae, assembly GCF_031845445.1. Classification (NCBI taxonomy): domain Bacteria; kingdom Bacillati; phylum Actinomycetota; class Actinomycetes; order Kitasatosporales; family Streptomycetaceae; genus Streptomyces; species Streptomyces chisholmiae. The sequence continues at coordinate 337,247 of NZ_JAVREO010000004.1, read as the reverse complement.
TGCTGGCGGACGGCCCGGTGGGGGCCGACGGCCGGCCGTGGCCGGCGGACGCGCCGCTGGCCGCGCCGCCCGTGCCGGTGGTCGCGGTGCCGGAGCCGGCGGGGCTGACCGCGCTGGACGCCGACTGGCTGGCCGCCTTCGAGGCCGCCGTGCGGCGGCTGGAGGCGCTCGGGGTGACCGTCCGGAAGGTGGACATCGGCCCCTTCCTGGCCGCCGCCGAGCTGCTCTACGGCGGCGCCTTCGCGGCCGAACGGTACGCCGCCGTGGGCGCGTTCCTCGACGACCCGGCCACCGGGCGGGCGCCCGGGGTCGATCCGTCGGTGCGGTCGGTGATCACTGCGGCCGGGCGGCTGCCGGCCCACCGGTACGCCGCCGACCTGGCCACCCTGCGCGAGCTGCGGCACGCGGCCCTGTCCCGACTGGCCGGCTGCGACGCGCTGTTGCTGCCCACCGCGCCGGAGCACCCGACGCTGGCCGAGGTGGCGGCCGACCCGATCGGGGTCAACAGCCGGCTGGGCGTCTTCACCAACTTCGTGAACCTGCTGGATCTTTCGGCGGTCGCGGTGCCGGCGGGCGAGGTGGCCGGCGGCCCGTTCGGAGTGACGGTGATCGCCCGGGCCTTCGCCGACCGGGTGGCCGGCGACCTGGCGCTGCTGCTGACCGGCGAGCCGGCCGAGCCGGTGGACCCGGCCGGCCCCGGGCCGCTGGGGCCGCCCGGACTCCCGCTGGTGGTCTTCGGCGCCCACCTGTCGGGCGAGCCGCTCAATCACCAACTGACCTCCGTCGGCGGCCGGTTGCTCGGACCGGTGCGCACCGCGCCGGAGTACCGGATGGTGGCGCTGCCGGGCGAGCCGGCCCGCCCGGGGCTGCTGCGGGTGGCACCCGGCGCGCCGGGGCACGCGCTCGGCGGTGAGCTGTGGGCGTTGCCGCCGGCGGCGCTCGGCCCGTTCCTGGCCGGCCTGCCGGCGCCGTTGGCGCTGGGCCGGGTGCTGCTGGCGGACGGCCGGGAGGTCACCGGCTTCCTCTGCGAACCGCACGCCGCCGCGGCCGCCCCCGACATCTCCGAGCACGGCGACTGGCGTGGCTACCAGGCGGCCACCCGCGGCTAGCCGCGGCCAGCGGACACGGAGGGGGCGGGGCCGTCGCGGCCCCGCCCCCTCCGGCGTCCCGCCACCGCCCGCCCCGACCCCGCCAGGAACTGAAAGTTTTTCGGCCGGCCAGCCGTCAACTGGCGTGCCACAAGCGGCCGTTACCGGAGTCTTGACCCGCCATGAGAGCGTGCATAGCCTTCCGGAACCGTTCCGATAATTATCGGTTCCCACCCCCTCATCGCGCGGAGCTGACCTATGACGAGCCGGCGTGCCTTCCTGAGCATCCTCCCGCTCACCGTCGCGGCCACCGCCGTCCCCACCGTGCCCGCCGTCGCGGCCAGCGCCGGCGGGGCCGGCCGGCCGGGCGCCCGCGAGACGTTCGTCACCGACACCTGGCGGCCCGGCAGCCTGCCCCTGGTCGCCGCCGGCCGCGCCACCCCGATCCTGGTCAGCGACGCGGACCACCCCGGGGTGGTCCGGGTGGCCGGCGACCTGAGCGCGGACCTGGAGCGGGTCACCGGGCTGGCCCCCGAGGTGCGCACGGAGCCCGGCGGGCGGCTGGAGGCGGCCGTCATCATCGGGACGATCGGCCGAAGTCCCCTGGTGGACCGGCTGGTCGAGGCCGGGAAACTGGACCTGGACGGCATCGCCGGCCGCTGGGAGACCAGCCGGCAGCAGGTGGTCCACGACCCGCTGCCCGGGGTGCGGCGGGCGCTGGTGATCGCCGGCAGCGACCAGCGCGGCACCATCTACGGCGTCTACGAGGTCTCCCGGCAGGCCGGGGTCTCCCCCTGGTACTGGTGGAACGATGTGCCGACACCGCACCGGGATGCGCTGTACGCGCTGCCCGGCCGGCACACCCAGGGCACGCCGGCCGTCCGCTACCGGGGCTTCTTCATCAACGACGAGAACCCGGCGCTGGGCACCTGGGCGCCCGCCTTCTTCGGCCCCGGCCACGCGCCCGGCTTCCCCAACGGGTTCAACAGCGCCTTCTACGCGAAGGTGTTCGAGGTGATGCTGCGGCTGCGGGCCAACTACCTGTGGCCGGCCGTCTGGGGCCGGGCGTTCGCCGAGGACGACCCGGCCAACCACGCCACCGCCGCCGCCTACGGGGTGGTGATGGGCACCTCGCACGAGGCCCCGATGATGCGCGGCATCGAGGAGTGGAACCGGCACGCCGTCCCCGCCCAACGGAACGCCGACGGCGAGATCGTCACCCCGGGCAGCGACCCGTACGGCGGCACCGGCGAGTGGAGCTTCCGCTTCAACGGCGAGGCCGTCAAGCGCTACTGGGCCGACGGCGTGCGCCGGATGGTGGACGAGGGCTTCGAGGGCGTGGTCACCCTCGGTATGCGCGGCAACGGCGACGTCAGCCTGCCGGACGGCGACGGCATCGAGCTGATGGAGAACATCATCGCCAGCCAACGGGAGATCCTGGACGAGCTGACCGACGACGACCTGGCGAGCATCCCGCAGGTCCAGACGCTCTACAAGGAAGTTCAGCACTACTGGGACGAGGGGCTCCGCCCACCGGACGACGTCACCGTCATCCTCTGCGACGACAACTGGGGCAACCTCCGCAAGGTGCCCGACCCGGCGCTGCCCGCCCGCTCCGGCGGCTACGGCCTCTACTACCACTTCGACTACGTGGGCGTCGGCCGGAACTACAAGTGGGTGGACACCGTCAACCTGGCCAGCACCTGGGAGCAGCTGCACCTCGCCTACCGGTACGGCATCGACCGGCTGTGGGTGGTCAACGTGGGCGACCTGAAGGCCGAGGAGCTGCCGCTGCAGTTCTTCCTCGACTACGCCTGGGACCCGGAACGCTGGGACATCGACGCGCTCGGCGAGTGGGAACGCCGGTACGCCGAGCAGAACTTCGGCCCCGAGCAGGCCGAGGCGATAGCCGCGGCGCTGCACACCTACGGGGTGCTCCAGGCCCGCCGCAAGCCGGAGCTGCTCAACCGGCGGATCACCGTGGACCCGGCGAGGGACCTGGCGACCGACCCGTCCGCCGTGGTCTACGACGACGAGGCGTCCCCGTTCAGCCTGACCGACTACCGGGAGCTGGAGCGGGTGACCGCCGAGTGGGAGGCACTGGACGTCGAGGTACAGCGGATCGGCGAGACGCTGGCGCCGGACCAGCAGGATGCCTACTACCAGCTGGTGCAGTACCAGGTGGAGGCGACGGCCAACCTCTACGCCCTGCGCGCGGCCGAGTTCACCAACCTGCTCTATGCCCGCCAGGGCCGGCTGGCCACCAACGCGCTGGCCGAGGCGACCGACGCCAGGTTCGCCGACGACCAGGCCATGTCGGAGTACTACAACCACGAGCTGGCCAGCGGGAAGTGGGCCGGCTTCCAGACCCAGCCCAAGATCGGCTACGGCGATGTCGCGCGCTACGGGCCGGACGCCGGCTGGCAACAGCCGCAGACCCCCGACCACGTGGCGCTGCCCGACGAGGTGTTCCCGCCGGTTCGCCGGCTCCAGCCGGGCACCGCGGCCGAGTTGGGGGTGGCGATCGACGGCTCCGAGCTGAGCTGGCCGGAGGCCGACGAGCCGGCCGTGCTGCCGGCCTTCAGCCCGTACCAGAGCCAACCCCGCCAGTATGTCGAGGTGTTCAACCGGGGCACCGAGCCCTTCCCGTACACGGTGACCGCGGCCGAGCCCTGGCTGACCGTCAGTGAGCCGGCCGGCACCGTGCACGACCAGGTGCGGGTCGAGCTGGCGGTGGACTTCGAACTGGCCCCGGCCGGGCGGCACACCGTGCCGGTGACGGTCACCGGCGCCGGCCGCATGGTCGAGGTGCTCGCCGAGGTGGACAACCCGGCGGTACCGCGCGGCGGCCTGGCGGGCTTCGTCGAGGCCAACGGCTACGTGTCCATCGAGGCCGCGCACTACCTGCGGGCGGTCGAGACGGCCGGCGTCACCTGGCGGACGCTGCCCGACCTCGGGCGGACCGGCGCCGGGGTGACCCCGTTCCCGGTCACCGCCCCGCGCCGGGCCCCGGGCGGGCGGAGCCCGCGGCTGGAGTACGAGCTGACGCTCTTCACCACCGGCCGGGTCCGGCTGTGGGTCCACCTCTCGCCGCGCAACAACGTGCTGCCGACGGACGGGCTCAGCTACGCCGTCTCACTGGACGACGAGGCCCCGCAGACGGTGAACGTCACGGCCGTCACCGGCTCCGACGACCAGAACATGAACCCGCAGTGGGCCCGCAACACCTCGGACAACGCGACCGTCGTGAGCACCGTCCACACGGTGACCGAGCCCGGCCGGCACCTGCTCGCGTTCTGGATGGTCGACCCCACGGTGGTCCTCCAGAAGCTGGTCCTGGACACCGGCGGCCTCCGTCCCAGCTACCTCGGGCCGCCCGAGAGCTTCCACGTCGCACGGTGAGCCCGGGCCCCGCGCGGGGCTAAGCACTCGGCTCGGGCGCCGCTTCGAATGACTCCGTGATCGAACTGGCGGTCGGCCTGGCCGCGGCGGGGCTGACGATGGGGCTTTTCCCACCGGAAGGCGCGTCAGCGCTCCGCCGCCGCCGCACGGGGCGAGGTGCTGATCGCGGTGATGCCGAGGGAGCTGGAGCACCTGCGCGCCGCCCTGGACCGGACGGCGTGGCCGGCCGCCTGGCGCGGCCCGCCAGGCGGGTCCGCCCGCCCCACCGCGCCGGTCGGGGGCCGGTGTCATGGGCCCGGAGCCATGGGCCGGTGTCATGATGGCGAGATGGGACGGGTCACCGAGCGTCGGCGGGTCATTCGGGTCAGGGACGGCGTGGTCGCCGCGCGGTCGGACACGCTGGTCGGCGAGGAGCCGCTGGAGATCAGGGTGAACGGCCGCCGGCTGGCGGTCACCATGCGCACGCCGGGCGACGACTTCGCGCTGGCGGTCGGTTTCCTGGTCAGCGAGGGCGTGCTGGCCGAGCCGGCGGAGCTGGCCCGGATCGCCTACTGTGCCGGCGCCACCGGCCCCGACGGCGCCAACAGCTACAACGTGGTGGACGTGCGGCTGGCGGACGGCGTGCCGGGGCCCGATCTGTCGCTGGACCGGCGGGTGTTGACCAACTCCTCGTGCGGGCTGTGCGGCCGGGTCAGCCTGGACACCGTGCACACCACCGCCCGCTGGCCGCTGCCGTTGCCGCCGGGCCCTGTGCTGGACCCGGCGGTGCTGGCCGCGCTGCCGGACCGGCTGCGCGCCGCGCAGCGGGTCTTCGCCCGCACCGGCGGGCTGCACGCGGCGGCGCTCTGCGCGCCGGACGGCACGCTGCTCGACGTGCGGGAGGACGTCGGCCGGCACAACGCGGTGGACAAGATCGTCGGCCACGCGCTCCAGGCCGGCGCGCTGCCGCTGACCGACGCCGTGCTGCTGGTCTCCGGTCGGGCCTCGTTCGAGCTGGCGCAGAAGGCGGTACTGGCCGGCATCCCGGTGCTGGCCGCGGTCTCGGCGCCGTCCGCGCTGGCGGTGGACCTGGCGACGGAGGCCGGCCTGACCCTGGTGGGCTTCCTGCGCGGCGCCTCGATGAACGTCTACAGCGGGGCCGAGCGGCTCGGGCTGGCCGAGCCGGCCGAGGACCCGGTGGGTTGACCAGGCCGCCCCCGGGCGAAGCCCGTCCCGGTTTCGGAGACCGGAACGCCGGATATGTAAGACTGCCGTGCATACCGATCGCACCCGATCAGAGAAGGACACAAGAGCACGTGAGTGGCGTCCCCGAAGTTACTCTCAACAACGGTGTCCAGATGCCGCAGCTCGGCTTCGGCGTCTGGCAGGTGCCGGACGACGAGGCCGAGGTCGCGGTCGGCCAGGCCCTGGCCGCCGGCTACCGGAGCATCGACACCGCCGCCATATACGGCAACGAGGAGGGCACCGGGCGCGCCCTGGCCTCCTCCGGCCTGCCGCGCGACGAGCTGTTCGTCACCACCAAGCTGTGGAACACCGACCAGGGCTACGACACCGCCCTGGCGGCCTTCGACCGCTCGCTGGAGAAGCTCCGCCTGGACTACGTGGATCTCTACCTGATCCACTGGCCGGCCCCCGCCCACGACCTCTACGTGGAGAGCTGGAAGGCCCTGGAGAAGATCCTGGCCGACGGCCGGGCCCGGGCCGTCGGCGTCTCCAACTTCAAGCCGAAGCACCTGCGTCGGCTGCTGGACGAGACCCAGATCGTCCCGGCGCTCAACCAGATCGAGCTGCACCCCAACTTCCAGCAGGCGGAGTCCCGCGCCTTCCACGAGGAGCTGGGGATCCTGACCGAGGCCTGGTCCCCGCTGGGTTCCGGCAAGGGACTGCTCGACGACCCCGAGCTGGCCAGGATCGCCGCCAAGCACGGCCGCACCCCCGCCCAGGTGGTGCTGCGCTGGCACCTCCAGCTGGGCAACGTGGTGATCCCCAAGTCCGTCACCCCGTCCCGGATCACCGAGAACTTCGATGTCTTCGGCTTCGCCCTGGACGACGAGGACCTCGCGGCGATCGGCGCCCTGGACACCCCCAACCGGGTCGGCGCCGACCCGGACGAGGCCAACTGGCGCTGAGCCGGCCGGCGTTCACCGTCCGTCGGACCGCCGCCCCTCAGCGGGTGGCGGCCCGGCGGGCGAAGGTGATGATCTCCGGGCTGCCGGCCGTGTGCGGCCCGCCGGACCAGTCGCCGTACCGCTCGACCACCGCCAGCCCGGCCTCGGCCAGCCGCGCGTCCAGCGCCGGCGCGGTCAGGAACCGCAGGGTGCTGCGGCTCGTCTCGGGACGCGGCCAGTCGGGGCTCGTGTAGGTGGTGTCGAAGGTGACGGTGTCCCCCTCGACCGGGGTGTGCACCCGGTGACTCATCGTTACCTCCGCCCCGTGCTCGTCGCGCACCGTGACCGCGTGCTCCGGAGTCCAGCCGGCCCAGGCGCGAGCCGCGGGCTCGCGGGTCTCGAAGGCGAACAGCCCGTCGGCGGTGAGGAGTTCCCCGACGGCGGCGAGCGCGCCACGGATCTCCTCGTCGGTGACCAGCGCCTGGAAGGCGTGCCCGGTCATCACCGCGAGGTCGAACTCCCCCGGGCGGTCGAAGGATTCGAGATCCCCCGCGACCCACTCCACGTCCCCGCGGCGCCTGGCCAGCTCCAACATGCCGACCGCCGGGTCGAGTCCGCAGAGCCGGCCGGTGTGCCCGGCCGCCCTGGCCCGGTGCAGCAGCAGGCCGGTGCCGCAGCCGATGTCCAGCACCGAGCGGGCGGCCAGCAATCGCGGCAGGTAGAAGGGGAAGTCACCCCTGGACTCCCAGGGATGGAACCGGTCGTAGAGCGCGGCGAGCCGGGCGTCGGCGAACTGGTGGTCGACCATCCGGACATTATCCGGCGCCAACTCACCCATCGCGAGCGGGAATTGGCGCACCCGTCGGCCGCGCCCCACCGGTCGCGCGCCCCGGCCCGCGCGGCCGGTCGCCCGCCCGGCTCAGCGGGCGCCGTGCCCGGCGGCGATCTCCTCGATCCGGCTGGCCAGTTGGGTGTCCAGCTCGGTCACCCGGCCGCCGACGCTGTGCGTGTTGACGGCGACGCCCAGCTGGTCGTAGGTCACCGTGAGGTTGGCGTGGTGGTTCAGCTGCTCCTGGATGGTGGCGATGTGCACCAGCAGCGCGACCGCCGCCAGATGGCTGTCCAGCGTGTACTGACGGACCAGCCGGTCCTCGCCGAACGTCCAGCCGGGCAGCCCGCTGAGCACCTCGCCGAGCTGCGTCTCGTCCAATGGCCGCGGCGCCATGCCGTCCTCCTCGCCTCGGGGTCCCGCCCACCGGCGCGGGGCCGGGACGTTCGCCCCTCAGCCTAGGAAGGTCGGCGCCGATCCGCGCTGTGAACGGGCCGGCCGGGTCAGCCGGCGGCCCCGGCGCCCGCCCGGGCCGCCGCCCGGGCCTCGGCCAGCCAGCGGCGCAGCACCCCGTGCACCGCCTCGGCACCCACCAGCGCCCCGTCCCGGTCGGCCGGCGACAGGCCGGGCGGGGCCAGCAGGAACGCCCGACTCTGCTCACCGCCGAGGCCGCCGTGGCAGCCCAGCTGCTCCTCGAAGGCGTGCACCCGGCCGGTGACCGGGTCGTAGGCGGAGTTGACCATGATGTCGGCGCAGTGCCGGAACCCGGCCGTCCGCCGCACCGCCTCGGCCGCGCCGGGACCGAACGGCGCCAGCGGGTCGGCCACCAGCACCTTGCCGGAGTCCAGATGGTGTTCCGCGCCGCCGGCGCCCAGCACCACCGGGCCGTGCCGCTCGTCCCGCACCAGCAGGAAGCCGATGCCCGGATGCTCGGCCAGGGTGCGCAGCAGCGCCGGATAGCGGCCGTCGATGGCCTCACGGCCGGCCCGTTCCGGCAGGTCGGGGAAGGAGACCAGGCCCAGGTTGCCGGAGGCCAGCACCACCGGGGCGGTGCGCCCGCCGGGCTCGGCGCGCCGCTCGGGCGGCGGCGCGGCCGGCTCCTCCGGCCGGTGCAGCGCCGCCCTGGCCACGCCCCTGGCCTCGGCGCCGGTCTCCTCCCGGCGCGGCGGGGCGACCACCGGCCGGCCGCAGCCGATCCGCACCAGCTCCTCCAGCGAGTGCCCGAACGCGCCGCTGAACGTGGGCCCCTCGCTCTGCCCGTGGTCGGAGAGCAGCACCAGGTGGTAGGGGCGCGGGGCGTGCTCGACCGCCTGGCGGACCAGCGCCACGCACCGGTCGAGCCGGGCCAGGACCTGCCGGGTGTCCCGGCTGCTCGGCCCGGAGTGGTGCGCCACCTCGTCGTAGGCCACCAGGTCGGCGTAGACCACGCCGCGCCCGTTGAGGATGTCCCCCACCACGGCCGCCGTCACCACGTCCCGCTGGACCACCGTGGCGAACGCCCGGATCAGCGGGTAGAGACCGCCCCTGCGCACCCGGGGGCGCACCCCGGCCAGCCGCGCGCGGGTGGACTGCCCGATCTCCCGCACCAGCTCGGCGACGAACGCGCCGGCGGTGCGCGCCGCGTGCGCCGGATCGGAGAAGTAGGCGAAGTAGCCGGCCCGCGACCGCTGCCCCCGGCGGCGGCGGGTCGCGATCGAGAGCACCAGCGCGACCTGCCCGGCGCCCCCGGTGAAGAGGTTGCCCCGGCTGGCGCCGTCCGTGGCCAGCAGCCCGGCCCGGCCGGTCCGCGCCTGCGCCCGCCGCTGCAACTCGGCCGCGCTGGACGGCCGGTTGCTCACCAGCACCTGGCCGGTCTCCTTCTCGTACCAGCGGAACGCCGGCACGTCCTCGTTGCTGCCGTGCAGGATGCCCAGCTGGGCGGCGCCGGTCTGGCTGGACCAGTCGGTGCGCCAGGGCAGCAGCGTGTGGCCGCCGGCCAGCAGCCCGGCCACCGTCGGCATCACCGGCCGCTCGCCGGCCACCGCGTCCCGCAGCACCCGGTAGCCGATGCCGTCCAGCTGGAGGCAGACCAGGCCGGCCTCCCGGCTGGCCGGGCTCGGCGCCAACCGGCCGAAGCGCAGCCCGGCCATCCGGCGCAGCCGGCGCCGGGCCGCGCCCCGGTCCCGCACCGCCAGGAACGCGCCGGTCGCCGAGGTGGCGACCGAGGTGACCGCGGCGACCACCACCGCGGTACGCAGCCCGGCCTGGCCGCGGCCGGGCACCGCGCTCAACGCCAGCGACAGCGACAGCCCGTTGAGCAGGAACACCAGCGAGCCCAGCGCCAGCGCCGGCGCCAGCAGCAGCGCCCGCACCAGCCACGGCCACACCAGCGCGTTCAGCAGCCCGAAGAACGCGGCGCCCAGCGCCGCGGTCAGCCCGACCCGGGTGAGGCTGTCGCCGTCGGCCGACTGGAGCCGGAAGTCCGGCAGCACCAGGGACAGCAGCACCAGGGTGCCGGTGGCCACCGCCCACACCGCCAGTACCCGCAACACCGCGGCGCCCGCGCTCCGCCACCGCCCCACCGCCACACCACCGTCCTGCCCGGCGTTCCCGCCACTCGTGCCCGTTGCCGCCCGGTCCGCTCCGCCAGTCCCGTCCGCCGGCCCGGTCCGGGGCCGGCCGGCGTCCCCGGTCCCCGCCATCCTCGCCGATCGGCCGGGGTGCCCGCCGCCGCGGCTGGCATCCTTGACCCAGGCCGTCGGGAGCGACGTCGGGACGGCCAGTGAAGGAGAGAGCCGGATGTCCGTGGAGATCACCTGGTGGGGGCATGCCACGGCGACCGTCCGGGACTCCGGCACCACCCTGCTGACCGATCCGCTCCTCACCCGGGGCTGCGCCCATCTGCGGCGCCGCCGTGGCCCGCTGCCGCCGCCGGCGGCCAGCGGCGCCGACGCGGTGCTCGTCTCGCACCTGCACTGTGACCACCTGCACCTGCCGTCGCTGGCCCGGCTCCCGGCCGGCACCCCGGTGCTGCTGCCCCGGGGCGCGCCGCGCGCGGTGCCGCTGCTGCGCCGGCTCGCGCGCCGGCTTGAGGTGTGCGAGCTGGCCGCCGGCGACCGGGTGCCGGTCGGCGGGGTCGTGGTCCGCGCGGTGCCGGCCGAGCACGACGGGCGGTGGCTGCCGTTCGCCCGCCGCCGGGTCACACCGCTGGGCTTCGTGGTGGAGGGCGCCGGCCGCACCTACTTCGCCGGGGACACCGACCTGTTCCCCGGGATGGCCGACGCGGTCGGCCCGGTGGACGCGGCGCTGCTGCCGGTCGGCGGCTGGGGCCCCGGCCTGGGCCACGGCCACCTCGACGCGGGGCGGGCCGCCGAGGCGCTGACCCGGCTCCGTCCGCGCTGCGCGGTGCCGGTGCACTACGGCACGTTCTGGCCGTGGGGGCTGTCCGCGGTGCGCCCGCACGAGTTCCACGCGCCGGGCGACGAGTTCGTCCGGCACGCCGCCCGGCTGGCGCCCGAGGTGGCGGTGCACCGCCTCCGGCACGGGGAGAGCCTGCGGCTGGCGGTGCGCGGATGAGCCCGGCCCCGGCGGCGCTCGCCGGCTACGCGCTGGCCGCCGAGGGCACGGTCACCACCGAGACCACCCAGCAGGCCATCGGCTACCCATCGCTCTTCGCGCTGGTGCTGCTCGGCTCCCTGGTGCCGGTGGTGCCGACCGGCGCGCTGGTCAGCTCGGCGGCCGTGGTGGCCGTCCACCACAGCGACCCGGTGCTCACCTCGCTGCTGGTCTGGCTGGTGGCGGCCGGCGCGGCGTTCCTCGGCGACGCGGCGCTCTACGGGCTCGGCGCACGCGGCTCCCGCTGGCTGGGCCGGATCAGCGACCAGGTCGCGCCGGCCACCCTGGCGGCGGCGCAACGCCGCCTGGACGAGCGGGGCACCACGGTGCTGCTGGTCTCCCGGCTGGTGCCGGCCGGCCGGCTGCCGGTGCTGCTGGCCTGCCTGTTGGCCGGGCTACCGGCCCGCCGCTACCTGCGCGGCAACCTGGTCGCGACGGTCGCCTGGGCCGGGGTCTACGGCCTGCTGGGCGTGGTCGGCGGCGCGCTCTTCCCGCATCCCTGGCAGGGTGTGCTGGCCGCCGTGGCCCTGACCCTGCTGATCGCCGCCGTCCCCCGGCTCGGCCGCCGCCTCCGCCGGCGGGGCGCGCCCGAGCGCCCGTGACCGCTCAGCGCGGGAACAGGCTGGGGATGACCCGGTGGTCGGAGCTGCGCGCGGTCAGTTCGACGAGCACCACCCCATCCTCGCCGAGCGGGTCGTACCAGACGTCCACCTGCCCGCCGGGGGTCGGGGCGTCCAGGGGACGGGTGACGAACGGCTGGGTCACCTGCCGTGGCCCGTACTTGCCCACATAGGTGACGGTGACCTCGAACCGCGGGTTCCCCTCGATCCAGGTGTGGGTGAAGTCGACCCGGGCGATGGTGCCCGGCATCCGGACCCCGTGCTCCCTGATCTCCGCCGCCTTGGTCGCCGCTCGGCGGCCGGGCCGGTGGGTGGCGGCGAGGCGCAGCAGGGTGACCGCCGCGGCGCTGCCGAGTCCCGCCGGCAACAGCCAGGGCCCGTGGTAGGCGACCCAGGCGACCAGCCCCCAGTCGGCGCTGCCGCCGTCCCACTCGGAGACCATCTCGCCCACTGTCCGCGGCGCTGTCCACCGGCTGGCCAGCCAGGCGGCGAGCAGCCCGGCGGCCGTCCCGCCGGAGGTGACGGCGCCGCCCAGCAGCGCCCCGGCCCTGAACGTGGAGAACGCGCTGGTGGCCTGCCAGCTGACGGCGAACCCGAGGAACGAGGCGGGGAGGGCCGCGGCGAAGAACAGCGTCGGCCCGCCGACCAGACCGGCCGTCCCGTCGCCCCAACCCCCGATGTCGTTGGTGGCCATCAGGCGGAGGGTGTCGAGGAAGGACACCGACGCGTAGCCGGCCACCGCCCACAGCAGGGCGGCCGCGGGGAGCAGCCCCACCAGCCACGCCCTGGCCCGGCGGCGCCTGGCCGGGCCGTGGTCGGGGCTGGCGGCTGGCCGGGGCGACCGGCGGGGGAACGCGGGCACGGCTCAGCCGATCCGCTCGAAGATCCCCACCTCGGCGCGGTCACCTGGGTTGACCTTGCCCCGGAACCGGGCGCCGACGGTGTACTGGGCGAACACCGGTGCCGGGACGACCTGCACCGTCGAGGCCTGGTAGGGCTCGCCGGCACCGGTCACCCGCACGCCGATCGTGTACTGGCGCTGCCCGCCCAGGGTGACGCCGGTCGGCGCGATCGAGGTGATCGTCAGCTCCGCGTCGGTGCCGGTCTCCCACAGCGCGCGGAGCCGCTGGCCGTAGGCCTGGAGCTCCTGCTGCTGGCGCAGCTGCTCGGCCTGCGGCAGCGCCAGGTAGGCGGCGGTCTCCGGGTCGCTGAGCGCGGCGGCCGCCCGCGGGTCGTAGTGTCCCTGGGCGCCCTGGACGATGTTCTGCTGCGTGGCCTGGCGCTGCTCCGGCGGGACGTCGTGCATCTGGGCGTAGGTCTCGAAGGCCTGGTCCTGGTACGCCTTGATCTTCCGGTCGAGCCACTTCACTGGCGTTCTCCCTCGGTGCCGGTGCTCGGGGCCGAGCACGCGGTCACCGTAGGAGGGCGGCCGCTCCTACCGATCCCAACTTTCCGGCGCCGCCGGGCCGTCGGGGCCGTCCGGCCGGACGGCGTCGGCGGTCGCCGAGCACCCCCCCGAAGGCGCTCGCCGACCGGTCACGTCGCCCGGCCGGTCCGCCGGCCGGCCGCGTCGGGGCGGGCGCCCCGGACGCGGCCGGCGGCTGGTCAGCCGACCAGCGCGCGCCAGCTGACCGGGCCGGCGAGGCCGTCCCTGACCAACTGGTTGAGGCCCTGGAAGGTGCGGACGGCGGTGGCGGTCACGGAGCCGAAGGCGCCGTCGACGACGAGCCCCGCGCTCCGCTTGTTGAGCGCGGTCTGGAGGGCGCGCACATGGTCGCCGCTCGCGCCCTGCTGGAGTGAGTAGACCAGCGCCGGCCAGGTCTGCGGGCCGATCTGGCCGTCGGCGGTGAGACCCCTGGCCGCCTGGAAGGAGCGGGCCGCGGCGGCCGAGACGGAGCCGTAGTCGCCGTCCACCACCAGGCTGGCGCCGCGTTGGTTGAGCAGCAGCTGCACGGCGCGCACCCGTTGGCCGGCGGCGCCCGGGTTGAGGCGGGGCCAGCCGCCGTCGAGGTCCACGCCGCGGGCGGCCAGGAAGGAGACCGGGTTGACGACGCTGCCCAGGCTGCCGGAGTGGGTCTCGAAGTGCAGGTGGGGTCCGGTGACGTTGCCGGTGGCGCCCATGTCGGCGATGCGCTGGCCGGCGGCGACCCGCGCCCCGTTGGCCACCCGGAAGGCGTTGAGGTGGCCGTAGTAGGTGTAGACGCCGCCGGCGTGCTGGATGACGATGCCGTTGCCGGTGCGGCCGCCGATCACGCCGACGCCGCGACGGATCACGGTGCCGGCCGCCGCCGCGTAGACGGCGGTGCCGATCGGGTGGGAGATGTCCTGGCCGGCGTGCGGGCCGGCGCCCCGGGGCGCGCCGAAGTGACCGCCGGCCGGGAAGCGCCCCTGGGCCGAGGTGCACCAGGCGCCGTTGAGCGCCGCCGCGCCGACGTTCCGGGCGCCGGCCTCGGCGGCCTCGGCGTCCGGCGCGCCGGCGGCGTGCGCGCTGCCGGGCAGCCCGGTGAGGGCGAGCCCGACGCCGGCCCCGGCGCCGGCGAGCAGCGCGCGACGGGAGAATCCACGCGCGTAGCGTTCGGCCGGATGGTCATCGGTTCCCGCGCTGTCCCGCGCCGGATGGTCCTGGCACATGTGCCCGTCACTCTCCCCGCTGTCGAAGGCCGTCGCGCCTGATGGCACGCGTGAGGGCGGCCCTGGCTGTCAGGTGCAGGTCACGATAGCCGGGGAAACGCGCCACTGACAGCGGTCCGGCTGGCGAGAACCAGCCAGCGACCCACGCCAACCACGCGCGGCGGAGAAGAGGTTGGGGAGGAACCGGAACACCGCCCGCGGGTTCCGGTCGGCCGGCCGACGTCAGTCCCCGCTCCCCAGCACCCGGCTGGCGCCGATCGGCAGGTCCCACAGGTCCTCCGGCGGGCGGCCCGCAGCCCGCCAGGCCGCCCGCACCCGCACCAGCGGCTCCAACGGCGGCTCGGCGGAGAGCGAGAACGTACCCCAGTGCATCGGCGCCATCCGGTCGGCACCCAGGTCGGCGCAGGCCAGCACCGCCTCCTCCGGGTCGGTGTGCACCGGCCGCAGCAGCCACGGCGGGGCGTAGGCGCCGATCGGCAGCAGGGCCAGGTCGATGCCGGGATACCGGGCGCCGATCTCGGCGAACCAGTGGCCGTAGCCGGTGTCCCCGGCGAAGTAGACCCGCCGCCCGTCGGCGGCGGTGAGCAGCCAGCCGCCCCACAGGGTCCGACAGGTGTCCAACAGGCCGCGCCGCGACCAGTGGTGGGCCGGGACCAGGTCGAAGCACACCGGGCCGGCCGGCCCGGGCAGCTGGGCCGTCTCCCACCAGTCCAGCTCGGTGACCTGGTGGAACCCGCGGCGGCCGAACCACTCGCCGAGCGCGGCCGGCACGAAGACCGGGGTGTGCCTGGGCAACCGCTTGATGGTGGGCGCGTCCAGGTGGTCGTAGTGGTTGTGGGAGATCACCACGGCGTCCACCGCCGGGAGTTGGGACCAGGGCACGCCGACCGGGGTGAGCCGGGGCGGGGTGCCGAGGATCTTGCGGGACCAGACCGGGTCGGTGAGCACGGTCAGCCCGCCGATCCGGAGCACCCAGCTGGCGTGCCCGACCCAGCTGACCGCCACCTCGTCCGGGCCGACCTCGGGCACCGGCTCCGGCGCGAACGGCAGCCCGGCCGCCGCGTAGCGGGCGGCGGCGCCGGGCCGCAGCGCGCCCTGCCGGGCGGCCCGCAGCATCGCGCCGAGGCCGGGCAGCGGCTCGGTGAGCCGGTCGGCGAAGCCGCGCGGCCAGGCGCGCCGGCCGAACAGCGGGCGCGGCCGGGCCGCGGACGGCGGGGGCTCGCCGGCGGAAACGGGGCGTCTGGTGGGTCCACTGGGTTCGGTCCGGTCGGTCATCAGGCCTCCGATCTCCCGTATCCCAGCGCACCACGGGGCCCACGCGCGGCCCCTCCGGGCGACCGGCGGGCTGGTCCGATCCAGTGAACCCGTCCATTATTCGGAACACTCTTGCTCGGTATGCGAGACAGCGGCAGGGTGGTGGCATGTCGCATCCCACGCCGGAGACCGGCTACGTGCACGGCCATCACGACTCGGTGCTGCGCTCCCACCGCTGGCGCACCGCCGAGAACTCCGCCGCCTACCTGCTGCCCGAACTCCGCCCGAGGCTGGCCCTGTTGGACATCGGCTGCGGCCCGGGAACGCTCACCGCCGACCTGGCGGAGCGGGTGGCGCCCGGGCCGGTGACCGCGGTGGACCACGCGCCCGGCATCCTGCCGGCGGCCCGCGCCGAGGCCGCGGCGCGCGGCCTGACCCGGGTGCGGTTCGCGACGGCCGACGCGCACGCGCTGGACTTCGCCGACGACTCGTTCGACGTGGTCCACGCGCACCAGGTGCTCCAGCACCTGGCCGACCCGGTCGGCGCGTTGGCCGAGATGCGCCGGGTCTGCCGGCCCGGCGGGGTGGTCGCGGTGCGGGACGCCGACTACGGCGGAATGACCTGGTTCCCGGAGAGCCGGGGGCTGTCGACGTGGCGGGACCGCTACCGGGCGGTGGCCGCCGCCAGCGGGGGCGAGCCGGACGCCGGACGCCGGCTGCTGTCCTGGGCGCGGGCCGCCGGCTTCTCCTCGATCAGCGCGACCGCCTCGGTCTGGTGCTTCGCCGACGAGGGCGACCGCGCGTGGTGGAGCGGGCTGTGGGCGGAGCGGACCGAGGCGTCGACCTTCGCGGAGCTGGCCACCGCGGGCGGCCACGCCAGCACGGCCGAGCTGGCCGAATCGGCCGCGGCCTGGCGATCCTGGGGCGCGGCCGGGGACGGCTGGTTCCTGGTACCGCACGGCGAGCTGCTCTGCCGCCCCTGACCAGCGCGGGGCGCGGCCGGCCGGGGCGGACCCGTTGGGCGGCGGGAAGGACGGTCACGTCCGCCCAACCCCCGGCCGGAGCAGGCCCGGCCGCGCGGACCAGCGGCTGGCCGCCGACTCGACAGCCGACCCGGGCGGACCCGTTGGGCGGCGGGAAGGACGGTCACGTCCGCCCCGCTCGCCAACGGCCGGCCGGGACCGGCCCGTTGGATCGCGGGGCGGCGCGGCCGGGCCCGGCGAGTCCCTCAAAGGCGGACCACGCCCGTTGGGGCCACCAGCCCGCGGGACGTCACCGCGTGCGTGTCCGGCAGCGGCCGCGCAGCGGCCCGGGGCGTCACCAGGCCACGCGGCGAGGCCCAGCGCGGCTGGCCAACGGCCGCTCGGCGCCGTTCCGTTGCGCCGCCGGCACGCGGCGGGCCGGACGCCTTGACCCGACCACGGCCCGTGGCACGCCTGTCGCCCCCCTGGGGCCGCACGACAAGCCAGGCCGCCCGCCGCCGACAGGCCCGGCCCGGCCCCCTGCTCAAGGACGGTCCACGGCAGCCTCGTTCGGCTGCCGGATCGTAGAGCGACCCCGCGCCGGCCCGCCGTGCGTGGCGGCAATCGCCGCCCCGCCGGCCACGGCCGACCGCCCCGGCGGGCCCGTCGCCCCGCCGCCAAGGCGGGTGGCGATCCCCCGGCCGCAACACCCCTCCGTGGCCGGCCCGTTGGCGGTGCCCCGCGGTCAGCCCCGGGGCCAGAGGAGCAGGCCGAGACCGGTCAGGGCCACGGTGCCGACGGCGGCCACGGTGCGCAGCGCGTTGGCGCGGGTCCAGCGGGGCGCGAACTCCGCCCACAGCGCGGCGGCCCGCTCCGGCCCGTCGGCCGCGCCGCCGGCCAGCGCCTCGTTGAGGGGGACGTTCACCACGGCGGTCGGCAGGAAGGCGCCCAGCAGGTAGAGCAGGGCGGCGGCGAGGAAGGCGACCGCCGCCGCCCGGTGGCCGAGCGCCAGCAGCGCCACGCCGGTCAGCGCCGCCGTGACCGGGACGGCCACGAACGGGGTGAGGAAGAGCGGGTTGAGGATCTTCGCGTTCATCCCGCGCATGGCCGCCACCGCCGGCTCCGCGCCCAGCGTGCCGAGGCCCGGCAGCACGGAGACGGAGAAGGCGAAGAAGGTGCCGGCGATGACCGCCGCCAGGGTGAGGGTCACGAGCGCGCCGAGCGCGGCGAGAACTGTCATGTCCCCCAGTGAAGTCCCGCCGTGTGGCGGCGGCCATCGGTCACTCGCTCGGGCGCATAAGCGAGCGTCTCGGTGGCGCGTCCTGGCAGGTCAGGGCCGGACCACGATCTTCCGGCCCTGGCCGGCGGCGAACTGGTCGAGCGCCCGCGGGTAGTCGTCCAGCGGAAGCCGGTCGCTGATGAACACCGACGGGTCGAGCACGCCGGCGGCGAACAGGTCGGCGGCCCGCTCGTAGCTGTGCAGCACCGCCATCGAGCCGGTGATGGTGATCTCCTGGTTGTAGATCCGGTAGGGCTCGATCACCGCCCGGGCGGCGTAGTCGGCGACGCCGAACTGGAGGAAGGTGCCGGCCTTGGCGACCCGGCCCAGGCCGTCCTGGATGGCGGCGGCGTTGCCGGTGGCGTCCACCACGACGTCCCAGCCCTGCGGCCGGTCCAGCTCCTCGGCCGAGCCGGCGGTCCTGGAGCAGCCCAACGTCTCGGCGGTGGCGAGCCGTTCGGGGTTGATGTCGACCACGTCGACCCCGCTGGCGCCGGTCCGCTTGGCCAGTTCCAGCATCATCAGGCCCATGGTGCCCGAGCCGTAGATCAGCACCCGGGCGGCCAGCGTGGAGCGCAGCACGTCGTAGCCGCGCACCGCGCAGGACAGCGGCTCGATCAACGCCGCGTCCTCGGTGGCGACATGGTCGGGCAGCGGCACGCAGTTGGCGACCGGGGCGACGGCGTACTCGGCGGCGCCACCGGCCGTCGTGACGCCGATCGCCGCCCAGCGGTCGCACATGTTGTTGTGGCCGGTGCGACAGTAGCGGCACTCGTGGCAGTAGAGCGACGGGTCGACGGCGACCCGGTCACCCACGGCGCGTTCGGTGACCTCGGTCCCGACGGCCACCACCTCGCCGGCGAACTCGTGGCCCGGCACCACGGGCAGGGTGGGCGCGAACTCGCCCTGCCGGATGTGCAGATCCGTGCCGCACAGCCCGCAGGCGGCGACCCGGATCACCACCTGGCGGGGGCCCGGGGTTGGGTCGGGCACGGTCGTGACGGTGACCGTGCCGACGGATTCGATCAGGGCGGCTTTCACTTGACTGCTCCTAGCGACAGACCTTGGACGAGTTTGTCCTGGGCGGCGAAGCCGGCGGCGAGCACCGGCAGCGAGATGGCGATGGCGGCGGCGGACAGCTGGGCCAGGAAGAGTCCCTGGCTGGTGATGAAGCCGGTGAGGTGGACCGGGGCGGTCTCGGCCACCACGCCGGTCAGCACCCGGGCGAAGAGCAGCTCGTTCCAGCTGAAGATGAAGCAGATCAGCGCGGTGGCCGCGATGCCGGGCAGCACGATGGGCGCGATCACCCGGCCGAGCACCACCGGCAGCCGGGCGCCGTCGAGTTGGGCCGCCTCGATCACCGAGACCGGCACCTCGGCCAGGAAGGACTGGAGCATCCACACCGCGATCGGCAGGTTCATCGAGGTGTAGAGGAGGACCAGCAGCCAGACGTTGTCCAGCATCCCGGTGTTCCTGGCGAACAGGTAGATCGGCAGCAGGCCGGCGACGACCGGCAGCATCTTGGTGGACAGGAAGAAGAACAGCACGTCCCGCCAGCCCTTCACGGGCCGGATGGCGAGCGCGTAGGCCGCCGGCAGGGCCAGCAGCAGCACCAGCGCGGTGGAGGCCAGCGACGCGGTCATCGAGTTGATCAGCGGGGGCCAGGGCGTGGACCCGCCCGAGGTGTCGAAGAACGCGCGGTAGCCGTCCAGGGTGAGCGGCGCGGTGAGCGCCGGCGGGTTGCTGGCGGCGTCCGCCTCGCTGTGGAACGAGGTCAGCACCAGCCAGGCGACGGGCAGGAAGAACACCAGGCCGGCCAGCCAGGCCGCCAGGCCGAGTGCGGCGCTCTTGACCGAGCGCGGCTTCGAGGCCCGGACGGGGGCGGTGAGAGCGCTCATCCGCGGCTCCCCTCCTCACGGAAGAGCGAGGACACCACGCGCAGCGCCAGGACGGCGATGGCGAGGGAGCCGATGACCACCAGCACCCCGGCCGCCGAGGCCACTCCGTAGTCCTGTGCCTGGTAGAACTCGCGGTAGATGACATAGGGCAGGTTGGCGGTGTCGAGGCCGCCGCCGGTGAGGGTGTACACCGCCTCGAAGTTCTGCACGATGTAGATCGAGCCGAGCAGCGCGCCGAGTTCGAGGTAGCGGCGCAGGTGCGGCAGCGTCAGGTAGCGGAAGACCTGCCAGTTGCCGGCGCCGTCGATCCGGGCCGCCTCGGTCAGCTCCGGCGACCGGCTCTGCAGGCCGGCCAGCAGGATCAGCATCATGAACGGGGTCCACTGCCAGACCAGGGCGATCTCGACGGCCAGCAGCGGCATGTCGGAGATCCAGTCCGGCTGGGGCGCGGTGAACCCGAACAGGTCGCCGAACTTCGCCAACAGCCCGTTCAGCAGGCCGTACTCGGGGTTGAACAGCAGGTGCTTCCACATCAGCGCGGCGGCGATGGGGACCAGCAGGAACGGGGTGATGGTCATGGTGCGGACCAGCCCCCGGCCGCGGAACTTCCGGTCGAGCAGCAGCGCCAGCAGCAGCCCGAGGAGCAGGCTGACGACGACCACGGTGGCGGTCAGCAGCACGGTGGTGATGACCGCGTTGCGCAGGCTGGACTCGTTGAGTACGGACTGGTAGTTGTCCAGGCCGGTGAAGCCGCGGTCCTCCGGGTAGAGCGCGTTCCACTCGAAGAGCGAGATCACCAGCGTGGCGACGAACGGGAGTTGGGTGGCCACGATCAGGAAGACCAGGGCGGGCAGCAGCGGCGCTCTGGTGGCCCAGACCCGGGCGTTGCCGCCCCGGCCCCTGGGGCGGCCGCCCGCGGGGCGCTTGCCGGGGCGCTTTCCCGGGCCGCGGGGGTCGGTGGCGGCCGGGCGTTCGGTGGTGGTCATCGTTCGCGGTACCTCTCGGTCGCGGTCTCGGCCATCCGCTGCGCGGCGTCCAGGGCGTCCTGGACGCTCTGTTGGCCGGCGATGGCGGAGCTGATCTCCTGGGAGACCCCGGTGCCGAGGTCGGCGAACTCGGGGATGCCGACGAACTGCACGCCGGGGGCGGGGCGTTCCTGGACGCCGGGGCTGGCCGGGTCGGCCTCGCTGATGGCGTCCCTGGTCACCTCGTAGAAGGCGGCGGCGGCCTCCTGGTACCGCGGGTTCTCGTAGGTGGAGGCCCGCTTGCCGGCCGGGGCGTTCTCCCAGCCGAGGGTCTCGCCGACCAGTTCCTCGTACTCGGCGCTGGAGGCCCAGGAGATGAACTCCCAGGCGTCGTCCGGGTTTCCGGAGGAACGCTGGATGCCCCAGGCCCAGGTGTAGAGCCAGCCGGAGCTGTCGGTGACCTCCACCGGGGCGGCCACGTAGCCGATGTTGCCGCGCACCGGCGAGTCGGCCGCCTCCAACGAGCCGGCGCCCGCGGTGGCGTCGTACCACATCGCGGTGTTGCCCTGCACCATGTTGTTGAGGCACTCGGCGTAGCCGGACTGGGCGGCGCCCGCCTCCCCGTGCTCCCGGACGAGTTCGACGTAGAACTCGGTGGCCTCGACGAACTCCGGCGCGTTCAGCCGGGGTTCCCAGTCGGCGTCGAACCAGGTGCCGCCGTGCGTGTTGACGACGGTGGTCAGCGGCGCGATCACCTCGCCCCAACCGGGCAGCCCGCGCAGGCAGATGCCCTTCATCTCGGGCTCGGCCCCGTCCACCGCGGCGGCCAGTTCGGCCACCTCGGTCCAGGTGGGCCGCTCGGGCATGGTCAGCCCGTGCTCCTCGAAGACGTCGGTCCGGTACATCAGGAACGAGGACTCGCCGTAGAACGGCTGCGCGTAGACCTGGCCGTCGTCGCCGGTCAGCGAGGTCTGGATGGGCTCCAGGATGTCGTCCACCGCGTAGTCCGGGTCGTCCGCCAGGTAGGGGTCCAGCGGGCGCAGCCAGTTGTTCCTGGCGAAGATCGGCGTCTCGTAGTTGGAGATGGTGGCCACGTCGTACTGGCCCGACTGGTTGGCGAAGTCCTGGCCGATCTTGTCCCGGACCTCGTTCTCCGGCAGCACGGTGAAGTGCACCTCGATGCCGGTCTCCGCGGTGAAGTGATCGTCCGTCAGCTGTTGCAGCTGCGTCATCTGCGGGTTGTTGACCATCAGCACGTTGATGCTGTCCTCACCCGAGGTGCCGGAGCCGCCGGCTCCCGCACACGAGGTGAGCAGCAGTCCGGCGGCCGTGGTGGCCAACAGGACGCGCCGCTTTCGGCGGACATCTGGGGACATGTCAGGGGCTCCTGAGGGGATGGCGGCCGTGCGGGATCGCCCCACCCGCCTGGCCGGGGTCGGTTGGTTCGGTGCGCGGGCCGGTCAGACGCGGATGACCTGCGGCCCCTTCAACACGTAGCGCTGGGCCTCGGACGCGGGCAGCCGCAGACTGGTCACGATGGTGTCCAGGTCGGAGACGTCCGCGAAACGGCAGAAGCTGGCCGCGCCGAACTTGGTGTGGATGCCGGCGAAGACCCGGCGCCTGGAGGCCGCCAGCGCGCGGCGTTTGATCTCGGCGACCGCCGGGTCGGGGGTGGTCAGGCCGTGCTCCCTGGAGATGCCGTTGGCGCCGATGAAGCCCAGGTCGATCACGAAGCCGGAGAGCATGTCGGTGGCCCAGTGGTCGACCGTCGCCAGCGTCGCGTTCCGCACCCGGCCGCCCAGCAGCAGCACCGTGAACTCGTCGATCGTCGCCATCGCGCTGGCCACCGCCAACGAGGCGGTGACCAGGGTGAGTCGGCGGTCACGCGGCAGCGACTCGGCGATCAGCTGCGGGGTGTAGCCCTCGTCCACGAAGATGGTCTCGGCGTCGCCGACCAGTTCGGCCGCCGCCGCCGCGATCCGGCGCTTCTCCGGGACGTGCCGGGTCGAGCGGGCCGCCAGCGTGGTCTCGAAGCCCGCGCTCTCCACCGGATAGGCGCCGCCGTGGGTGCGCCGCAGCAGGCCGTGCGCCTCCAGCACCCGCAGGTCCCGCCGGATGGTCTCGCGGGCCACCTGCAACTCCTCGGCCAGCGCGGTCACCTCGACCGAACCCGACCGGCGCGCCGCCCGCACGATGGCACGTTGCCGCTCTACCGCTGCCAATGCCGCCTCCGCCACGGTCGCTGCTCCCGATGCGCTGCCCGATTGGGCCCGTACGGAGATTTGTACCCGCGACGCGGGGCGCGGCACAGGGGGTTCCCCTGGACGATCGTGCCCGGTTAAGCCCGCTTACCGGAACCGGCCCGTCCGCCACCGTGCTGTTCAGGGCGCCGGGTCCGCCCGCCCCCGGCGGGCGCCGGGCCCGTTTCCGCCCCGTTCGGCGCCCGGTCGTGGCCCGGACCGCGCCGGACGCCCGAGCGGGTGTCAGCGGGTCCGAACGGACGTGCCGGCCGGCCGGGCCGGATCAGCGGCGGCGCAACGTGTAGTGGCCGCAGAGCACCCCGATCACCAGGGTGCCCAGCAGCGCCAGCCAGAGCGGCATGGTGACCTCCGGGACCAGCAGCCTGATCCGGGTCTGCCGGGTGTTGCCGAAGATGAAGATCAGGGTGAGCGCCGCCACCACCAGCATGACGATCCGGCCGGGGGTGAAGAACTCGTGGCTGCGCGGGGCGCGGGTCCTCGTCGTCATGCCCCCAGGATGACCGCGAAGGCGGCCGCCCGCCCGCCGAGCGCGGCGGGGAGGCGGCCGCGGGCGGCGCCGTGGCGCGCCGGGCCCGCGGTCCGGCCCGGGTCAGGCGTAGACGCGCTCCACGAACTCGGCGAGCTGGTCGTCGGTCAGCGTCCTGGCCAGGTCGGCCTCGCTGATCATGCCGACCAGCCGCTTGTTCTCGTCGATCACCGGGAGCCGGCGGATCTGGTGGCTCTCCATCTCGGCCAGCACGTCGTCCACGCCGGCCACGCTGGAGATCCAGCGCGGGGTGCCCTCGCACAGGTCACCGGCGGTGGTCTTGCCGGGGTCCCGGCCGGCGGCCACGCAGCGCACCACGATGTCGCGGTCGGTGATGATGCCGCAGAGCCGTTCGTTCGGGTCGCTGACCGGTAGCGCGCCCACGTCCAGCTCGCGCATCAGCTGCGCGGCGCGGTCCAGGCTCTCGGTGGCCGGGATCCACTGGGCGCCGGGGTTCATCAGGTCGGCGGCGGTGGTCATGGGTCCTCCTCCTCGGGGTCCGCGTCAGGGGCCGTGTCGGCTGCCTCCCCTCCATGCTCCCCGCTCCGGCCGCGCTGCGCCATTCGGGTGGCCGCGCCCGGATTCCGACCGGTTCGCCCCGGATCACTTGCCGACCGAGCCGTCCGCCAGTTCCCTGGCGATGTCCAGGTGACCCAGGTGCCGGGCGTATTCCTGGACGACGTGGCAGAGCACCCAGCCGAGGGTCGGCGCCGCCTCGGTGACCCCGTCGAACCGGCCACCGACCGCGGACCGCTCGGTCAGCCCGGCGTCGCCGATCGCCACCCGGGACCGCTCGGCCTGCTCCCAGAAGCGGCGCCGCAGCTCGGCCACCGTGATCCCGTCCGGCACCCGCCAGCCGCCCGCCGGGGCCCGGTCGGCCCACGGCTCGGCCACCTGCTCGGCCCGGAAGCCCCAGACCAGCCAGCGCCGCTCCATCATCGCCAGGTGGAACACCAGTTGGGCCGGGGTCCAGGCGGACGGCACCCGGGAGGTGTGGAACTCCGCCTCGGACAGCCCGGCCAGCTTGTCCCAGAGCGCCGTGCGGCAGCCCTCCAGGTGGCCGAGCAGCAGGTCCCTCGGGTGGGCGATCTCCCGCGCCGGCTCGCCGCTCACCACCGCTCCCGCCCGGCCGCCAGGTCCAACGGTTTCAGGTCGGCCCGCGCGAAGCCGAACGCGTGGGCGTAGAGGGCGAGTTCGGCCTCCAGGGCGCGCTCTATGGTGGCCGCGCGGCGGAAGCCGTGCCCCTCGCCCTCGAAGGTCAGGTAGGCGTGCGGCACGCCCCGCCCGGCGACGGCGGCCAGCAGCCGCTCCGCCTGCTCGGGCCGGCAGATCGGGTCGTCCAGCCCCTGGAGCAGGACGAACGGCGCGGTGATCCGCTCCGCCCGGTGCACCGGGGAGCGCTCCCGGTACCGCTCGGGCACCTCGGCCAGCGGGCCGAGCAGCGACTCCAGGTAGCGGGACTCGAAGTCGTGGGTGCCGTCCGCCGTCCAGCCGGCGAGGTCGAGCAGCGGGTAGCTGATGGTGCCGGCGGCGTAGAGGTCGGCGGTCTCGGCGGCGCTCAGCGAGGCGGCGGTGGTGTAGCCGCCGGCGCTGCCGCCCCGGATCGCCAGCCGGCCGGCGGCCGCGCTGCCCTCGGCGACCAGCGCCCTGGCCACCGTGGCGCAGTCCTCGACGTCCACCACGCCCCACCGGCCGCGCAGCCGCTCCCGGTAGGCGCGGCCGTAGCCGGTCGAGCCGCCGTAGTTGACCTCGGCGACGCCGATGCCGCGCGAGGTGAAGTAGGCGATCTCCAGGTCGAGTACGAGGGGGGCGCGGCCGGTCGGGCCGCCGTGCGCCCAGACCACGAAGGGCGGGGCGGTCTCGGCCGGCCCCGGGTGGTCCGGGTGGCGCGGCGGATAGACCTGGGCGTGCACCTCGCGGCCATCGGGGCCGGTGAAGACCCGGGCCTCGGGCGCCGGCAGGTAGCCGGGGTCGACCGGGTCCCGGTGGTGCTCGGCGAGCACCCGGCAGTGGCCGGTGACCGTGTCCAGGGCGACCACCTCGTAGTGCCGGGTGGGGCCTGCGGCGATGCCCACCACCCGCTGTCCCCGCACGGCCAGCGCCGGCCACCACTCCGTCCAGGGCCCTGGCACGTCCGCCAACTCCCCGCTGGCCGGGTCGAGTACGCCGAGCCGCAGGTCGCCGGTGCCGTGCAGGACGGCGAGTGTGCCGTGCGGCAGCGGCGCCAGCCAGCGGGCGCCGACCTTCCACAGCGCGTCGGCGAACTCCTCCTCGCGCGGGCAGAGGTTGACCGCCTCGCCGGTCTCCGGGTCGACCCGGTGCGGCTGCCACCAGCCGGCCCGGTCGGTCAGGGCCAGCAGGGCGCCGTCCGGCGCCCACTCGACCTGCGCCACCGACTCGTCGGGGCCGCCCAGCAGGGTGCGGGGCGCGCCGAGGCGGCCGGCCTGGTCGAGGTCGGCGAGCAGCACCTCGGTGCCCTCCCAGGGCATCCCCGGGTGGTCCCAGGCCAACCAGGCCACCCGACGCCCGTCGGGCGCGAGCCGCGGGCCGGTCACGAACCGACGCCGGTCGTCCGTCAACTCCCGCACCGCCGAACGGTCCTCGGCGGCCGAGCCGTCCAGGGGGACGGCCGCCAGCAGCCGGCGCAGGTCGGTGGGGTTCGGGCCGGTGAACTCCTCCAGCACGCACCAGACCTCGCCGCGCTCGGGCAGCAGCACCGGGTCGCACCAGCGCAGCCCGGCGCCGACCGGGGAGAGCGGGGTGAGCGGCCGGGGCGCGGCGCCGCCCGGCGCGTCCGGCTCCACGGCGTACAGCCGCTGGTCACCGAAGTCGGTGAAGACCACCAGCGGCCCGCCCTCGCCCCTGGCGACGCCGGCCCAGGGCTGCCCGCCGTACTCGTGCACGCTGTTGCGCACGTTCCACGGCGGCGGCAGCACGACCTCCGGGGACCGCGCGTCCGGCCGCAGCCGCAGCAGGGCGCGGCGCCCGCCCTCGGCGGGGCGCGGCGCGGTCCACCAGACCTCGTCGCCGACCGCGCCGAGCGCCTCCGGTCGGCCGTCGTGCGCCGCGACCAGCGCGGCGTCGATCGGGGACGGCCAACTTCCGTACGGGGCGTGGGACATGGCAGTGATCACTCCCGGGAGTCAGAGAACGGAAACGGGGAACGTCCGGCGAACACAGCGGACGTGACGCGGTGTCAGAGCGAGCGGATGGCGCGGTCCAGCACCCGCACGCCGAAGTGCAGCGCGCTCACCGGCACCCGCTCGTCCACCCCGTGGAACATCGCCTGGTAGTCGAAGCCCTCGGGCAACCGCAGCGGCATGAAGCCGTAGTTGACCACGCCCAGCCGGGAGAACTGCTTCGCGTCGGTGCCGCCCGACATGCAGTAGGGCACCACCGCCGCCTCGGGGTCGAAGTGGCGCAGCGCGTCCCGCAGCGTCGCGTAGGTGCCGCTGTCGACCGGGGCCTGGAGCGGGATCTCGTGGTGCAGGAAGTCCCACTCCACGTCGGGGCCGGTGAGTTGGTCCAGCGTGGCGGCGAACTCGCGCTCGGCGCCCGGCAGTACCCGACCGTCCACCTGCGCCGAGGCGCTGCCCGGAATCACGTTCACCTTGTAACCGGCCGCCAGCACCGTGGGGTTGGTGCTGTTCCGCACGGTGGGGGCGAGCAGCCCGGCGGCCGGGCCGAGCCGGGCCAGCAGGCCGTCCACCGCGGCGGCCAGCCGGTCCGGGTCCGGCTCGTCGAGGTCGGGCAGCGGCACGTCGTAGAGCGCGGCCAGCTCGGTGAGGCCGGCGCGCACCGTCTCGGTGAGCCGGACGGGCCAGCGGTGGTCGCCGATCCGGGTCACGGCGGCGGTGAGCCGGGTGACCGCGTTGGCCGCGTTGATCTTGGAGCCGTGGCCGGCCCGGCCCCTGGCGGTGAGGGTCAGCCAGGCGGTGCCGCGCTCCCCCGCCGCCAGCGGGTAGAGCCGCCGGCCGTCGCCCGGGTGGAAGGTGAACGCGCCGGACTCGCCGATGGACTCGGTGCAGCCGTCGAAGAGATCGGCGTGCTGGTCGGCGAGGAAGCCGGAGCCGTAGGCCGCGGTGTCCTCCTCGTCGGCGGTGAACGCCAGCACCACCGACCGCCGCGGGCGCACCCCGGCGCGCGCCCAGGCGCGCACCAGCGCGAGCACCATGGCGTCGGCGTCCTTCATGTCCACCGCGCCGCGCCCCCAGACCACCCCGTCGCTGACCTCGCCGGAGAACGGGTGCAC
Source organism: Streptomyces chisholmiae (assembly GCF_031845445.1). Classification (NCBI taxonomy): domain Bacteria; kingdom Bacillati; phylum Actinomycetota; class Actinomycetes; order Kitasatosporales; family Streptomycetaceae; genus Streptomyces; species Streptomyces chisholmiae. Next base: position 309,578 of record NZ_JAVREO010000004.1, on the reverse strand, counting down.
CCGCCACTCGTCGGGATCGGCCGGAACCACGTCCAGGTGGCCGTGGACCAGCAGCGCGTCCGCCGTCGGGTCGGTGCCCTCGATCCTGGCCACCACGTTGCCGCGGCCCGGCGCCTTCTCCAGCACCCGCGGTTCGAGGCCGGCCTCGGCCAGCCGCTCGGCGACGTACTCGGCCGCCGGCCGCTCGTGGCCCTCGCCGCCGCCACGGTTGGTGGTGTCGATCCGGATCAGCTCGGCGGTGAACCGCACCACCTCGTCGAGCGCGGTGGCGTCCACCGGGCCGCCGGCGTCCGGGAGTCGCGGACCGGCGTCGGTGGGCGGGGCGGGGGCGTTCGGGTCAGCCATACCATTCCTCCACGGCGGCGGACACCATCGTGGTGACCGCCTTGAAACAGCGGATTCCGTCGTACATGTTCGGCGCGGTGAAGGCGACGCGTCGCTCGCCGGTCTGCTCGACGCCGGGGACCGGGGTGGCGGCGCCGGCCAGCTGCTCGGCGTCGAACTCGATCTCGAACCGGCGCGGGGTGGGCGCGGCCGGCGGGTGCCGCACCGCCAGCGCGGCGGCCCGGGTGGCGCCCTCCGTGATGTCGGCGGCGGTGCGCGCGGGGGTGCGGCAGACCGCCGCGTAGCGGGAGACGTAGTCCTTGACGGCGACGCCGACCGCCGTCGGGGCGTACCGCTCGGCGTCCCTGACGGTCAGGTCGTCACCGGTGACCAGCACCACGGGGGTGCCGAACTCGGCGACCACCAGCGCGTTGAGCAGTCCCTCGCTGGCCCGGACGCCGTCCACGAAGACGCCGGTCAGCGAGTTGCCCAGGTAGGTGTGGGCCAGCACCCCGGCGTCCCCGGCGCCGGTGTGGTACCCGACGAAGGCGATCCCGTCGACGTCCCCGTGCTGGACGCCCTCGACCATGCTGAGCGCCTTGTGCCGGCCGGTGAGCAGCTGGGCGCGGTCGTCCAGCCGCTCCAACAGCAGGTTGCGCATGGTCATATGGGCCTCGTTGACCAGCACCTCGTCGGCGCCGCCGGCCAGGAAGCCGGCGATCGCCGCGTTCACGTCCGAGGTGAGCAGCGGCCGGCAGCGCTGCCACTCCGGGGTGCCCGGCAGGCAGTCCGCCGGCCAGGTGACCCCGGTGGCGCCCTCCATGTCGGCCGAGATGAGGATCTTCGTCATGGGGCGACGCTACCCCCGCGTAGCGCCCCCAGCCAGGCCCAGCGCCTCCGCGTCGGCCGGCGGCTCGGCGAGTCGGCGCAGCGCGGCGGCGGCCGGGCTGCCGGGCGCGGCCGAGTAGACGTGCAGCCGCTGGCCGGTGCGACCGTCGGCCGGGGGCACGTGCAGCGTCTCGGAGTCGAGGTCGAGCACGCCGAGCGCCGGGTGCCGGAAGCGCTTGCGGCCCACCGTGCACCGCCGCACGTCGCCGTCCTCCCACAGCTCCCGGAACGGGCCGCTGCGCTCGGTCAACTCCGCCACCAGCGCGGCGAGTCGGGCGTCCTCGGGGTAGCGACCCACGGCGTGCCGCAGCAGCGCCACGTCCTCCCCGCGCCGGGTCCGCAGGTCGGGGAAGAGCCGGCGCGCGGCCGGGTCGAGGAAGAGGAACCTGGCCTGGTTGCGGTCCCGGGCCGCCGGGTCGTCCAGGCCGCCGAAGAGCGCGCCGCCCAGCGCGTTCCAGGCCAGCACGTCCAGCCGCTCGTCCAGGACCACGGCCGGCAGGCCCGGCATGCCGGCCAGCACCCGGCGCAGCTCGTCGCGGACCGGCGGCGGCTCGGCGGCCGGCGGGGCGGTGGCCGCGCCGCGCGGCCGGTGCGCCAGGGTGGCCAGGTGGCGGCGCTCGACGTGGTCCAGTCGGAGCGCCCCGGCCAGCGCGTCCAGCACCTCGTCCGACGGCTGGGTGGCGCGGCCCTGCTCCAACCGCACGTAGTAGTCCACGCTGATGCCGGCGAGCTGCGCCAGCTCCTCCCGGCGCAGCCCGCGCACCCGGCGCCGCCGGCCGGCGGTCAGGCCCACGCTCTCCGGCGCGACCCGGCCCCGGCGCACCCGCAGGAAGGCGCCCAACTCCCGTCCGCTGTCCCGCGTCACCGCCGCCACCCGTCCCGTCATCCCTCCAGTATGCGGCCGGTCTCGCCGGGGCGGCCGCCCGCCCATCCTGGTACCGGCAGTACCGGGAACGGCGGTCCCCAGGCCCGGCCGGGTGCTGGCTGAACCGGCTGTGAGCTGCGAGAACTGGGGGCATGACCGAGAACTCGACCACCTCGGGGGAACGCGCCCCGGGCTCCGTCCCCGATCCGGCGGGCGCCCGCCGGGTGCTGATCGTCAGCGCGCACCCCGACCCCCGGTCCCTGACCGCCTCGTTGACCGGCTTCGCCGCCGACGAACTGCGCCGCGCCGGGCACGAGGTGCGGATATCCGACCTGTACGCGATGAAGTGGAAGGCGGTGCTGGACGCCGACGACTTCCCGAGCCGGCCCGCCGGCGACCGGCTCGACGTGATGGCCGCCTCCGAACACGCCTACGCGACCGGGACGTTGACGGCTGACGTGCGGGCCGAGCAGGAGCGGCTGCGGTGGGCGGACGCGGTGATCCTCCAGTTCCCCCTCTGGTGGGGCGCGGTGCCGGCGATCCTCAAGGGCTGGCTCGACCGGGTGCTCAGCGGCGGCTTCGCCTACGGCGAGAACGCCAAGCCGCCCTACGGCGAGGGGGAGTTGGCCGGCCGGCGGGCGCTGGTCTCGGTGACCCACGGGGCGGGGAGCCCGTCGCTGGCGGCCCGGGGGATCCACGGGCCGCTGCCGGAGCTGCTCTTCCCGCTCCAGCACGGGGCGCTGTTCTTCCTCGGCATGTCGGTGCTGGAGCCGTTCGCGGTGCCGGACGCAGCCGATCTCGACCCGGCCGGCTACCGGGCGGCGACCGCCGGCTACCGGGCCAGGCTGGCCGGGCTGTTCACCGAACAGCCGCTGCCCTACCGGCGGTTGACCGACGAGGAGTACACCAGGGAGCTGGCGCTCCGGCCGGGGCGGGAGCGGCCCGGCAGCACGGGGTTCGGCCTGCACCTGCGGTGACGACACGGTGAGCCGTCGGCGGGCCCGGTGGTCGGCGGGCCCCGGACGGGGTGCCCCGGGGGGCGGTCAGCTGGACTCCGGCGCCGCCGGCTCCACCTCGGCGGCCAGGTTGGCCAGCACCCGCTCGTAGACCCCGTTCAACACCCGTGGCGCGAAGAGCCGTTCGAAGAAGCCGCCGATGCCGCCGGCGCTCTCCCAGACCGTGCGGACGGTGATCCGGGACTGGTCGTCGCCGCCGTCCGGCTGAACCGTCCACGTTGTGGTCAGGGTGGAGTTCCGGTCCTTCTCCACCAGGGTGCGCTCCGCCGGCTCGTCGATCTCCAGCAGGCACTCCCGCACCCGCTTCCTGGTGGCGTGCAGCCGCAGGAAGATCACCGTGCCGGCGCCCTGGCCGCCCTCGCGGACCTCGTAGTCGGTGAACTCCTCGGGCAGCAGTCTCGGGTGGGTCTCCTGGTAGTCCGCGATCGCCGCGTAGACCACCTCCGGCCTGGCGGCGATCCCGCGCCGCGCCTCGACCTCGACCTGCGCCATGTCCGCACTCCCTCTCCTGTGATCGCCCGCGACGCGGCCCGGGTGTCCCGTCGCCGACGCGGGTGTTGCTGGGTCGTACCCACAATTCCCGCCGCCCATCGCGGACTTCACCCTACGCAGCCGAAGGGCGGAGCGGTGTTCGAATCCGGCGGCCCGGCCGGCACCCGGCGGCGCGCCCGGCCGGGCCGGCCGGAGCGCGCTTGACAGCGCATATTCGAACATGTGTCCTATAGCTGTGCACCACCACCGCAGCGAGGAGGCCCCACCGTGCGCTGGACCAACCTGACCGACAGCACCCGCGCCGCCCCCACGCTCTTCGGCACCGACGTGGTCAGCCGGACCATCGACACCCCGGAGTTCCGTGGGGTGACCTTCCACGAGGTGCGGGCGAGGTCCGTCATCAACCGGGTGCCGGGCGCCTCCCGGATGCCGTTCACCCACACCGTGAACCCCTACCGCGGCTGCACCCACGCCTGCGTCTACTGCTTCGCCCGCAAGACGCACAGCTACCTGGACCTGGACACCGGCCTCGACTTCGACTCCCAGATCGTGGTCAAGGTGAACGCCCCGGAGCTGCTGCGCCGCGAGCTCGCGGCGCCCGGCTGGCGGGGCGAGCACATCGCGATGGGCACCAACGTCGACACCTACCAGCGGGCCGAGGGTCGGTACCGGCTCATGCCGGGCATCATCAGGGCGCTGCGGGACCGGGCCAACCCGTTCTCCATCCTCACCAAGGGCACCCTGATCCTGCGGGACCTGCCGCTGCTCCGGGAGGCGGCCGCCGTCACCGAGGTGGGGATCTCCGTCTCGGTCGGCCTGCTGGACGCCGAGCTGTGGCGCACCGTGGAGCCCGGCACGCCGGCGCCCGAGCGGCGGCTGGACGTGGTGCGCGCCCTCAGCGAGCAGGGCATCCCCTGTTCGGTGCTGATGGCCCCGGTGCTGCCCTACCTCGCCGACTCGCCGGCCCGGCTGCGCGAGACGGTGCGCGCGGTGGCCGCCGCCGGCGCCACCTCGGTCACCCCGCTCGCGCTGCACCTGCGCCCGGGCGCCCGGGAGTGGTTCATGGCCTGGCTGGCCAGGCACCACCCGGGGCTGGTGCGCCGCTACGAGGTGCTCTACGCGGACGGCGCCTACGCGCCCCGCTGGTACCAGCGGCGGATCACCGGCCAGGTGCACGAGCTGGCCGCCGAGTACGGGATCGGCCCGGCCCGGCCCGGCGCGCACCGCTTCCGGTCGCCGGAGCGCGCCGAGACCGACGCGCCGGAGAGCACGCCGGCGCCCGCCACGACCCCCGCGCCGGGCGCCACCCAGCTCACCCTGCTGTGAGCCGAGGGCGCCCGGCCACGGGGCGGGCGGCTCAGTCAGCCGCCGGCTTCGGCTGCATCGCGAAGGCCTCCAGGGCCCGCCGCAACAGCTCCTCGGTGGTCGACTTGTCGAGGCCGAGGTCGCTCAGCAGCCCGGCGCCGTTCTCGAACTCCAGCAGCGCCAGCAACAGGTGCTCGGTGCCGATGTAGTTGTGCCCCAACCGCAGCGCCTCCCGATAGGTCAGCTCCAGCACCTTGCGGGCCGCGGCGTCGTACGGCACCAGCGAGGGCGGCTCAGCCGCCGGCGCCGGCAGCGCCGCCCGGGCGGCCCGCCCCAGGTCGTCGAGCGAGACCCCCTGCTCGGCGACGACCAGCCCGGCCAGGCTCTTCGGGTCGACGACCAGCCCCAGCACCAGGTGCACCGGGGCGACCTCGGCGCTGGCCGCGCCGCGCGCCGCCTCGTGCGCCGCGACGATCGTCGCCTTGGCGCGCGGGGTGTAGCGGGCGAAGCCCTCCTGCGCGTCCAGCCCGCCCCCCGGTCCCGGACTCCCGGCAGCGCCGGGGCCCTTGGGGACGAACCGCTTCTGGGCGGCCTGCCGGGTGACCCCCATGCTCTGGCCGATCTCCGTCCAGGAGGCCCCCGAGCGGCGGGCCTGGTCCACGAAGTGGCCGATCAGGTGGTCCGCCAGCTCCCCGAGGTGGTCGGCGGCGATCACCGCGTCGGAGAGCTGGTCGAGGGCGTCCGAGTGGGACTTCTTGATGGCCTCGATCAGATCGTCGAGGCGTACCGGATGAGTCGTGCGCTCCTGCTCCGTCATGCTGTCAACCTTAGGTTGACAGTGCGCCGACCGTCAACCCCAGGTTGACAGTAGGGCGCCGCAGGGCGCCCGGACGCGACAACACCGGCCCAGCGGGCCGCGGTTGACCGCCCCGGCACCCGGGCGGTGGCCGGCCGACCCGCCGGGCCCCGCCTGCCACACTGGACACCCCCGCCCCCTGATCCCTGGAGGCCCCCGCATGACCCACCCGCCGACCGAGCCCCCGGCCACCCCGGAGGCCGACGCCGGCCACCCCCACCGACCCGACCCCGACCCGGCCCGCACCCCCCGGCGCGCCGCCCGGATCGCCGTGCTCGACCCGACGGGCGCGATCTTCCTCTTCCGCTACGACAACGAGGAGGTCGGCGTGCACTGGTCGATGCCCGGCGGCGGACTCGACCCCGGCGAGTCACCCCGCGAGGGCGCGCTGCGCGAACTGCGCGAGGAGACCGGCTGGTCCGACCTCACCCCGGGCCGCCTGCTGTGCACCTGGGAGCACGACTACACCCGGGTCGGCGTGCCGGTCCGCCAGCACGAGCACATCTACCTGGCCAACGGCCCCCGCCGCGACCTCGGCCCGGGCCTGGCCGCCGCCCACGCCGAGGACGGCATCCTGGCCTGGCGCTGGTGGACCCCGGCCGAACTCGGCGCCACCACCGAGGCGTTGTGGCCCCCCACCCTCGCCACCCTGCTGGCCGAACGCGCCCACACCGGCCCGGTCCACCTGGGCTACGTCCCCAACAGCCCCCGCACCGACACCGACACCACGGAACCCGGCTGACACCCGTCCCGGCCGGCCGACGCGCGGGAGGGGGCTTCTCCCCGGCCAGGTCGCCCGTCCACCGCTGGCCACGGCCGTCCGACGCCCGGAGGGCCGCCCCGGGACAGCGGTGACCAGGACGCCGAGCGAGCTCGGCTTCCGGTGAACGCCGGGGCGCCCGGCCCGCTCGCCCATCGGCCGGGCCACACCTCGGTGGCACGGCGGGGGTTCCGGTGGTGGAACGGTGGCCCTGCGGCCTTGTCACCAGCCTGCTATCCGCTGGCCGTTTCCCGCGCCGCGGGGCGACAATCCCGCTGTGGCCGAGACCAGGGTGAACGTGGAACTGCTGGCGGACCGTCCCGAGTTCGTCGAACCGCTGGCGGCGCTCCGGTTCCGGGAGTGGGGGCCCGAACCAGGGCGCGAACGGCTCGCGGACTACGTCACGGTCACGGCTGGTGAGGCCGGCCGGGAGGGCCTCCCGGTCACCTGGGTGGCATCGGCCCGTGCGGCCCTGGTCGGTGGCGTCGGCCTCGCCGCGCGGGACCTTCCGCAGCGACGCGACCGCGGTCCCTGGATCGTGGGCGCCGTGGTCGCCGCCGACCATCGACGGTCCGGAGTCGGCAGACTGCTGCTGGCCCAACTGGAGCGGCACGCCGCCCACCTGGCGGCGGCCAGGGTCTACGTGGCTACCGGCGGCGACGCCGTCGCCTTCTACCAGGCCTGCGGCTGGGCGGTCGACGAGCGCGTGCCCACCGGCCCCGACGAGCACGCGACGGTGCTCAGCAAGGCGCTGTGAACACCGGACGGTCACACCTGAGGGGCCGGCCGGCACCCGCACGGCCGGCGCGCGGGGAGCCCGCCGGCACGCCCCACCGCCCCGCCGTCACTCCAGCAGATGGCGGTGGGCGCGGGTCCAGGCGGTGCGGTGGGTGAGTTCGGTCAGGTGGCCGTCGGCGAGCCAGTCGGCCTGGGGCTGGTGGCCGGCCGCCGCCAGTTGGCGGACCAGCGCCACGGTCCGTTCCTGGGCGTCGATGATCGCGTCGACCAGTCCCTCCGTCGTGTCCAGGCCGTACGCTTCCGCGAACACCTCGATCCGGCGCCGGCGGTCGGGCGGCTTTGGGTACGCCAGCCAGCGCAGGCACTCGGCGTCGTCCCTGGCGGGTGCCGCGTACTCCAGCGCGTAGCCGATGTCGTGCCGTGGGTCGGCGGGGCGGGCGTAGTCCCAGTCGAGCAGGCCGACCGGCCGGCCGCCCCGCCAGACCACGTTCCAGGGGCCGAAGTCCCCGTGGCAGACCAACTGTCGTGGGCCGCGCCCGGTGCTGCCGTCACACCAGGCGAGGTCGGGTGCCGGGTGGAAGTCGGCCACCGCGCGGTGGTAGTCCCGCAGCAGCCGGGCGAAGGCGCGCAACCCGTCGTCGGGGACGATCCGCGCCCAACCGGCCGGCCCGGCCTCGCCGGCCAGGTAGCCCAGCGTCTCCCGCCCGACCGCGTCGGCGCCCAACGCCCGTGGGGCGTACCGGAACCCGACCGTCTCCAGGTGGCGCAGCAGCGCCCGCACGGCCGGGGTCCAGGGCTGCGCCGGCCGCCGGACTGTGGCGCCGACCCGCTCGATCCTGCGGTGCGGAGTGTCCTGCAACACCTCGGCCCCGCCCGCCACTTCACCGTCGCCCGGTGCCGGCTCCCGTTCCGTCACGGCCCCGAGCGTGCCGCACCGGGGCGGGACCCGGCCACCGGGTTTCGCCACACCGGGCCCTCGGCGGCCGGCGGTTGACGCCCGGACCGCTACGGAACGCCCCCGGTGGGCTAGGGGGGTTAGCCCCACCCGGGGTGACCGGCGCGCACCATGGGCCGGGGCGCGGCCCGTTCCTACCGTGGACGTTGACCGGAACGACCGGGGCGGGGCGCCCCGGCCGAGGCGACCAAGGGTGGAAGGCGGAAAGCTGATGGTGCTGTTCGGCGGGCGGCTGACCAGGGCGTGGCTCTACACGGCGGGGGTCGGCCTGTTGGCCACCGGCGCGGCGATGGTGGTGGCGCCGAACGGGTCCGCGTTCGGCCTCGCGGCGGGTGGCCAGGAAGCGACGGAGCGGTCACGGCTGCAAAGGGACGCCGACGAGGTGGCGGCGGCCGGCGCCACCGGCCTGGTGGTCGCGGTGGACGGCGCGGACGGCGGCCACCGCCGGGCGCGGGCCGGCGAGGCCGAGGTGGGCACCGGCACCCCGGTGCCCTGGCAGCCGTACTACCGGATCGGCAGCGACAGCAAGACCTTCACCTCGGTCGTGCTCCTGCAACTCGTGGACGAGGGCGAGGTGTCGCTCTCCGACACGGTGGAGCACTGGCTGCCAGGCGTGGTGGCCGGCGCGGGCAACGACGGCTCCCGGATCACCGTGGAGAACCTGCTGCGGCACACCAGCGGGCTGGCCAACTACACCGACATCCTCTTCGACCTGGAGACCTTCACGCCGGAGTTCTACCAGGACGACCGGTTCACCGTGCGGTCGCCGCGGGAGCAGGTGGCCCTCGCCATGACCCGGGCGCCCGGCTGGCTGCCGGACGCGGCGGACCCGGCCGGCGAGACCCGGTGGAGCTACTCCAACACCAACTACCTGCTGGCTGGCATGATCATCGAGCGGATCACCGGGCACACCTGGGAGCGGGAGGTGCACGAGCGGATCATCGAACCGCTGGGCCTGACCCGCACCATCTCCCCCGGCAGCTCCGTCTACGTGCCCGAGCCGACCGCCCACGGCTACCTCCAGTTCCCCGGCGAGGAGGAACTGACCGACACCACACTGGTGGTGGGCGGCGGCGCGGACGGCGGACTGCTGAGCACGCCGTCCGACATGAACACCTTCCTGCGCGCGGTGCTGGACGGCACCCTGCTCTCTCCCGAGCGGGTGGCCGACCTGCAACGGACCGTGCCCGCACCGGACTTCGGGCCGGGCGCCGAGTACGGCCTCGGGCTGGTCAGCGCGCCGCGCTGCGGCTCGGACGAGCCGCCGCTGTGGTTCCACGGCGGGACCTCGTTCGGCACCGTCTCGGAGGGCGCGGTCACCGCGGACGGCTCGGCGGCGGCCAGCGCCGCGATCTTCACACTGCGCCTGGGCGACCTGGAGCGGCAGGAGGCGCAGGACGAGGCCACCCGCGCGATGATCGACCACGCCCTGTGTGACGACGGGCGCTGACCGAGCGGGCGGGGTGACGGCGAGGGCGGGGGCGACCACCCGCCGGCGCGGCAGGCCCGGCGCGCGCGGGCCCAGGGCGCGGCAGCGGGCGCCAACCACCCGGCGGCGTGCGCCCGGGCGCACGAGAGGGCCAGGAGCGCTGGTAGCGGGGGCAGGGCGGGTGGAACGCGGCGCGCGCCCCGCACACGGGTAGGCGCGGGGGCGACGGCTCACGGAAGGAACTACGGCCGTCGCCGCCCGCGCCGCTCGGGAGGGCGGGCGCGCCGCTCAGGCGGCGGCCATCGCCGGCTTCAGCAGCACCTTGGTCCAGCCCGGGTCGCGCTTGTCGAAGTGCTCGTACGCCTGAGGCGCCTCGGCCAGCGGCAGCCGGTGCGAGACCACGAAACTGGGCGTGGCCCGGCCGGCGATGATCATGTCCCGCAGCTGCCGGTTGTACTGCTTGACGTTGGCCTGTCCGGTGCCCATCCGCAGGCCCTTCTCGAAGAACTTGCCGATGCGGACCAGCAGTTCGCCGTGCCGGGCGCTCTCGCTCGGGCCGCCGGGGTCGGCCGGCACGTAGAGCCCGACCACCCCCAGCGCCCCGGTCGGGCGCACCGCCTCGATCAGCGTGTTGAGCACGATGGCCGGCTGCTCCTCGCCCTCCTGGACGGTGGCCTGGTAACCGACCGCGTCGATGCCCTTGTCGGTGCCCTCGCCGCCGGTCTGGTCCTTGATCTGCGCGGCCGCGTCGGCCTTGCTGTAGTCGATCGGGACCGCCCCGATCCGTTCCGCGAGGGCCAGCCGGTCGGGCTGCCGGTCCACCACGAACACCCGCGACGCACCGCGCAGTTGGGCCGAGTAGGCGGCCATCAGGCCGACCGGCCCGGCGCCGAAGACGCAGACCGTCTCGCCGGGGCTCACCCCGGCCAGCTCGGTGGCGTGGTAGCCGGTCGGGAAGATGTCGGCGAGCAGCGCGAAGTCGTCCTCGTGCTGCTCGCCGGGGGGCAGCGTCAGGCAGTTGAAGTCGGCGAACGGCACGCGCAGGTACTCGGCCTGGCCGCCCCGGTAGGGGCCCATCGACACGTAGCCGTAGGCGCCGCCCGCGAAGCCCTCGTTCACCGTCAGGCAGAAGCCGGTCTTGCCGGCCAGGCAGTTCTTGCAGAAGCCGCAGCCCACGTTGAACGGCAGCACGACCCGGTCGCCCTTCTTGATCCGGGCGACGCCGGGGCCGACCTCCTCGACCACCCCCATGTTCTCGTGGCCGAAGACGATGCCCGACTCGGCGCCGGTGCGGCCCTCGTACATGTGCAGGTCGGACCCGCAGATGGCGCTGGTCGTGATCCGGATGACCACGTCGTTGGGGTCCTCGATCCGCGCGTCCGGCACGTCCTCAACCGTCACGGAATAGGGCTCGTGGTAAACGACCGCCTTCACAGCTACCTCCCGGCACGCGCGTTCTGCTCCTTTTAGGGCGCTTTGCTCCACCGTAGTGGCCCCCCACCGGCTCCGCGACCCGACTCGTTACCCTCGGACCCGTGAACGCCACGACCCGCGCGATGACGCGCGCGGACATCGGGCCGGTCGCCGCCCTGCGCACCACGGGCTGGCGCACCGCCTACCGGGGCCTGCTCCCGGACGAACTGCTCGACGGGCTGTCCCCGGCCGCCTACGCCGCCTGGCTCGCCGGCCTGCCGTCACTGGCCGGGCACTTCGTCGCCCTCGACGGCGCGGGCGCCGTCACCGGCTGGGCGTCGGCCGGCGCCTACCACCCGGAACCGACCCTGGACGAAGCCGATGTACCGGATCCCGACGGCGAGTTGTACGCGCTCTACGTCCAACCGGACAACCAGCGTTCCGGACTCGGCCGCGCCCTGCTCGCCGAGAGCCGCGCCTGGCTGGCCGCCCACGGGTACCGGCGGCTGCGGCTGTGGGTGCTGGACGGCAACCTGCCGGCGCTCGCGTTCTACGCGGCCGCGGGGCTGGCGCCCGACGGCGGCCGGCGCGGCGAGCGGATCGGCGACCGCTGGGTGACCGAGCTGCGCTGCGCTGGCGCCGTCGCCGCCGGGCCCGGCTGACCGACGGGCACCGGCCGACCGGTGGCCAGCGAGCGCGCCGACGCCCCCATGCAGTACGTTCCCTGCATGGCTCGCCCGGTGAAGTCGGCACGTACGCAGCACTCCTCCCAGCGGCGCAAGGTCCGCCGCGACCTCGCGGCCGCCGCGCTGGAGTTGTTCGCCACCAAGGGGTACGAGGCGACCACGGTGGACGAGATCGCCGCCACCGCCGGGGTCGCCCGGCGCACCTTCTTCCGGCACTTCAGGTCCAAGGAGGAGGCGATCTTCCCGGACCACGACGACACCCTGGTCCGGGTGGAGGCCGTGCTGGTGGACGCGCCGCCCCAGGAGCACCCGATCGACACCGTGTGCCGGGGGATCAAGGAGGTCATGCGGATGTACGCCGCCTCCCCCTCGCTCTCGGTGGCCCGCTACCGCCTGACCCGGGAGGTGCCGGCGCTGCGGGAGCGGGAGATCGCCTCCGTCTCCCGGTACGAACGGCTCTTCACCCGCTACCTGTTGGCCCGCTACGACGAGCACTCGCACCTGGGCGACGAGCCGTTGCTGGCCGAGGTCGCCGCCTCGGCCGTGGTCACCGCGCACAACCACGTGCTGCGCCGCTGGCTGCGCCGGGACGGGCAGGGCGACATGGAGGCGGCGCTGGACCACGCCTTCACCATCGTCCGGCGGGCCTTCGGGGAGCTGCCGTCCGGCGCCTCGACGCCGCCGGCGGCGGCCCCGGCCGCGACGGTGGCCGGCAGCGGGGACGTACTGGTCACGGTGGCCAGGACGGACGCCCCGCTGAGCGAGGTGATGGCGGCGATCGAGCAGGCGCTCCAGCGGCGGGGGTGAGCCCGCCGGGCGCGGGCCGCGTCGTATCGTCAACGGGTCAGCCGCCCCGCCCGTTCCCGGCCCTGAGGACCTTCCGATGACCGACGCCGCCCAGTCCGCCCCGCGGCCGCGCCGCTCCTGCCTCGCGGTGCCAGGCAGCAACCCGCGCTTCCTGGAGAAGGCCCAGCAACTCCCCGCCGACATGGTCTTCCTCGACCTGGAGGACGCCTGCGCCCCGGCCGCCAAGGAGGACGCCCGCGCCCTGGTGGTGCGGGCGCTCAACGAGGGCGACTGGGGCGACCGGACGCGCGTGGTGCGGGTCAACGACTGGACCACGCACTGGACCTACCGCGACGTGATCACCGTGGTCGAGGGCGCCGGCGACCGGCTGGACTGCCTGCTGCTGCCCAAGGTGCAGGACGCCCAACAGGTGGTGGCGCTGGACCTGTTGCTGACCCAGATCGAGCGCACGGTGGGCCTGCCGGTGGGCCGGATCGGCATCGAGGCCCAGGTGGAGAACGCCCGGGGGCTGCTCAACGTGGAGGCCATCGCGGCGGCCTCGCCCCGGATGGAGACCCTGGTCTTCGGGCCGGCCGACTTCATGGCCTCGATCGCGATGCGCACCCTGGTGGTCGGCGAGCAGCCGCCCGGCTACCCGGCGGACGCCTACCACCACATCCTGATGCGCATCCTGCTGGCGGCCCGCGCGCACGGTCTCCAGGCGATCGACGGCCCCTACCTGCAGATCCGCAACCCGGACGGCTTCCGGGAGGCGGCCCGCCGCTCGGCGGCGCTCGGCTTCGACGGGAAGTGGGTGCTGCACCCGACCCAGATCGAGGCGGCCAACGAGATCTACGCGCCCTCGCAGGCGGACTACGACCACGCCGAGCTGATCCTGGACGCCTACACGCACGCCACCTCGGTGGCGGGCGGGGCGCGGGGCGCGGTGATGTTGGGCGAGGAGATGATCGACGAGGCCAGCCGGAAGATGGCGCTGGTGGTGGCCGGCCAGGGCCGGGCCGCCGGGCTGCGGCGGACCTCCGTCTTCACCCCGCCCGAGGGCTGAGCGGCGCGCGCCGCCCCGGCCCGCCGGGAGCGGTCGCGGGGCCCGGGAGCGGGACCGGTCGCCGGGGCCGGGAGCGGTCGCCGGAGCCGGGGCCGGCCGCTGAAGCCGGGGCCGGGATCGGCCGGTGCACGCCAGCCGCACATTCCGGCCATTTCGGGGACTTTCTCGCCGGGGCGCGCCCGGCAACGTGTTTTTTACCCGATGATGGCGCGCCACCCCGCCCCGAACCGGGCCGCGACCGCCCCGGACCGGCGGGCCGGCGGCCCGGCCGGGGGCCCCGATGACGGGTTCCGGCCATTTCCGGCCGGGAGGGTGGAGTTCGCCGCCCGGCGGTCGGCCCGGCGCTCGCCGTCCCCCCGCCCGGCTCCCACCACCCCCCGGAGGGACCCGCCACGACCAGCGGAAAGACGGGTTCGGCCGGACCCGACCCGAGGCCCGACCGACGGCCACCAGCCGGCCCCCGGCCCGGCCGCACACGGCCCCACCCACCCCACCGGCCACCCGCCGCCGGCGTGACCGCCCCCGCACACTGGGCGACCACGGGCTGCGGCACCGGACGCGACCGAGCGCGGAGGCACCGCGACGGACGGTGAGGCCGGCCGGAGGGCCTGAGACGTATATCCCTTTCATCCGCCCACGGAACGGCGCCCGCCGGCCGCCGGATCGGCCCGACAAGCCCGCTGGCTTGCCGAGTTACCGCCGAGTGCCGATAGCATCGGTCCTAAGCCGCTTCGTTTCTGACAGGTGCGGCGCTCACCGCTACGAAGGTCTCTCATGCCTCACCGCTCTTCCTCTCTGCCCAGCGGCCGGGTACGTCTGGCCCGAGGGGCCTCCGCCTGGTTGCTCCCCACCGTCGCCACCGCCGCCGTCAGCCTGGCCAAGGCGCGTGGCTCCGCCCGCTGGGCGGCGGTGGCCGTGCCGAGCACCGCGCTGGCCGCCGGCATGCTGTGGTTCTTCCGGGACCCGGAGCGGGAGATCGGCCAGGGCCGGGTGATCTCCCCCGCGGACGGGGTGGTGCAGAGCATCATGGAGTGGCCGGACGGCCGGACCCGGGTGGCGATCTTCATGAGCCCGCTCAACGTCCACGTCAACCGCGCGCCGGTCGCCGGCACGGTGGCCTCCGTCCAGCACATCCCGGGGGGCTACGTTCCCGCCTTCGACAAGGAGAGCGAGAACAACGAGCGGGTGGTGTGGCGCTTCGACAGTGAGTTGGGCGACCTGGAGATGGTCCAGATCGCCGGTGCGGTGGCCCGCCGGATCGTGCCGTACGTGCCGCAGGGCTGCAAGGTCGAGCAGGGTGAGCGGATCGGCCTGATCCGCTTCGGCTCCCGGGTCGATGTCTATCTGCCCGAGGGTGTCGAGCCGGCCGTCGAGGTCGGCCAACGTACGACGGCGGGAGTGACACGTCTTGACCGTGATTGACCGCAAGTCCGCGCGGCGCTGGGCGGAGACCGAGACGGACGGTGACGTCGACGACGACGGCATGCCGCTGTCCATGCGGCTGTCGATAGCGGACACCCTGACCCTGCTGAACGCCACCTGCGGCTTCCTCGCCGTCTACTTCACCACCACCGGCGTGCTGATCCCGCACCTGACCAACAGCGGGGACGCCGGGGTGGTCCGCAACAACGCGGCCACCGCCGTGCTGCTGATGTTGCTCGCCTCGGTCTTCGATCTCTGCGACGGGCTGGTCGCGCGCAAGCTGCGGTCCTCGCCGATGGGCGCGGAGCTGGACAACCTCTCCGACCTGATCAGTTTCGGTCTGGCTCCGGCCTACTTCGTGCTGGTCTGGGGCATGGTGGTGGGGGACGTCCACGAGCCGCTCTCCGCGTTCGCCGCCACGGTGGTGCTGCTGGCGGTGGTGCTGCGGCTGGCGAGATTCTCCTGCGTGACCATGCCGGACGGCGTCTTCCAGGGGATGCCCAGCCCGTTCGGCGCGCTCACCGTGGTCTCCATCGTGCTGCTGGAACTGCCCTTCACGCCGACCCTGCTGGCGATCATGGGGGTGGCCTGGCTGATGGTGAGCCGGGTCGAGTACCCGAAGCCGCGCGGCACGCTGGCGGTGGCCATGCTCTCCTGGATCGTGCTCAGCATGACGCTGCTCACCGCCTGGGCCTTCGACGCGCCCGGCGGGCTGCTGATGCTCCAGACCGCCTGCTCGCTCCAGCTGGTGCTGGGCGCGGTGATCCCGCTCTTCGCGATGGTCCGCCGGGTCTACGCGTTCCGCGACAACCGCCGGGAGGCGCGGGCCGGCGCGCACTCCTGACCGCCCGCCCCGTCCCGGCCCCGCCCTCCTCCCGACCCCACGGCCCCCCGGCCGACCGCGTCCGCCCCCGCTGGCCGCGTCGACCGCCGGGCCGTGGGGTCGGCGCGCTCCGGCGGCTGTCAGTGGGCCGATGCACAATGGCCGCATGGAGTTGACCAAGAAAGGCCACGCGTGCGTGCGGCTCACCGACGGGGAGCGCACCCTGGTGATCGATCCGGGGGCGTTCAGCGAGCCGGACGCGGCGGTGGGCGCCGCCGCCGTCCTGATCACCCACGAGCATCCCGACCACTTCGACGAGGGCCGGCTGCGGGCCGCCCTGGCGGCCGACCCCGGCCTGGTGGTGTACGCCCCGCGCGGCGTGGCCGAGCAGCTGGCCCCGGGCTTCCCCGGGCGGGTGCGGGTGGTCGGCCGGGGGGACGCCCTGGAGGTGGCCGGCTTCCGGGTCGAGGTGCACGGCGAGCTGCACGCGGTGATCCACCCGGACCTGCCGCGCATCGCCAACGTCGGGTATCTGGTCGATGACACGCTGTTCCACCCCGGGGACGCCCTCACCGTCCCGGACCGCCCGGTGAGCACGCTGCTGGTGCCGCTGGCCGCCCCCTGGTGCAAGTTCTCCGAGACGGTCGACTACGTGCGCGAGGTCGCCCCGCGCCGGGCCTACCCGGTGCACGACAGTCTGCTCTCCGAGCCCGGCCTCGCCGTCTACGGGCGGAACATGGGCCCGCAGGGCCCCGGGCTCGGCGAGGTCGAGTACGCCAGGCTGGCCCCCGGCGAGTCCGTCGTCCTGCCCTGAGCCGGCCCACCCCCGCCGCGCCCCGATTCCCCTCCGTACCTCCGCAGCCACCCGAGAGAGCCCCATGCGCATCGCCACCTGGAACGTCAACTCGATCACCGTGCGGCTGGAGCGGCTGCTCGCCTGGCTGGAGCGCAGCCAGACCGACGTGCTCTGCCTTCAGGAGCTGAAGTGCGACGCCGCCGCCTTCCCCACCGCGGCGCTGCGCGCGGCCGGCTACGAGGCGGCGGTGCACGCCGACGGCCGGTGGAACGGCGTGGCGGTGCTCTCCCGGGTCGGCCTGACGGACGTGGTCCAGGGCCTGGCGGGCGGCCCCGCGTTCAACGGCTCGGCCGAGCCGCGCGCGGTCGCGGCCAGCTGCGGCGGGGTGCGCGTCTGGTCGGTCTACGTGCCCAACGGCCGCGAGGTGGGGCATCCGCACTTCGCCTACAAGCTGGCCTGGCTCTCCGCCCTGCGCGAGACGGTGGCCGCGGACGCGGCGGGCGGCACGCCGTTCGCCGTGCTGGGCGACTTCAACGTGGCCCCCACGGACCACGACGTGTGGGACATCGCGGAGTTCGAGGGCGCGACGCACGTGACGGAGGCGGAGCGCACGGCGCTGGCCGAGCTGCGGGGCGTCGGCCTGGCGGACGTGCTGCCGCGCCCGCTGAAGTACGAACGGCCGTTCAGCTACTGGGACTACCGGCAGCTGTGCTTCCCGAAGAACCGGGGCATGCGGATCGACCTGGTCTACGGCAACGCCCCGTTCGTCGCCGCCGTCTCGGACGCCTACGTGGACCGGGACGAGCGCAAGGGCAAGGGTGCCTCGGACCACGCGCCGGTGGTGGTCGATCTGGCGGTGGCCGCTGGCTGATCGGCCCGACCGGGCGTCAAGTGGCCGGCCGGGGGTGCCGGTTGTGGCGCGGACCGCGCGCCGCGGCCGGGGTTTCGGGCCCGAGGTGCGACCCTGGGGCCATGAACATCCCTTTCCTGGACAACTGGCGCAAGCGGCCCGCCGCGACCGACGCCTGGCCGGACTCCGAAGGGGTGGCGGAGCTGCTCTCCGAGTGCGAGTTGCTGCGGGACCGCGCGCGACGGGCGGGACTGGTGCTGGGCGACTCCCCCGTCTCCCTGGAGGCGTTGGACCAGCTGGCCCCCCGGTGGCGGGACGACCCCGAGGAGTTGCCCCGGCTGGCCAACGACGCGGGCCTCTATCTCGGCTCGGTGATGGTGCGTTCGCTGCCGGGGGCCCGCTGGGGGCCGGGCCCGGACGGCCGGCCGGTGGTGGTGCTGGCCTCCGGCCGGCGGGTGGACGTGGCCGAGGTCGGCCGGCAGTGGGCGGAGGCGGGGGCGCCTGAGCTGTCCCAGGTCTACGCCGAGGTGGCCGAGGTCTGACCGGCCCGCGCCGGCCCGGCGGCCGCCGGGCCGGCCGGCCTCCCCGGGCCTCAACCGCCGAAGGAGATGGCGTACTCCAGGCGCCAACGGTCCCCGGGGACCACCATGTCGGAGGTCTCCACGGCGCGGTCGTCCGCGTCGTAGTGGGTCCGCTCCACCGCCGTCACGCACTGGCCGGGCGAGCAGCCGAGGGCCTCGGCCTCGGCGCCGGTCGCCGGCCGGGAGCCGACCACCTCGCGGGCCCGCACCACCCGCACCCCGATGGCGGCGAACCGGCCGCGCACCCCGCGCCTGGCGTAGGGCCCGCGCTCCGGGTAGGCCACGTCGGTGCCCTCGGTCAGCGCCAACGGCTCCCAGCTGGTCGCCAGTTGCAGCGGCCGGCGGTCGGCCAGGTACTCGTACTGGGTGCACATCACCCGGTCGCCCTGGGGCACCCCTAGCCGCTCGGCGATCCCGGGCGGCGCGACCGTCGCCGTCGAGACGGCCTCCCAGGAGATCTCCGGCTGGTCGGCCAACTCCCCGACCAGGGCGGCGACTCCGGCCGCCAGCGGCGAGTCGACCGTGTCGGTGGAGCGCAGCAGCGTGCCGATCGGGGCCCGGTCGCTGACGAAGACGCCACGCCCGAACTGCCCGATGGCGTACCCGGCCGCCTTGAGCACCCGGACCGCGCGGTCCACCGTCTGGTCGCTGGCCCCGTAGGACCGCTTCAGCTCGGCCCGGGAGGGGATGCGCGCCCCCACCGGGAGGGCACCCTCGTCGACCTGGCGGCGCAGGTCGTCCGCGATGCGCTGGTACATCGGCCGGCTGTCGCCCATCCAGGAACTCCCTTCGGTGGGACACGAGGCGTACGTATCCGCCCGCACAGGCTACGTCACACCGTGTCAGAGTTCCTTACTGGTGGTGAACCCCGATGGCTCGACGGTGGCAGCCTTGCTGACATCGGCGACCAGTTCGACCACATCCGCGCCATATGCCTGGGAGTTGACGACCTTCAGGAGCAGGCAGAAAGTTCCGGTCGAGCCGTGCTTCCTGGCCAGCTTCGGGTAGTTACGGGCCAGATAGCGGGTGGCGGCCTGGTGGGTGACCGACCGCTGGCCGCAGGCCAGGAAGACGGGCCGCTCCCGGTCCCCCGCCATCAGCCGGGCGAGCAGCACGTACTCGGTCACGCCGGCGTCGAGCCGGTAGCTCTCCTCGCCGATCTCGAAGGCCCAACGGTCCGGCCCTTCGGTCTCGGTGCGGACCCGGACGCCGGGCAGCAGCCCGGCCAGGTGGGCGGCGGAACGCCGGTTGGCGACCGGGCCGCCGAGGCAGAACTCGGTGCGGTCACCGAAGCCCTGCTTGGCGTTCTCGCCCGAGGTGAGCTGGGGGACGGCCCCGCAGTTCCGGACCACGGCGGCCAACTCCATCAGGCCCAGCACGTCGTTGCGGGCCACCATGCCCTCGGCGGTGGCGTCGCGGCTGACCACCAGCAGGCACTCGGAGTTGTCCGGCAGCCCGAAGAAGCGCTGCTGTCGGCGTCTGGCCCGGGCGGCCAGCCGGCCGTGCAGCACCCCGCCGAGCACCAGCGCGAGCAGGGCGGTGGCGGACACCGCTATCAGCAGCAGGCGGGCGTCGTCATCCATGGCCGGGAATCTACCGGCGCGAAGCGAGGCGCACGAGCCCCGCAGCGCGGCCTACCAACCAGAGTGACCGGCGGACAACCGGCGCACGAAGCCCCGCGCACGCCCCCGACGGCCTAGGTCGGGTGGCCATCGGCGGGGGCGCCCGCGGGGTCGTCGGCGTAGCGGTCGGCGAGGCCGCGCACCGCCGTGGCGACGGCGGCACGGAGCGCGGGCGGCCCGAGGACCTCGGCGTCCGGGCCCAGCCGCAGCAGGTCGCCGACGGCGATCGCGGTGGTCTCGACGGCCAGGTGGACGGTCGTCCAGCCGTCCTGGTCGGCGGGGTCGGCGGCGGCCAGCGCCTCGGCGCCGGCCGCCCCGAAGAACATCGGCAGCAGCCGCGCGGCGCGTGGGGCGAGCCGCAGGCACGCCACCTCGCGGAACCGGTCGGCCGACAGCCGCCGGGTGAACTCGGCCCAGTAGGCGGCCAGATCGAAGTCGGCCGGCCGCTCGAAGCGCTCCGCGCCGAGCCGGACCGCGCCGAACCTGGCGGCCCGGTAGCTGCGGAGCGGGCCGGACCCGGCCTCCTCCGCAGCCGCCCCCTCGCCGGTGCTCGTCCGACCGGTCGCCGTTCCCCCCGTCGCCGCTGCCCCGGTCGTCATTGCCCTCGTAGCCGCCTCGGTCGCGGCCGGACGGCGCTCCGCCACCACGTACCAGATGCCGCCCTTGAGGACCAGGCCCAGCGGCCACAGCTCGCGGGCGCCGGCCGCGCGCCATCCCCGGTAGTGGGCGTGCACCGGCCGTTGCTCCCAGACCGCCCGGGCCAGCACGGCCAGCTGGGGCACGGACTCGTGCTCCCGGAACCAGCCGTGCGCGTCCAGGTGGAAGCGCTCGGCGACGCGTTCCGCGCGGCCGGCCGACTCGGCCGGCAGGGCGGCCCGCACCTTCAGGCTGGCCGCCGCCAGCTCCGCGTCCAATCCCAACGCGCGGGCCGCTGCCGGGACTCCGGCGAGGAAGAGCGACTCGGCCTCGGCGTCGGTGAGCCCGGTGAGCCGGGTTCGGTAGCCGTGTAGCAGCCGGTAGCCACCGGCCGGCCCCCGGTCCGCGTAGACCGGCACCCCGGCGGCGGCCAGCGCCTCGACGTCGCGGTAGACGGTGCGCACCGAGACCTCCAGCTCGCGCGCCAGCTCCGGCGCGGTCAACCGGCCCCGGTTCTGGAGCAGCAGCAGGAGGGAGAGCAGACGGTCAGCACGCATGCGGACCATTCTCGTTCGATTCGTTTCGGTACCTGACAGAGGATGTCAGGTACGGGGTCGAGGGTGGTGCCCGCACGGCATGGAACGGTCATGCCACCAACCCCAGGAGCGCCACCGTGCCCACCCGTCCCACCCACCCGCACGCCCACGAGCAGGCCACGACCGGCACGACGGCCGAGACCACGACCGAGAGCACGACCGGGGCCACCCGACGGGCGGTCGGCACCTTCGGCTTCGCCGACTGGCGGGAGCGCCCGCTCGGCCCCGAAGCCACCGAGGACACCGAGGACGCCAAGGGGACCAGGCTGGCCCACGCCTCGGTGCGCAACAGCTTCTCGGGCGACATCGAGGCGGCCGACACGCTCTGTGAGTACACCGTCGCGTACACCCCCGAGGGGACCGGCGGCTTCGCCGGCCTCGAACTGGTGACCGGCACGCTGGCCGGCCTGGCCGGCGCCTTCGTTCTGGAGGAACGCGGCACCTTCACCGAGCACGGGACGGTGGACTGCGCCTTCACCGTGGTGCCCGGCTCCGGGACCGGGGCGCTGACCGGACTGGCCGGCACCGGCTCGTTCGTCCACCGGCCCGGGCAGCGGGCCGTGCCCTACACCTTCGACTACTCGCTGCCCGGGGACGGCCGGGCGAGCTAGTCGGGTCGGGGCACCGAGGCCGGGTAGCCGAGCCGCCGCTGGGTACTCGGGGCGTCGGGGACGCAGCGCGAGAGGAGAGTCACCCGATGTCGCGGATGTCGTATTTCCAGCAGGTGCCAGCGGAGGAGGCCAGCGCCGCGGCCGGCCGGCCCGTGGTGGGTTCCTACCCCGACTACCCCGGTGCCCAGCGCGCGGTGGACTTCCTCTCCGACGACCAGTTCCCGGTGGAGCGGACCGCCATCGTGGGCACCGACCTGCGCATGGTGGAGACGGTGCTGGGCCGGCTGACCCGGGGCCGGGCGGCCGGCGCCGGGGCGGGCGCCGGCGCCTGGTTCGGTCTGCTGGTGGGTCTGCTGCTGTCGCTCTTCGCCGAGGGCGGGGCCGGCGTGCTGCTGCTGATCTTCTCCGGAGTGCTCTACGGCGCGGTCTTCGGCGCCGTCTTCGGCTTCGTCGGACACGCGATGACCGGCGGGCAGCGGGACTTCGCCTCCCGCAGCCGGATCGTCGCGGCCCACTACGACGTGGTCGCCGACCAGGAGGTCGCCGAGGACGCCAGGAACCGGCTGATCAAGCTGGGCTGGCGGGAGAGTTGACCGCCGGCCCGCGCCGCCCCCGCCGGGGCCACGGCGCGGTCAGCCGGTGCGGGTGGCCACCCAGAGCTCCTCGCTCGGCCAGGCGCGCGCCCAGTCGGCCGAGACCTCGGGATAGTCGCGGACCGCCGACTCGGGCGCCGCCACCTCGATCAGGTCGTCCACGGTGAAACCGTGCCCGCGCAGCAACCGGAGCATCGCGCCGTGCGGCAGGTTGAACTCCACCCCGGCGCCCTCCGGATGGCGGCGCACCGAGAAGTAGGGCCGCCGCAGCCGCGCGTCGGCCGGCCCGGACTCCGCCCGGCAGGCGGTGAAGATCGGCGAGCGCCAGCTGAACGCGAGTCGCCCGCCGGGGGCCAACAGCCGGGCCGCCTCGGGCACCCAGCGGTACGGGTCGCACCAGAGCGAGGCGCCGTAGTCGCTGATCACCAGCGCGAACCGGCCGTCGCGCAGCGGCACCCGCTCGGCGTCCGCCAGCAGCAACGGGAACTCCAGGCCGAACTCGCGCTGCAGGGCGCGGGCGGTGGCCAACTGCTCGGCGGAGATGTCGATGCCGACCGGCCGGGCCCCGGCCCTGGCCAGCCAGGCCGACACGTAGGCCGTGCCGCAGCCGAGTTCGACCACGTCCTGACCCGCGATGTCCGCCGGGATCAGCCCGGCGCGGGAGTCGGGGGTGCCCCACAGGCCCCAGGTCGGCTCCGTACTGGCCCAGTGGGCGCGGGCCAACGGCCCGTGGATGGCGGCGCGCTCCCCGTCCCAGTGGGCACGGTTGCGGGCGACGTGGTCCTGGCCGTCCGGGGTCGCCCCGGGTCGCGGTTCCGTCACACCCGCCATCGCAGCGGGTGGGCGAGGCCACCCGCAACCCGTTTTTCTCCCCCGCGTCGCTCCCCCGGGGCGGCCGGGAGGCCCAGACATAGGATCACTGGGCCACCGACCACCGCCGGCCCTCGCCCGGCCGGGCCCGCTCACGGGGCAACGTCCCTGCTCGGCGGCCGGTTTGGTGGGAGCGGCGACGGCGGGGGCCGTCGGCCCCCTCGCCCGTGATGGGATCTTCCTGTTAGGGTCCTCCCGTCCCAGGCCCTTGCGAGGTTGAGCTGATGTCGCTGACCGACGACGCCATCGCCCGCATCCGGGAGCTGATCCGCTCCGGTGCGCTCCCGCCGGGCGCCAAGCTGCCCCCGGAACAGCGGCTCGCCGCCGAACTCGGCCTGTCCAGGAACCTGATGCGGGAGGCCGTCAAGGCGCTGGTGGTGGCCGGGGTACTGGAGATCCGCCGGGGCGACGGCACCTACGTGACCAGCCTCCAGCCCCGGCTGCTGCTGGCCGGGCTGTCCGTCGCGGTCGAACTGCTGCACGGCGAGACGCTGCTCGAACTCACCGAGACCCGGCGGCTGTTCGAGCCGGTCGCCACCGGGTTGGCCGCCCGGCGGATGACGCCGGAGGCGCTGGCCGTGGTGGCCGGGGAACTGGCGGCGATGCGCGCCGCGCGGGACGACGTGGCGGCGCTGGTCCAGCACGACGCGGCCTTCCACCGCGCGGTGCTGGCGGCCACCGGCAACGAGACGCTGCTGTCACTGCTGGACGGCATCTCCGGCCGCACCCTGCGCGGACGGGTCTGGCGTGGGCTGGTGGACGAGCGGTCGGCGGACCGGACGCTCGCCGAGCACGAGGCGATCTACCAGGCCCTGGCGGCGGGCGACGCGGCGCTTGCGGAGGCCACCGCGCTGGTGCACGTGAGCAGCACCGAGGACTGGCTGCGGCGCCACCTGCGAGAACAGCGGCGGGCGCGGGCCACGGCGGACGACCAGGGGCATGACGACGCATCGCCGACGCCGGCGGCCGAGCCGACACCGGCCAAGGCGGAGGCCGCCGGCACCGCCAGCGACGGGGACGGGGACGGGACGAGCCGTGACTGAATGGCTGAGCGCTGGACGTCCGGACGCTGGACGGCCGAAGGCCGGTGGGCCGCAGGTCCACGCGCGGAAGGCGCACAAGGCTCCGGGGCAACAGCCGGAGGCCGTCCGGCCGATGACACACCGGCGGGACGCCGCGCGGTCACCGGCCGGACGGCCGAAGGCGCCACGACCGGGGGCCGGGCGGCCGGTGCCGGAAAGACAGGGCGTCCGACGGCCGCAGGCCGGACGACCGAAGGCCCCCGCGCCGAAGGCGCAACGGCCGCGGGCCGGGTGGCCGGGAGCCGAACCGCCGCAGGCGCTCGCGCCGCGGATCGGGCGGCCGGTGGCCGGGCCGCCGGAGGCCCGGTGAACGCCGCCGGGGCCTCGGTGCCGTTGGGGCGCTCGGGGGTGTCGGTCAGCCGGATCGGGCTGGGCACCGCGCCGCTGGGCGGCCTCTTCACGCCGGTGTCCGACGCCGCCGCCGCCGAGACCCTCGCCGCCGCCTGGGACGCCGGCGTGCGCTACTTCGACACCGCCCCGCACTACGGACTCGGCGTCGCGGAGCGGCGGTTGGGCGCTTTCCTGGCGGACCGGCCGCGCGCCGAGGTGGTGGTCTCCACCAAGGTCGGCCGGCTGCTGCGGCCCGGCCACTCGCCGGCCGGTACCGACGGCTTCCACGGCGTGCCGACCGACCTGACCCGGGTGTGGGACTTCAGCGCCGCCGGGGTGCGGGCCTCGCTCACCGAGAGCCTGGAACGCTCCGGGCTGGACGCCTTCGACCTGGTGCTGCTCCACGATCCGGACGACCACGGCGAACAGGCGCTGGCCGAGGCGTACCCGGCGCTGGCGGAGCTGCGCGCCGAGGGCGTGGTGCGGGCCGTCGGCGCCGGGATGAACCAGACGGCGGCGCTGAGCCGGCTGGTCACCGCGACCGACCTGGACTTCGTGCTGGTCGCCGGGCGTTACTCGCTGCTGGACCGATCGGCTGCCGAAGCGTTGCTGCCGGCGTGCGCGGCACGCGGCGTCGGGGTACTGGTCGGCGGGGTGTTCAACAGCGGGCTGCTGGTCGCGCCGCGCGCCGGCGCGACCTTCGACTACGCCCCGGCGCCCGCGCCGTTGCTCGCGCGGGCGCGCCGACTGGCCGCGCGCTGCGCGGAGTTCGGGGTGCCACTGCCGGCGGCGGCGATCCAGTTCCCGCTGCGCCACCCGACGGTCAGTGGGGTGTTGCTCGGCGCGCGCGACGGCCGTGAGGTGACCGAGAACATGGCGCACGCGGCCGTCGAGATCCCCGAGGAGCTGTGGCGGGAGCTGGACGCGCTGGCGGCCGACGACCGGACCGACGACCAGGCGGACGGGAACGGCGACGGGGGCACGGCATGAGCGGGCCGACCGTGATCGACGCACACCACCACCTGTGGGACCCGGCCCACCGGCCGCAGCCCTGGCTGCGCGAGTCCGGCCTCGACCCGCTGCACCGGGCCTTCACGGTCGCGGAGTTGGCCGCCACCGCCGGCCCGGCCGGAGTGGCCGGCACGGTACTGGTCCAGGTGCTGCCCGACCCGGCGGAGACCGCCGAGTTCCTGGCGGTGGCGGACGGGTCGTCACTGGTCCGTGGGGTGGTCGGCTGGGTCGACCTGACTGCCGGGCGGGCGGCGGTGGCCGATGAGCTGGCCCGGCTGCGGGCCGGTTCCGGCGGCGCTCGGCTGGTCGGCGTGCGCCACCTGGTGCAGGGCGAGGCCGACCCGAGGTGGCTGTGCCGGCCCGAGGTGCGCGCGGGACTGTCCGCGGTGGCCGCCGCCGGGCTCGCCTACGACCTGCTGGTCCGCCCCCACCAGCTGCCGGCCGCGGTGGCGACCGTGCGGGCGCTGCCCGAGCTGACCTGGGTCCTCGACCACTTGGCCAAGCCGCCGGTCGCCACGGGGGAGTTGGCCGGCTGGGCGGAGCCGCTACGGGAGCTGGCCGCCGAGCCGGGAGTGAGCTGCAAGCTCTCCGGGCTGGTGACGGAGGCGGACTGGCGGCACTGGACGGTTGACCAGCTGCGCCCGTTCGCGGGGGTCGCGTTGGACGCCTTCGGCCCCGAGCGGCTGATGTTCGGCTCCGACTGGCCGGTCTGTCTCGCCGCCGCCTCCTACACCGATGTGCTGGGCGCGGCCGAGGAGTTGACAGCGGAGTTGACCCCGGCCGAGCGGGCGGCCGTGTTCGGCGACACCGCGCGGCGGGTCTACCGCCTGCCGGACTGACGACGACGCCCCGGGCCACCGCCGGCGGGGACGGGAACGGGGACCGTGGCTCGGGCCGCCGCCGGCGGGGGACGCGAACGGCGCCGCGTCCCCCGCCGCGAGCGCCTGGTAGATCGCCTCGTGCTCGCGAGCGTCCGGTCCGCCGACCGCTCGTGGCCCGGGGCCGCCGCCGGCAGGGACGGGAACGGGGACCGTGGCCCGGGCCGCCGGGGGCCACCGGGGCAGCGCCGAGCGGCCGCGCACCCCCACCCGCGGGCGTTTCGCGCCGGCCCGGCTGA
Organism: Streptomyces chisholmiae; assembly: GCF_031845445.1. NCBI lineage: Bacteria > Bacillati > Actinomycetota > Actinomycetes > Kitasatosporales > Streptomycetaceae > Streptomyces > Streptomyces chisholmiae. Next base: position 283,059 of record NZ_JAVREO010000004.1, on the reverse strand, counting down.
CGGGCCGCCCCGGGGCAGCCCTCCGCCCGTATGCCCCGGAGCCGGCCAGCGGGTCCGCCACTCCCCGGGCGGCGAAGCACCGCCCCCGGCTGAGTCGGCTGGGCCAGCGGTCCGGGCGGCGCGGGCCCGGCGCCCCAAGCCGAACGGCCGCCCCGCCACGCCACGATGACCGGCTGCCGGGTCCGCCCGTCGGTGACCCGCCACCCGCCGGGTGACGCGCGGCCCGGCCCCTCCTGACCGGCGCCCGGGACCGGTCTGCCACGTCCGGCGGTGCGGCGACCACGGTGCCCCGGGCGCGATACCCCGACGGCCCCGCCAACTGCCGTGCCCGCGCCCGGCGTCGCCCGGCAGACGTGACAGCACCACGGGCGTGGCAGCACGGCGGTGGGGCGGCGCGCATGCCGGCGGTGCCGACCGCCCGAAGGGCTGCGCTCGCGGAACGAGGGCCCCCGCCGAGGCGGCCAGCGACGCGGAGCGAACCCGGCCGCCACTCGACATCGGCGGGCCCCGCGCCGCGCGCGTCCCCGGTGCCCAACGGCCGCCCGGGCCGGTGGCCAACGGGCAGGTTTCGGCCGGGCTTTGCCGAACATTTGCCCGGCCCGACGCGCTGGGCGTCGCCCCCCGGCCCCACCATCGCTAGACTCGGTCCACCAGCGGAAACGCCCCGGAGGGCGCGTCCGTGTCGGCGGCGAACCGCAGTTGGGTGCGGGCCGCGACCCGACCGTCGATCAGCACCACCGAGCCGCAGCCAGGCGGCAGTCGGCCCGCCTCGACCCGGGCCAACAGCCGGGCCAGCGCCCGCCGATGTCGCCGGAAGGCGTACCGGGAGACCGACCGGCCCCGGCGCCGCTGCCCGGCCAGCGCCCGCTCCGGCGGAACGTCGAAGAGCAGCAGGTGGTAGGGCTGCCGTTGGCGCCTGGCGTGCCAGGCCAACCAGCCGCGCACCCAGCTCAACCGCCCGCAGTCGTGCACCAGCACGGCAGCCGGCCGGCGCAGCGCCAGCCACAGCCGCAGGTAGTGCGCCACCCGAACCAGCGGCCGGTAGGCGGCATACGGCAGCCGGTGCCCCAGCCGGGCGTCCCAACGCTCCCTGACCTCCTGTGAGTCGACCGTGACCAGGCCGCGCCCGGTCCCGTCCGGGCCGGTCGCCCGGCCCATCAGCGTGGACTTGCCACAACCGGGGAGGCCGCTGACCACCACCCGGTGCCCGACCGGCCAGATCAACGACAGCGGTCCTTCGTCGGGGTCATGCCGCAGGTCACGCACGCGAGGGAAGGCCGGGTCGGCCACGGTCTGGTTCATGCTGCCCCTTCGCCCGGCCGCAAGTCGGCCTACCTGGCTGATTCTGCCCGCTCCCCTCGCCGGCCGATCGCCCGCCCACCTCAACTGTCCATCTAGCGACGGACGATGGGCCAGAAATCATCGATGGGTGGTCAGCTCCCGTTCACCTGGCGGACGGATCTTCCCCACGCCGCCGTCGGCCGACGGGGATTGGCCGTGCGGGACGCCGGGTAGGCCCCCGGCTCTCCCTCCCCCAGCGCCGCGCCGTGCCCGGTCCGGCGCGCCCGACTCGGGCCGCGCCGGCGCGCACATCGGCGCCCACGCCGGCGCGCCCGCACACAGCGGGGAGCACCGCGCGCCCATGCCCGAGCCGGGCCGGGCCGCGATCCACCGCGTCGCGGCGTGTCCGCCCGAAGGCCGCCCCTCCGACGCCCGAGCGCGGCGCGGCACCGCCGGTCCCTCGTTCCCCGGTTCCCCCCGTTCCCCCTCGGGTCGGGGCGCCTCGCCCCGCCGGACCGGAGCGTGCTGGCGGTGGCCACCGAACCGTGGCCGCTGACGCACCGCCGACCAGCACCCGGAACCGCCCCGCGGCGGGCGGCCGTTCGCCTCGCGTCTCCGCCCGGGCGTGGGGAACGAGGACGACAGCCCGACCCGGCCCCGGGGTGTGGCCGGGTCGGACGGTCGGTTCAGCAGCCGGTGCGGGTGGTGCCCACCGCCAGGTCGTCGTACCAGAGGGTGTCGGCACCCTGGCCGTAGCTCTCCCAGCCCAGGCGCAGGTCCACCACCTCCGGGGCCCAGGCGCCGCGGCTGAGCCACTGCTGGTCCACGTCGTGGGTCGGTTCGCCGTCCACCACCAGCCCCTCGACCAGTTCGCCGTCGAGCCAGGTCTCCAACAGTCCGTTCGGGCCGTCGAGCGCGAACTCCACGCACGACCACTCGGTCACCGGCAGCGGCGCGCTCAGCGCCACGCCGGCCGGGCTCTGCGCCGGCAGGGTCGCGTCGTCGGACTCCCGGTTCCACTGGAGCGCGCCGTTCTGACCACCCATCCGCAGGTCACGGGAGTTGTCGGCGACGTCCTCCAGGGCCAGGAACGTCACGTGCTGCGCCGGCAGTTCGGTGGTGTGCCGCACCCAGAAGCGGACGTAGAGCCCGGTCGAGGTGGCCACGTCGGCCAGCTCGGTGGCGGCGAAGACGTGGTTGCAGTACCCGTCGGCGCCGTCGATCCGCAGCGCCTGGCCACCGTCCCGGCCGGTGCCGGCCGCCACGGTTGCGGTGCCCGTGCCGGAGCAGTCACGGGCCTCCACGGCCCAGCGCCCGCTGGGCTCGCCGACGGGCAGCCCCTCGAAGTCCTCGCAGAACCCGTCCACGGCGCACTCGGCCGTCGCCCGCTCCGGCGCGGGCGAGGCGCCGGCGGCCGGGCCGCCCAGCGCGGTGCCGGCGCCGGCGGCGACGAGCGCCGCCGCGAGGGCGAGCGCGCGGGGCGCCCGGCGGGCCCGGCGAGCGGGCGCGGGCGCGGGCGCGGGCGCGGGCGGGGTGAACGGCTGGGTCGGGTCGGACGTCATGGCAACTCCTGGGGGTGTGGGGGCGTGACGACGATCGGTCGAGTGCGTGCCGGCTGGCGCCCGCACGCGACGTGGGAGCGCTCCCATTCGGACGTTAGCGGCCGGTCCGGCCCGCGGCCAGAGGCCGGGCACGGCCCGCTTCCGGCGCGGGCCGGCGAAGCGCCGCGCCGGCGGGCGTGGCACCCGGCGCGAACGAGCAGGCGGTGGCGGGCCCGCGGACCCGCCACCGGGCCCGCGGGCGCCGGCCGGGCCGCCGGAAGCTTTACCCGCCCTTGGTCCGGTCGGCCCCGGGCCGGGCCGGACTCAGGACCTAGAGCCGACCGGCGTGCGGCCTAGGACCAACCGCCCTGCCGGTTCGGTCCGGAGCCCGGATACCGGGCCAGGTCCTCCTGGTTAACGTCAACTCATGCCTGACGAAAAGCAGTTCGAACTGGACGCCTATCTGGACCGGATCGGCTGGCGGGGCGGGCGGGCCGCCGACCTGCCGACGTTGCGTGCCGTCCACCACGCCCATCTGCGGTCCATCCCGTTCGAGGCCCTGGACCCGCTGCGCGGCACCGTGCCCTCTCTCGACGTAGACGACCTGGTCGCCAAGTTGGTGCACCGCCGACGCGGCGGCTACTGCTTCGAGCAGAACCTGCTGCTGGCCGCGGCGCTGCGCGCGCTGGGCTTCGGGGTGACCGTGCTCAGCGGGCGGGTGGTGCTGGGCGCGGAGCAGCTGACCAGCCGCCCGCGGGTGCACGCCCTGCTGGTGATCCGGGTGCCCGGCGACCCGCAGCCGTACCTCGGGGATGTCGGCTTCGGGGCCGTCGGCGCCCCGTTGGTGCCGGTGCCGCTGGTGCCGGACGTGGAGTTCCGGGCCGGTCCGCGCCGGCACCGACTGATACACGCCCCGCACGACGGGCCGCTGCCGCTGTGGGTACTCCAGGCGTGGGCGGGGGACGCCTGGCAGGCGCAGGTCGCGTTCACCGAGGAGCCGTTCACCCTGTCGGACCTGGTGACGCAGAACTGGTACACGGCCACCTACCCGAACTCCCCGTTCGTGCTCCGCCCGTTGGCCCAGCGGACCCGGGAGGGCGCGCACCTGATGCTGGACGGCCGGGTGTTGACCGAGACCCGGGACGACGGGACGGTCAGCCGACGGGAGTTGGCGGACGAGGCGGAGGTGCGGCGGGTGCTGGAGGACGAGTTCGAGCTCGACGTGCCCGAGGGCATGGCGCTGCCCTGACCCGGGCCGGGACTGCGCCAGGGGGCGGGCGGCGGGCTCCGGGTACCGGCGCGCGGCGGAGTGAGGGACCGGGGTGCGCGCGCCCCGATCCCACGCCGGCGTGCACGCCGGGGGCGCGCCGGGCGCCGCTAGCGGGAGTCCTTGCCGAACGGGGGTGGCGGGAGGGGGTGGTCCGGGTCCAGCTCCTCCAGCGCGAGCCGGAGCCCGCCGGCGGCTGAGCCCAGCTTCAGCGCGAACCGCGCCTGGGAGACGGGGCGGGTCAGCGGGGTCCGCTGGTGCGTGTGCCCCGCCTTCCTGGCCACCTGGAGCGCCTTGACCGCGCCGGCGAGCAGGCGCTGGACCTCCGTCGACTCGGTGACCTCCAGCAGCTCGTCGGCGTAGGCGGCCACCTGCCGCTCGGCGGCCTCCAGTTCGGCGGCCCGGTGGATGGCGGACGGCCCGTCGAAGCTCTCCACCAGCACGAGGACCTCACGCAACCCGTTCACGGCTTTGACAGACATGAGGGACACAGTATGTCGTCGGCCGGCCGGCCCGGCCGGCGCGTCCCGGACCGGCCGACGCCCGAACTCCCTTCCCCGGGCCGGGGGTTCGTGGTCGGGGGCTCAGCCAGCAGCCGCGCGGAGCAACCGGAGTTGGCCGATCTCGCCGGCGTTCTTGGTGAGTTCGACGTTGGCCCAGGCATAGAGGTGGGCGCGTCGCAGGCCGGCGTCGGCGGGCCAGGGGTACGCGGCGGGGGCCGCCAGGTCGTCGGCGTCGGCGCCGTCGAGCACCTCGCACCAGTCGTCGTGGAGGGCGCGCAACCAGGCGATGGTGGGGTCGCCCGGGCCCGGCCAGTGGATCTCCGTGCGCTCCCGGGGCGTGCGCCCCCGCGCGTGGTCCAGCGCCGTGCTCCACCACCAGCCGAGGTGCCAGCTGACCCAGCCGATGGTGGGCACCGGGATGGGATCGGGTTCGGGGTTCGCCCAGTCCGGGCGCCAACCGCCCTCGGGCGTGCGGTGCATGGTCCAGACGAGCGGGCCCGGCGCCCAGAGGAAGTCCTCGGGCACGAGTCGCTGGAGGTGGTAGTCGAAGAGCGACCAGGCCAGGTCGAACTGCCAACGGAGCTGGGCCCCGGGGGACCCGGGGGACGGTGTAGCCATGGCGGGACCCTGCCACGAACGACCCGTGCCACGAAACGATTAACGGGCCGGCGCCGCGCGTATGCTCCGCGCATGTTCACCACACGGCCCACGTTGCAGGGCACCTTCGGCATGGTTTCCAGCACCCACTGGCTGGCGTCCCAGTCCGCGATGGCGGTGTTGGAGGACGGCGGCAACGCCTTCGACGCGGCGGTGACCGCGGGCTTCGTGTTGCAGGTGGTGGAGCCGCACCTGAACGGGCCGGGGGGCGAGGTGCCGGTGATCCTGGCCCCGGCCGGCGGGCCGGTGCGGGTGCTGTCCGGGCAGGGGCCGGCACCGGCCCGGGCGGACATCGCGCACTACACCGGCCTGGGGCTGGAACTCGTCCCGGGCACCGGGCCGTTGGCGGCCGTGGTGCCGGGCGCCTTCGACGCCTGGCTGACGCTGCTGCGGGACCACGGCACCCGGAGCCTGGAGCGGGTGCTGGAGTACGCCATCGGCTACGCGGAGCGCGGGCACCCGGCGGTGGACCGGATCGGCGCCACCGTGGAGTCGGTCAGGTCGCTCTTCGAGCGGGAGTGGACGAGTTCGGCCGCCGTCTACCTGCCGGACGGCCGGTCCCCGGCGCCCGGCGCGCTGCTGCGCAACCCGACGCTGGCGGCGACCTGGCGCCGGGTGCTGGCCGAGAGCGCCGCCGCCGGCCGGACCAGGGAGGCCCGGATCGACGCGGCCCGGCGGATCTGGCGGGAGGGCTTCGTCGCGGAGGCGATCGTGGCCCACGCCGCCCGGCCGGCGATGGACTCGTCGGGCGAGCGGCACGCCGGGCTGCTGACCGGGGACGACCTGGCCAACTGGGCGGCCGGGTACGAGGAGCCGGTCAGCTACCGGTGGCGCGACTGGACGGTCCTCAAGGTCGGCCCCTGGTGCCAGGGCCCGGTCCTGTCGCAGCAACTGGCCCTGCTCGACCCGGGAATGGACGCCTCCGCCTACGGCACGCCGGAGTATGTGCACGCCCTGATCGAGGGGAGCAAGCTTGCGCTGGCGGACCGGGAGGCCTGGTACGGGGACGCGGCCGAGGTGCCGCTGACCACGCTGCTCTCCGCCGGGTACAACGCGGAGCGCCGCCGGCTGGTCGGCGAACGGGCCTCCCTGGAGCTGCGCCCCGGCGCGCCGGACGGGCGTGCGCCCCGGCTCGCACGCCTGGTCGAGCGCCTGATGACCGAGGGCGTCGCCACCGACGGGCTGGCCGGCGCCGGCGAGCCGACGGTGTCCAGGGACGGCGAGCCGCCGGTGGCACCGAGCGGCGAGACCCGGGGCGACACCTGTCACGTGGACGTGGTGGACCGGTGGGGGAACATGGTCTCCGCCACGCCGAGCGGCGGCTGGCTCCAGTCCAGCCCGGTCATACCCGAGTTGGGCTTCCCGTTGGGCTCGCGGCTCCAGATGAGCTGGCTGGAGGCGGGACTGCCGGCCTCGTTGACGCCCGGCCGCCGGCCGCGCAGCACGCTCAGCCCGACGCTGGCGCTCCGCGGCGGCGAGCCGGTGCTCGCCTTCGGCACCCCGGGCGGTGACCAGCAGGACCAGTGGCAGGCGCACTTCTTCCTGGCACTGGCGCTGCGCGCCCCGGTGCGGGGCGGGCTGGACCTGCAGGGCGCCATCGACGCGCCCAACTGGCACCAGGACGCCTTCCCCAGCTCGTTCTACCCGCGCGGCGGCCAGCCCGGCGCGGTCACCGTGGAGTCCAGGATCGGCGAGCCGGTGATCGGGGAGCTGCGCCGGCGGGGGCACCGGGTCACGGTGGCCGGGCCCTGGACCGAGGGGCGGCTGAGCGCGGTGGCGCGGGACCCGGAGTCCGGGGTGCTGTCGGCGGCGGCCAATCCCAGGGGGATGCAAGGTTATGCCGTGGGCCGCTGAGCACCGGCGCGTCCACCGGAGCGCGCGCCGGACACGCGCCGGGGCGTGCGAGCAAGCCGAAAACGTTCTGTAGCCCGCGGGAAACAAAGCCCGTAACACGGCTTGGATTCAGTACGGGCCATGCCTGATGTGCGCATGATGGAACGCGAGTGGTCCGATCGGCTGGCGGCGTTCACTTCCGAGCTGCGGGCCCTGGCCGAGGTACTCGACCCGTCGGCCGGCTGGTTCGCCGCCTTCCACCGCCGCAACGGCGCGGAGTTGGCCGCCTGGCTGGCCGGCCGGACGCTGCCGCCCTGGGACGCGGTGGCCGACCTGGCGCAGGACCTGGCGGTGCTCAGGGGGGAGGGCCCGGCACGGACGGCGGCCGGGCGGCTGCGGGCCGGCTACGAGGCCGCGACCGCGGCCAGGGACGCGCTGCCCGGTGGGCGCGCCGCGCTCACCGGGCTGCTCGCCGACCTGGACCGGGCGGCCGACGAACTGGCGGCCCGCCTGCGGATGTTGACGCACGCCGCCGACTCGGCCCGACGGGCCGGCCAGCCGGCCGAGGCGGACCGGCTGGCGGGGCTGGCCGAGTGGACGCGGGACGACCAGGAGCGGGTGCTGACCCGCCGCGCCGAGGCGCACGCCCGGCTCGCGGCGGTCGGAACGCGCCCCGGCGAGCCGCCGATCGGCGGCCCCAAGCCGACCGGCCCCGAGGCGGTCCCCCCGCGGCCCGACCACGCGGGGGCGGGGCCCCGCGTCCCGACAGCGGCGCGCCAGGCGGCGGCCCGACCGGCGCGGGCGACCGCCGGCCCGCAGCGGGCGGCGGCCACCGACGCGGACCCCGACGCGGCCGGTGCCGCGCCCGCGCGCCGGCGCGCCAAGCCGGCGCGCCGCCCCCGGGGCGCGCGGTTCGCCGGGCTCGACCCCGTTGACGAAGCCACCGCAACCGGCGCAGCCGGCGAAACCAACGCGGCCGTGGCGCCGAGCCCGGCCCCTGCGAGCGGCGGCACCGCGCCGGACGGACACCCGCCGGCGACCGGCGAGGCCGGCCCGCCACCGCCCAGCGGCTCCCGGTTCGCCGGGGCGCTGCGCGACCACCGGCCCTCCCTGGCCGACCGGGTGACCGACCACGACCTCGCCACCGCGACCCGCACCGCCGACCAGTTGCGCGACCTGCGGGCGCTGGGAGAGAACGGGGCCGCGCACGGTCTGCTCTGCGCGGCGGTCGGCGGCCCGCCCGTCCGAATCCCGTTGCTGCTGGCCGAGTTGGAGCGGGCCGGCATGGACGCCGAGATGACCACGCTGCTCTGGGAGGCGGCCTCGCTGCCGCCCGCGCCGCTGGCCGCCGCGGCCGAGGCGCTGACCGTCGCCGGGCGGGCGGCGGACTGCGGTCAGCTGCTCCGGCAGGGCGCCGCCCGGCCGGCGGCCGAGGTCGGCTCGGTGGCGGCGGCGCTGCGCGCGCACGGGCTGGGCGACCGGGCGGTGGCGCTGCTACGCGCGCTGGTCCAGGCGCGCACGGCTGAGGAGGCGGCACAGGCCGCGCGCCCCGCCCCCCGGGTGCTGGTACCGATGCTGCTGGCGGCGGCCCAGGAGGTCTCGCCCCGGCACCACCGGGCGGTCAGCAGTGAGCTGCGCCGCGCCGGGGTCGCCTGAACTCACCCCGCGCGCCAGGCGCGCGAGGCGGAGCGCGCGGGCGCTGGCGAGGCCGGCTCCGCCGGGTCGGCCGGCCCGTGGTTCGATGGTCGGGTGGAAGCGAAAGAGCTGGTGGAGCCGGTGGCCGAGGCGGTCAGAGCGGTCGCGGCGCGGGAGATCCTGCCGCGTTGGCGGCAGTTGGCCGAGCACGAGGTAACCCAGAAGGCGGGGCCGCACGACCTGGTGACGGTCGCCGACCGGGAGGCCGAGCGGTGCCTCACCGCCGAGCTGACGGCGCTGCTGCCGGGCTCGGTGGTGGTCGGCGAGGAGGCGGTGCACGAGGACCCCAGCCGCTACGCGGCGCTGGCCGGCGACGCCCCGGTGTGGATCGTGGACCCGGTGGACGGCACCCGCCAGTTCGTCCGTGGCGAGGCCGGCTTCGCCACCCTGGTGGCCCTGGCCCACCACGGTGAGTTGCTGGGCTCCTGGACCTACGCGCCGGCGCGCGGCGACTTCGCGCACGCCTGGCGGGGCGCGGGCGCCTGGCTGGCCGGCGAACGGCTGACGACCGGCACGCCGGACCCGACGCGCCCGCTGCGGGTGGCGCACTCGCATCCGGACTACACCACCCCGGCCCAGAAGCGCGCCCTGGCGGCGCTCCGGGTGGACGGTGTGGCACCACGCCCCTGCGGGGCGGCCGGTCTGGAGTACCTGGCGGTCGCCCGCGGCGAGTTGGACGCCATCGCCTTCGACTGGGAGAACGCCTGGGACCACGCGGCGGGGCTGCTGCTGGTCGAGGAGGCCGGCGGCGCGCAGGGCACCTGGGCCGGCCAGCCGTTCCAGCTGACCGGGGGCAACGCCACCCCGTTCACCGCGGCCAGGGACCGGGCCACCGCCGACCGGCTGCTGGCCCTCTTCCGCGCCGCGCACGAGGCCCACGACGCCCCCACCGGCCCCCCGCCCGCCTGACCGGCTGCCCTGCTGACCTGCTGACCTGCTGACCTGCATCCCCACCGCCGGGGCCGACCGCCGACGGGCCAGACCAGACCGGCCAGGGCCGGGCGCGGGCTCCGGCCGGGAGGGGACCCGCCGCGCCCTGGCCCGACGGCCGGCCCGGGGCACCACAGGGCTGGTCACGGCGCGGCGGGCTCGGCCCGGCTCACCGCCGGCCGAGCCCGGTGACCGAGCCTGGCATCGGTCGCGCACGCCCCCGGGCCGGGGGGCGCGGCCCGGGGGCGTGCCAAGACCCGCCGCACCAGGGCCCGTCGTGTCGGGGCCCGCCGTGCCAAGGCCCGCCGCACCAGGGCCGTCGTGTCAGGGGCCGTCGTGTGAGAGCCCGCCGCACCAGGGTCCGCCGTGCCAGGGGCCGAACCGCCGGCCGCTCCGACCGCCGCGTGCCCGTCAGCGCACGGCGTCGGGTCGGATGGCCGCGTACGCCGCCGAAGGACGGTCACCGAGCGGCACCCTCGGACAGCCCGGTCGAGCCGTGCCCGGGCCGGGGCTCAGCCGGCAGGCGGGGCGAGTGGTTGGCTGAAGCGGCGGCACACGTACACCCGCCGGAACGCGGCCCGCAGCTCCGCCTCCCGCGCCAGGGGCGCGTGCGCGAACACCCGCACCGGGCGCAGCCCGGCGCCCGCTCGCTCGACCGCCCGCGCCAGCTCGGCGGCACCGGCCCCGTCATCCGCGTCGGCCGCGTGCGTGTCGTCCGCGTAGACATGCAGGTAGTGGTCGCTCTCGGCGAAGCCGGTCGCCCGGTACCAGGCGAGGGTCGCGGGCTGGTCCCTGGTCCAGGCGTCCAGCGTGCTCGCGCCGGCCGTCGCCGCCCGGGCGGCGGCCTCGGCGAGCAGCGCCCGGCCGATGCCCCACCGCTGGTGGTCGGGGTGGACCGCGACGGTGTCGATGGTGGCCAACGCCCCCTCGACACTCACGTCGAGGCAGCCGACCACCGCGCCCTGGGCCCCCTCGGCCACCAGGCCGAAACCGGGCGGCGGAAGCGGTGGCCTGGCCGTCAGCACGTCGTCGTAGTAGGGGGTGCGCAGGAAGGACAGCACCCGGCAACGCAGCCAGGAGACCTCGTCCGCAGGGCGGTAGTCACGCACCACGAATCCCATGGCGTCAGTCTGGGAGACGCGGCGTCCTGGGACAACTGCTTATCGGACCGGCCGAGTTGACCGGCGCGCCGGCCGCCGGAACGGGCGGCGTATCCTCGGGGTGCTGGTCCGAGTTTCGCCTGCCCCGGAGGGGAGAACCGTACGTTGCCTGCGTTGCGTGACGTGGTCGTGGTGGGGGCCGGGCCGAACGGCCTGACGGCCGCCGTGGAGTTGGCGCGGCGCGGGATGTCGGTCGCCCTCTTCGAGGCCAAGGAGACGGTCGGGGGCGGGGCCAGGACGGAGGAGCTGACGCTCCCCGGCTTCCGGCACGACCCGTGTTCCGCGGTGCACCCGATGGGGGCGGGCTCCCCCGCCTTCAACGCGATGCCGCTGGCTCGGTACGGGTTGGAGTGGGTGCACCCGGAGCTGCCGCTGGCGCACCCCTTCCCGGACGGCAGCGCCGCCGTGCTGGCCCGCGCGGTCGGCGAGACGGCGGCCAGCCTGGGCCCGGCGGACGCGGCCAGCTACCGACGGCTGGTGGCGCCCTACCTGGGGCGCTGGGAGACGCTGGTCGGGGACTTCATGAAGGTCCCGTGGGACGGGCTGCCGCGCGACCCGGTGTTGCTGGCCCGGTTCGGCCTGACCGCCCTGCAGCCGGTGTCCTGGCTGGCCAGGCGGTTCTCCGACGACCGGGCTCGGGCGCTGCTCAGCGGCCTGGCCGCCCATGTGATCGCGCCGACCTCCACGCCGGCGACGGGCGCGGTGGCGCTGGTCTTCGCGCTGGCCGCGCACGAGGTGGGGTGGCCGATCGCGCGGGGCGGCTCGCAGGCCATCTCCGACGCGCTCGCCGGCTACCTGCGGGATCTCGGCGGCGAGATCCACACCGGGGTCGAGGTGCGGCGGCTGGACGAGCTGCCGCCGGCCAGGGCCTACGTCTTCGACACCTCGCCGACCGCGCTGGCCAGGATCGCCGGACTCGGCCGCGCCTACCGGGACTTCCGCTACGGGGCCGCCGCGTTCAAGATCGACTACGCGCTGGACGGGCCGGTGCCCTGGACCGCGCCGGAGGCGCGGCGGGCCGGCTCCGTCCACCTCGGCTCCAGCAGCGCGGAGATCTCCCGGGCGCTGGACGACGCGGCCCGGCACGGGCGGGCGCCCGAGGTGCCGTTCCTGGTGACCTCCCAGCCGACGCTCTTCGACCCGAGCCGGGCTCCGGCGGGCAAGCACGTCTACTGGGCGTACGGGCACGTGCCCAACGGGTGGACCGGGGACCTGACGGAGGCCGTCGAGCGGCAGATCGAGCGGTTCGCGCCGGGCTTCCGGGACCTGGTGCTGGCCCGTGCCGTCGCGGGGCCACCGGAGTTGGCCCGGCGGAACGCCAACTACGTGGGCGGGGACATCGCCTGTGGCGCGTTCACCGGGACCCAGACCATGTTCCGACCGCGGATCGGCCCCCGGCCGTACGCCACCGCGCATCCATCGGTCTTCCTGTGTTCCTCCGCCACCTGGCCGGCTCCCGGGGTGCACGGCATGTCGGGGCACAACGCGGCGAAGGCCGTCTGGCGGCAGCTGCGCGGCGGCGCGGCGCGGCCCCGCCGCTCCGGCGCCGCGTTCCGCGGCTGACCGCCTTTCCGGGGGGCGCGGCGCGGGGCGGACGTTCTGTCCCGTGGTGCGGCGAACGTCCCCGGCGGTTCCGGCGGCGCGCGGGGCGTCGGTGTGACCGGCGCGGCACTCGGCGACCGTGGTGATCGGCGACGACGGCGGATAGGGTCCGTGTTCGACCGCAACGACCACAGGGATCGCAGATGACGCAGAGCTGGCGCGTGCTGATCGCCGCCGACAAGTTCAAGGGCTCGCTGACGGCCGCCGAGGTGGCCGAGCACGTCACGGCCGGTATCCGTCGGGTCAGGCCCGGCGCCTCGGTGGTGGCGCTGCCCGTCGCCGACGGCGGGGACGGCACCGTGGACGCGGCGGTGGCCGGCGGGTTCACGCCCGTCGAGGTCGAGGTCACCGGGCCGTTGGGGCTGCCCGTCGCGGCGCGGTTCGCGCTGCGTGGCGAGACCGCCGTGGTGGAGATGGCGCAGGCGGCCGGGCTGGTGCTACTGCCGCCCGGCACGTTCGCGCCGATGACCGCGACCACCTACGGCGCCGGGGAGTTGATCGCCGCGGCGCTGGACGCGGGGGCCTCCCGGGTGATCCTCGGGGTGGGCGGCTCGGCCACCACCGACGGCGGTGCCGGGATGCTGATGGCGCTGGGCGCGCGGCTGCTGGACGCGGACGGCGACCCGCTGCCGCTCGGCGGCGCCCCACTGCGTGAGCTGGCCACGGCCGACCTCTCGGCGCTCGATCCGCGGCTGAAGGACACCGAGTTCGTGCTGGCCAGCGACGTGGACAACCCGCTGACCGGTCCGACCGGCGCGGCCAGCGTCTACGGCCCGCAGAAGGGCGCCGATCCGCTGGAGGTCGACATCCTGGACCGGGCGTTGGCCCACTTCGCCGAGGTGCTGGCGCGGTCCGAGGGCAGTCGGGCCGCCGAGTTGGCCGACGCCCCGGGGGCGGGCGCGGCCGGCGGCATCGGCTTCGGCGCGCTGCTCGGGCTGCGCGCCACCTTCCGGCCGGGGATCGAGGTGCTGCTCGAGGTGTTGGGGTTCGCCGAGGCGCTGGTCGAGGCGGACGTGGTGATCACCGGCGAGGGCTCGCTGGACGAGCAGACGCTGCGCGGGAAGGCGCCGGCCGGGGTGGCCGCGGCGGCCCGCGCCGCCGGCAAGCCGGTGCTGGCCGTCTGCGGCCGGCTGGCGTTGGAGACCACGCCGCTGGCCGAGGCGGGGATCGAGGCCGCCTACCCGCTCACCGCCCTGGAGCCCAACCCGCAGCGCAGCATCGCGAACGCCGGGCCGCTGCTGGAGCGGGTCGCCGCCCAGCTCGCCGAGGAGCGGCTCGCCGCCTGACCGGGCGCCCGCCGGCCCTGGCGCCGGGGGCCCGCCCGCCGAGCTGTGATCGGTAGCGCGGGCGGCCGGGCGAGGCTCGGGGCATGCCCCCACCTCACGAGCGGCTCCGCCGCCCCGGCCTGCGCGCCGCCCGCCGATCCGCCGCCCCGCGCCCGATTCGACCCGCCAGGCGGGCCGCCAACGCCACGCCGGGGCCGGCGTGTTGAGGAGCGCCGCGCGGCGGCGGGCCCGGCTGCGGCGGTTCGCCCGCGAGCACGCCCTCCGGTACGTGGCGGAGCCGACCCCACGGCGCCGGGCGGCCGACATCTTCGGCTACGGCAGGGACCGCACCCACCTCGACTGGCTCGGCGTGCCGGGCACCACCGGGTTCGAGGTGGGCGGCTACCGCTGCGTCGTCGAGAGCGGCTTCGACGGTGTGGAGACCCACCGCTGGACCTACGGCGTCTTCACCCTGCGCCGCTGCTACCCCCGCACCACGGTGCGCCCCCCGCGGTACCCGATCCACCCGCCGCGGCGGCTGCGGCACGCCACCCCGCTGACACCGCCACACGCGCCCCGGTACCGGCTGCTCAGCGCCCGGCCCGACGAGCCGCACCTGCGCGCCCTGCTCTGCCCCGAACTGTTCTCCGCCCTCGCCTCGTTGAGCCGCCGCGCGGCCCTGGAAGTCGTGGACCGCGAACTGTTCGTCTCCGTGCCCCGACCGCTCGATCTCACCTCCCCTCGTCTCTGGCGGTCACTCCACCGCCTGCGGGACGTGCTCGCCCCGCATCTGATCCCGCCACCCCGGGTCACCGAGCCGCCCCGGGGGCTGGCCCCCGAGGACCACGCCTGACCGCCGCCACCGGCGCACGCCACGGGCTCCGCCCCGCACGAGCGCCCCACCGCTACTCCCCGCCGCTACTCCCCCACTGGCACTCCCCTCCGTCGCGCCTCGCGCCGCCGGCTCCGGATCCGACGACTTTCACGGTCACCCACCGTAATCGAGGCCACTGACAGTCGCCCCTCCCCGGGCGGTCCGCCGCGAGCCGGCCGGCCGGCTCGGCCAGCCCAGGTGGGTCAACCCGGTGGGTCAGCCGGCTCGGCCAGCCCCGCTGGGTCGGTCGGCTCGGTCAGTCGGTGACCAGCAGCGCCTCGGCACCGACCGGCCGGTAGCCCGCGGCCTGGAAGGTGCGGACGCTGCGCGCGTTCCCCGGCGGCTGCTGGGACCACAACAGCTCGCCGGCCGGCACCAGATGACGGCCGGCGACGGCCAACGCGCGGCCCAGTCCGTGCCCCCGGGCCGCCTCGTCCACCTCGATGGCCACCTCCCAGCGGCCGGCGACGCCCCGGCCCAGCACCACCAGGCCGCCCGCGGCAGCCCAGACCCGCACCCCGTCCCTGAACCGCCGGGCCCGGACCACCCGCGGGTGGTCCGCCTCGGTGATCTCGCGCAGCGGCAGGTCCGGCGGGCCGGGCAAGGCGGGGGCCACGGTCAGCAGGTCGACGCAGTTCACCCGGCGGCCGGTCCGGGCACCGAGCGCGGTGAGGAAGGCCGGGCCGAGCGGGGCGGCCAGCGGGTCGGGGGAGGCGGCCCGGACGGCGGCCCGCACCCAGTCGGGGTCCTGGTCGGTGAAGACCACCGCGTGCGCGGTCATGCCCAGCACACCGGCGTCCCGGTCGTTGGGCTGCGGCACCACCGTGATCCCGGCGTCGGCGGGCGGGAAGACGCCGCGCGCCACCGCCCCCAGCACCCCGGCCAGGGTGCGCTGGTCGGCCCACGACGGCCGGTCCGTCCGATCCACCTCGGCGTCCATCCGCACCACCTCCACGTCACCGGCACACCCGGCCGACGACGCCCACCATGATCCGCGCCCGGCCTTCCGGGACGACCAGCGGGGCCCGGCCGCACCGCCGGAGCCGCGAAAAGGGAGGCGGGGAGGAGCCGGCGCGGCGCCGCGGGTCAGGGCTCGGTGATGGAGACCGCGTACACGCGCGGCCTTTCCTCCGCCGTCAGATCCACCGTGATGGCGACCTCGGGCTCGTTCTCCGACTGGCGCACGATCGTCCCCGCGTAGACCCGGCCCGGCTCGTCGAAGGTCCAGCCGACGGTGTCCGCCTCCTCGGTCGGGATCGTCACCGTGCCCTCGACCAGGCCGGCCCTGCTGGTGCCCAACTGTTCGAGAAAGCCGCTCAGCTGGCTCGGCGAGCAGCGGAACTCCACGTACATGGTGCTGCGGTCCCAGGAGTTGGTCTCGAAGTGCCCGACGTAGGCCGAGCCGCCCGGGATGGGGATGTCGTAGATGCGGCGCTGGACCTTGCTGGGCCACTCGTAGACCAGGGTGCGGGCGGAGGCCGCCCGCGCCTTGTCCTCGCCGCTGTCCCGGCTCTCGTAGGCGGAGCGCACCAGGTAGCCGGCCGGGATCGCGATCAGCAGCAGCACCACGAGGGCCACCAGCCAGCGGTGCCGAGGTCGGTGCGGCGGGTGCCTGGGCACCTCGGACGGGCCGCCGGCCGCGCCGCCGGAGGAGCCGTTGGCACCGCCGCCGTTGACGCCTCCGGTCGTGGCGCCGTTGCCGGGACCGCCGGCCGGCCCGGATGTCGTCGTCACTGCTCACCCGCCCAGTTCCGCGGGGTGAGCCGCAGCTCGAAGCCGGGGCGGTGCGCCCGCTCCGCGCGCCGCCGGTTCGCCCGGCGGAAGCGGCGGGCCACCAGGCGCGCCAGATCGGCCGCGCCGACCATGCCGGCGTCGGCGCCCAGCTTGGCGCGCACGATCGTGGCCTCCGGGCGGTACCCGCGGCCGGTCAACTGCCGCCGGAAGGCCTCCCTGGCCGGGCCGATCAGCAACTCGTCCGCCTCACTGACCCCGCCGCCGATCACGAACCGCGCCGGGTCGAGCGCGGCCGCCAGGTTGGCGATCCCCACACCCAGCCAACGTCCGATGTCCTGGAGCAGTTCCACGCACATCGCGTCGCCCTCGCGGGCCAGCTCGGTGATCAGCGGGCCGGTGATGTCCCCGACCTGCCCCCCGACCCGCTCCAGGATGTGGTAGGCCACCGGCGAGTCGGCGGCCGCTAGCTCCCGGGCCTCCCTGACCAGCGCGTTCCCCGAGCTGTACTGCTCCCAGCAGCCACGGTTGCCACACGGGCAGCGGTGGCCCTCGGGCACCACCTGCATGTGGCCGAACTCGCCGGCCACCCCGTAGGCGCCGCGCTTGACCTTGCCGGCCTCCAGTATCCCGCCGCCGATTCCGGTACCCAGCGTGATCATCACCAGGTGGTCGGCGCCCCGGCCGGCGCCGAACCGCCACTCGCCCCAGGCCGCGGTGTTGGCGTCGTTGTCCACCATGATGGGCACCACCAGGCGGGACGCCAGGGCGGCCCGCAACGGCTCGTTCCGCCAGGCGAGATGGGGCGCGAAGAGCACCGTGGACCGGTCGGCGTCCACCCAGCCGGCGGCGCCGATGCCCACGGCGTGCACGTCGTGCCGGTCGGAGAGGTCGAGCACCAGCTCGGCGATGGTGTCCTCGACCACCTTGGCGCTCTTGGACTTGTCCGGCGTCTCGGTGCGCACCCGCTCCAGGATCGTCCCGTCGGCGTCCACCACGCCGGCCATCACCTTGGTGCCGCCGATGTCGATGCCCACCGTGGGCACCCGGGGCGCGGAGAGGTGTGAGGAACGCTCTCGGCTGGCGATGGCGCGCAGCACGGAGGCCCGTGCCGTCTGGCGGTGCGCACGCTCACGGTAGGTACTCATCGGCTCGATTGTGCCCTACGCCGCCGTCCGGTGGCGGGCTGCCCACCGGCTGGCGGCGCACCGGGGAAGCCGGGGGAACGCCCCGGTGACCGGCGGACGGACGGCCGGGAAAGCCCGGGGGAACGGCCGGCGCGACACCAGCCGAACGGGCGTCCCGCACCGGGTGCCCGGCCGGTCGGGGCGGGGGTGGCCGGTTGCCGCGGTCGCCGACCGGGGATCATTGCGGAGCCCGGGACCGCTCGGCGCGGTGGCCGGTCGTCGAGGAGGTCCGTTGAAACGCCCCACCATGCGGGACATCGCCGAACGGGCGGGGGTCACCAAGGCCGCCGTCTCCTTCGCGCTCAACGGGCGTCCCGGGGTCTCGGAGTCCACCAGGGGCCGCATCCTCGCCATCGCCGAGGAGCTGGGCTGGCAGCCGAGCAGCGCCGCGCGGGCCCTCTCCGACGGCCGGGCCGGCGCCTTCGGCCTGGTGATCGACCGGCCGGCGCACACCCTCGGCCTGGAGCCGTTCTTCATGCAGCTGATCTCCGGCATCCAGGCCGAACTGGCCAGGGACACCACGCCGTTGCTGCTCACCATGGCGGAGGACCAGGCGGCCGAGATCGCGCTCTACCGGTCCTGGTGGGCGCGCCGCGCGGTGGACGGGGTGTTCCTGGTGGACCTCCAACTCACCGACGCCCGGGTGCCGGTGCTGGAGGAGTTGGGCATGCCGACGGTGGTGATCGGCGCCCCGGTGGGCACCGGGCGGCTGCCCGCGGTGTGGAGCGACGACGCGGCGGCGGTGGCCACCGCCGTCACCCACCTGGTGGAGCTGGGGCATCGCCGGCTGGCCCGGGTCTCCGGCCCGAACCGGCTGCGGCACACCTCCGTGCGGACCGCGGCCTTCGACCGGGTCACCGCCGAACTCGGGGTCTCGGGACGGACGTTGGAGGCCGATTACAGCGGCGAGGGGGGCGCGGCCGCGACCCGCGAGCTGCTGTCCGGGGCCCGGCCGCCGACGGCGGTGCTCTACGACAACGACGTGATGGCGCTCTCCGGGGTGACGGCCGCGCACGGGCTCGGCCTGCGGGTGCCGGCCGACGTCTCCATGGTGGCCTGGGACGACTCGGCGCTCTGCGAGCTGGTGCACCCGCCGCTCACGGCGCTGCGCCGGGACATCGGCGGCTACGGCGCGCGGGCGGCGCGGCGGTTGCGGGACGCGGCGGCCGGCCGGCGGCCGGGCGACGTGCAGGCCCCCGCCCCCTCCCTGACGCTGCGCGGCTCCACCGCCCCACCCCGGGCGGACGGTTGACCACGACGGGGGGCCTGCCCGGATATCCGGGGTGGACGGCCACCGCGATCGCGGCGGCGGTGCGCTCCGGCGCGCTGTCCGCCGTCGAGGTCACTGCGGCGGCGCTGCGGACCGTCGCGGAACGGGACGACCGGGTGCGGGCGTTCACCGCCGTCTGGCCGGCGGCGGCGCTGGCCCGCGCGGCCACGGTGGACGCGGCGGTGCGGGCCGGTTGGCGGCCGCCGCTGGCCGGCGTGCCGGTGGGAGTGAAGGCGAGCGAGGGGGTGGGCTCCTGGCAGAGCCGCCGGCTGCTGGCGGCCGGCGCGGTGCCGGTGGGGGCGACGGCCACGCCGGGGCCCGGCACGCCATGGCGGACGTGGGGCAGCACGGGGCGGGGCCCGACCCGCAACCCGTGGCTGCCGGACCGCTCCCCCGGTGGTTCCTCGGCCGGTTCGGCCGCCGCGGTGGCCGCCGGCATGGTGCCGCTGGCCACCGGCAGCGACGGCGCCGGCTCGGTGCGGATACCGGCGGCCTGGTGCGGCGTGTTCGGGTTCAAGCCGACCAACGGGCGGGTGCCGGCGCGGGATCGGGCGGGGTTGAACGTGGGCGGGCCGCTGGTCCGGCACCCGGCGGACGCGGCGGCCTGGCTGACGGCGGTGGCCGGGCCGACGCCGGCGCCGGCCGGCGGGCCGGTCCGGGTGGTCTGGTCGGCCGATCTGGGCTTCGCCGGGACGGAGCCGGCGGTGGCCGCGGTGGCGCGGCGGGCGCTGCTCGGGCTGCTGGCCAGCGGGCCGCTGACCGAGGTGCGGGTGCCGGTGCGGCTGGCCGACCCGGCGCCGGTCTGGGCGGCGCTGCGCGCCGGGGAGCCGGCGGACCGGGCGGTGAACGAGGCCGCGCTGGCCGGGGTGTTCGCCCCGGCCGAGGTGCTGGCCACGCCGACCACGCCGAGTCCGCCGCATGGGCACGGGGGGCCGGGTGTCGTCCTGAGCCCGGCTCTGACCTGGGCGTTCAACCTGGGTGGGCAGCCGGCGATCAGCCTGCCGGCCGGCTTCACCGAGCGGGGGGAGCCGGTGGGCTTGCAGTTGGTGGCCCGACACGGTCAGGAGCGGCTGCTGCTCGCGCTGGCCGGGGGCGCGCGCCCCGCGCCGGCGTGGCCGGCGGCCGGCTGAGGCGCGCGGCCGGCTGTCCGGCGGGTGGGTCGCGGGGCCGGGACCGGTGGGGACGGCCCGGCGCCGCCGTGGGGGGACGATGGTCGGTGGGGGTGGGACGGCTTCAGCAGCCGTAGTCGATCAGGTCGAACGACTCGTAGTGGTCGGCGGTGTAGTAGTCCTCCTGGGCCGAGTCACCGGTGACGACGCGGCGGGCGCCCCGGTGGTCGATGCCCGGGGTCTCCACCGTGTACTCGTGGTAGTAGCCGGTGGCCTGGTCGGGCAGCAGGCCCTCGCGGTTGTAGAAGACGCCGCCGTCCTGCGGGTAGGGGTAGGGGCCGCCGCGCTCGATCAGGTCGAGCGTGTCGTGCGCCTGCGACGGCAGGGCGCCGTAGCAGATGTCGCCGAAGTCCTGCGGCTGGACGAGGGTGGTCGCGGAGGTGGGGGTGGGGGCAGGAGTAGGAAGGGGTGCGGCGGTCGCGACGCTCTGACCGCCGACCAGCACGGCGGCGAGGAGCGTGCTCAGCGCGCCAACACGGGCGCTCCTGGCCGTCCTTGACACGTTTTTCATGCCCATCCCCCTAGTGTGACGCGCGTAGCTTGATGCGCGTCAACCGCACATCCGGGATATTTCCCGAGAGTTCACAGGACGCCGACGTGGCGCCCACGACTTGCGTGCACGCCCAGGGAGCGGCGCCGGCGCGTTCCGGATCAGTCGGCGTGCGCCCCGGCGCGTTCCCGTAGCCGGCGCAGCCCGGTGTCGGTCAGCGTGCCGTGCAGCCGCAGGCGCGCGATCCCGCCGTCCGGGAAGACCCGCAGGGTGGCGTGGGTGGCGGGCGGGGTGTCGGCGGGCAGCACGAAGCGGTGCACGGTGTCCGGGCGCAGCGGGGTGCGGGGCAGCGCGAGCCGCCAGGCGTCGAACGCCACCCCGGCGGCGTCGCCGGGCGCCGCGCCGCCGGCCGACTCCCCGTCCCAGAGGGCCAGTTCGGCCCAGCCCGGGGCGTTGCCCAGGTAGCAGCCGGTGTCGATCTCCACCGCGCGGAGCCGGCCCTGCCCGGCGAGCCGGTAGCGCAGCCAGTCGTGTCCGTCGTCCCGGCGGCGGCGGGTCTCCCAGCCCTCGTCCATGGCGCGGGGCCGGCCCGGCAGGATGGTGTGCACCGGCGGCGAGTAGAAGCGGTCCGAGGCGTCCTCGACCAGCCCGCCGTGCTCCAGCGCCGCGAGGTCGAAGGTGCCGAGGGCGGTCAGCCAGTCCGGGTCGGGCGCCGGCTCGCCGTGCGCCCGCAGCCGGGCGACACCCCCGTCGGGGAACTGGCTCAGCCGCAGATGGGTGACGCGCCGCCGGGCGGCCGGCGGCAGCGGGAAGAGGTGCGCGGCGTGGCCGCCGACCTCGGTCAGCGGCACCAGCTCCGTCCAGCGGGTGGTCGGCGCCAGCAGCGTCTCCGGGCCGGGCGCGCCCGGCAGTTCGGTGCCCTCCACCCGCACCGCGTGCGGGTGGTTGCCGCGGAAGTGGGCGGTGTCCACGACGAGGCCGTGCAGCCGGCCGGGGACGCCGAGCCGGATCAGCGCCCAGTCGTGCTCCTCGGCGGTCGGGTGCGGCCGGTCGGCGCGCGCGCCGCGCCGCCGGCGGGTCTCCCAGCCGTCCATGACCTTGCCCTTGTGGCCGAAGGCGGCCGGGTCGAAGCGGGCCGGCCCCGGGGTGAGCAGGTTCTCCCGCTCGGCGAAGAACTCGTCGCTGGCGGCCGGGACCGAGCCGCCCAGCCGCCGGTCGGCCAGGTCGGGCAGCCGGGTGCAGGACGCGGCCTCGGGGGCGGGCGACCGGTAGTCGGCGTACGGGTCGCCGCCGGCGTAGGGGGCGGCGGCACCGCGGAAGACGGTGGGCTCGTGGGCGCTGGTCACGCGGTCGGGCTCCTTTCGATCAGCCGGCCGGTCGGCACCGGCGCGGTGCCGCCGCCCGCGACCCGGGTGCCGCGCAGCCAGGTCGCGCGGACCACGCCGCGCAGCGGCCGGCCGGCGTAGGCGGTCACCGGGTTGCGGTGGTGGAGGGCGGCGGGGTCCACGGTGAACTCGGCCTCCGGGTCGAGGACGGCGAAGTCGGCGTCCCGGCCGGGCTCGATGGCGCCCTTCCGGTGCAGCCCGGCGAGCCGGGCGGGCGCGGTGGCCATCCAGCGGGCCACGTCGGCGAGCGAGTGGCCGCGGGCGGCGGCGGCCGTCCAGACGGCGGGCAGCCCGAGCTGCAAGGAGGAGATGCCGCCCCAGGCCCGGGCGAAGTCGGGGACCTTGAGGTCGGTGGTGCAGGGCGAGTGGTCGGAGACCACGCAGTCCAGGGTGCCGTCCGCGAGCCCGGCCCACAGCGCGTCCTGGTTGGCGGCCTCCCGGATCGGCGGGCAGCACTTGAACTCGGTGGCGCCGTCCGGGATCTCCTCGGCGGTCAGGGTGAGGAAGTGCGGGCAGGTCTCGGCGGTGACGGCGACGCCGGCCGCCTTGGCCTCGGCGATCAGCGGCAGCGCCGAAGCGGCCGACAGGTGCAGCACGTGGACCCGCGCGCCGAGCCGGGCGGCCAGCGTCAACAGGCGCTCGATCGCCGCGTGTTCGGCGGCGGCCGGGCGGGAGGCGAGGAAGTCCGCGTACCGCGGGCCGGTCGGTTCGGGGGCGGCGGCCAGCCGTTCCGGGTCCTCGGCGTGCGCGATCAGCAGCCCGTCGAAGCCGGTGATCTCGGTCATCGCGGCGGCCAGTTGGTCCGGGTCCAGCAGCGGGAACTCCTCGACGCCGGACGGGGAGAGGAAGCACTTGAAGCCGTACACGCCGGCCTGGTGGAGCGGCCTGAGCAGCGGGCGGTTGTCCGGCACGGCCCCGCCCCAGAAGCCGACGTCCACGTGCACCCGGCCGCGGGCGGCGGCCCGCTTGGTGGCCAGCCACTCGGGGCGGGTGGTGGGGGGCAGGCTGTTGAGGGGCATGTCCAGCAGGGTGGTGACGCCGCCGGCGGCGGCGGCCCTGGTGGCGGTGGGGAAGCCCTCCCAGTCGGCGCGGCCCGGGTCGTTGATGTGCACGTGGGTGTCGACCAGGCCGGGCAGCAGCGCCGCCGTCCCGTAGTCGACCGTGACGGCGCCGTGCGGCGCCGGCGCGTCGTGCGGCAGCAGGGCGGTGATCCGGCCGTGCGCCACGGCGACGGCGGCCGGCCGGACGCCCTCGGGGGTGACCACCCGGGTGGCCCGCAGCAGCAGCTCCGGCGCGTCGCCGCGCGCGCCCTCGAACCTGGTCAACCGGCCACCCCTCGACGCTCACCGACGCACGGACACCTGCAACATTTTGTTGAAGTCGAGCGCTTCGATGGTCGACCGCCCAGGGCGAGCCGTCAAGGGCCGGTAGGCTGCCGGTGACCGTTGTTCACAGAACTGGGCCGCTGGAGGAAACGCGCCGTGTCGCCGTCCGAGGTGCGCAGGTCCTCCGCGAGCGGCGGGGTGCAGTCCCTGGAGCGGGCCTTCGCGCTGCTGGAGCTGATGGCCGACGCCGGCGGGGTCACCGGACTGAGCGAGCTGGCCAGCAGCAGCGGGCTGCCGCTGCCCACCATCCACCGGCTGATGCGCACCCTCGTCGCCTGCGGCTACGTCCGCCAACAGCCCAACCGCCGCTACGCGTTGGGGCCCCGGCTGATCCGGCTCGGGGAGGCGGCGACCCGGCCGCTGGCCACCTGGGCCAGGCCGTACCTCACCCGGCTGGTGGCGGAGACCGGCGAGACGGCCAACATGGCGCTGCTCGACGGGGACGACGCGGTCTACGTGGCGCAGGTGCCCTCCCGGCACTCGATGCGGATGTTCACCGAGGTCGGCCGGCGGGTGCTGCCGCACTCCACGGGGGTGGGCAAGGCGCTGCTGTCCGGGCTGACGGACGACGAGGTGCGCGCGCTGCTGCGGCGCACCGGCATGCCGGCGGCCACCGAACGCACCATCACCACGCCGGACGCCTTCCTGCGGGCGCTGCGGGCGGTCCGCGAGCAGGGCTACGCGGTGGACGACAACGAGCAGGAGATAGGCGTCCGTTGCATCGCGGTGGCGCTGCCCGACGCGCCGACCGCCGCCGCGATATCCGTCTCCGGGCCGGCCGGTCGGCTCACCGACGAGGCGGTGGAGAAGCTGGCGCCGCTGCTGCGTGAGGTCGCGGCCGAGCTGGGCGCCGCGCTGGCCACCTCGCCGGACGTCGAGGGCTGAAGGCCCGGCCGGGGCCGGACCGGGTCTCGGCGCGGGGCCGCCGCAGCGTCCCGAACGTCGGCGCCGGCGTCGCGGGCGACAGCGGCACCGGCAGGCACTGGTGTCGGCAGCGGCGTCCGCTGGTGTCGGCAGGCGCTGGCGTCGACACCGACGCCGGTTGTCGACATCGACACGGAGAGCGGCGCCGGGGCGGCGCGGCGCGGACACGGACGAACGGGAGGCGCCGATGGCGCGGGTGGCCGGGGTGCTGTTGGCGGCCGGCGGGGGGCGGCGGCTCGGCGGTCGGGTGAAGGCGCTGCTGCCGTACCGGGGGCGCCCGCTGGTGGAGTTGGTGGTCGGGGAGTTGCGTGCCGCCGGTTGCGCGCCGGTCGTGGTGGTGTTGGGCGCCGGCGTGGACGAGGTGCTGGCCCGCGCCGCGCTCGACGACTGCCTGGTGGTGCGCAACCCGGCGTGGGAGTCCGGCATGGGCTCGTCGTTGCGCGCCGGTCTGGCCGCGCTCGGCGGGCTCGCCGAGCCACCGGCCGGAGCCCTGGTCGCGCTGGTGGACCAGCCCTTCGTGGGGACGGCGGCGATGGCCAGGGTGGCCGGCGCGCTGCGCTCGCCGGAGACGCTCGCCGCGGCGGCCTACCGGGGGGAGCGCGGCCATCCGGTGCTGCTGGGGGCGGCGCACCTCGCCGGGGTGGCCGAGGCCGCCCGGGGTGACCGGGGCGCGCGCGACTATCTGCGGGCGCGCGCGGACCGGCTGACGCTGGTGGAGTGCGCCGACGTGGCCGACCCTGGCGATCTCGACCACCCCGCCGACCTGCGTCGACTGTCCGAGCCACCGACCGCTCATTGATCTTCCACAATGTAGAAACTACTATCCATTTCCGTCCCGCCGAGGTGGAACCGTCGCTAAGGAGTCCCCCATGTCAGCCGTCACCGTGACAGCCCGGCACGAGGTGCCACGCCAGGACGAGGTGCTCACCCCCGAGGCCCTGGACTTTCTCGCCGAGCTGCACCGGCGGTTCACCCCGCGCCGGGACGAGCTGCTCGCGCTGCGCACCCGCCGCCGGGAGGAGATCGCCCGCACCGGCCGCCTGGACTTCCGGCCGGAGACCGCCGAGATCCGGGAGGGCGCGTGGACGGTGGCCCCGGCGCCGCCGGCGCTCCAGGACCGGCGGGTGGAGATCACCGGCCCGACCGACCGCAAGATGACCGTGAACGCGCTCAACTCCGGGGCCCGGATCTGGCTGGCCGACTTCGAGGACGCCACCTCCCCCACCTGGGAGAACGTCATCGGAGGTCAGCTCAGCCTGGCCGACGCCTACCGTCGCCGGATCGACTTCACCGACGAGCGCGGCAAGGAGTACCGGCTGCGCCCGGACGCCGAGTTGGCGACCGTGGTCACCCGGCCGCGCGGCTGGCACCTGGACGAGCGCCACCTCACCGTCGAGGGCCGCGCGCTGCCCGGCTCCCTGGTGGACTTCGGGCTCTACTTCTTCCACAACGCCGCCCGGCTGATCGAGCTGGGCAAGGGGCCGTACTTCTACCTGGCGAAGCTGGAGTCGCACCTGGAGGCGCGGCTGTGGAACGACGTCTTCGTCTTCGCCCAGGAGGCCCTGGGCATCCCGCACGGCACGGTCCGCGCCACGGTGCTGATCGAGACGGTCACCGCGGCCTTCGAGATGGAGGAGATCCTCTACGAACTCCGCGACCACGCCTCCGGGTTGAACGCCGGCCGCTGGGACTACCTGTTCTCCATCGTGAAGAACTTCCGGGACGGCGGCGAGCGCTTCGTGCTGCCGGACCGCAACGCGGTGACCATGACCGCGCCCTTCATGCGCGCCTACACGGAGCTGCTGGTGCGCACCTGCCACAAGCGGGGCGCGCACGCCATCGGCGGCATGGCCGCGTTCATCCCGGCCAAGGACGCCGAGGTCAACAAGGTGGCCTTCGAGAAGGTCAGGACCGACAAGGAGCGGGAGGCGACGGACGGCTTCGACGGCTCCTGGGTGGCACACCCGGGCCTGGTGCCGGTCGCCGAGGGCGCCTTCGACGCCGTGCTGGGCGAGCGGCCGCACCAGAAGGACCGGCTGCGCGAGGACGTCCTGGTGACCGCCGAGGAGCTGCTGGACATCGGCTCGCTGACGGCCCGCCCGACGGTCGAGGGGCTGCGCAACGCGGTGCAGGTGGGCACCCGTTACCTCCAGGCATGGCTGGCCGGCCGGGGCGCGGTGGCGGTCTTCCACCTGATGGAGGACGTGGCCACCGCCGAGATCTCCCGCTCGCAGATCTGGCAGTGGATCAACGCCGGGGTGCTGCTGGACAACGGGGAGCGGGTCACCCGCGGCTACGTCCGCCAGGTCGCGGCCGACCAGCTGCTGGCGATCCGCGACGAGGTGGGCGAGGACGCGTTCGCCGCCGGCGGCTGGGAGCGCGCCTTCGACCTGCTGATGGAGATCGCGCTGGACGAGTCCTACGTGGACTTCCTGACCCTGCCCGCCTACGAGTTGCTGGACTGAGCCGGACCGAGGGCGGCTCGCCGGTCAGCCGGCGAGCCGCAGCGCCACGGTGCGGGCCACCCCGCCCTGGCCGACGCGTTCGCCGACCACCGCCAGGCCGGCCGTCCGGCACTGCCGCAGCACCCAGTCGTGGGAGAGCCGCAGCTTGCGGTAACTGCCAGTGGTCAGCGTCCAGTCGTCGTCCGCGCCGGTCCGGCTGTGCACCAGATCGTGCACCACCACCGTGTAGTCCTCGAAGTCGGCCGGATATTCCAGGAAACAGGTCATGATCCGGTCCTCGGTGGCTCGTACCGGAAGGAAACGGTCGGTCCCGGTCAGTGGCACGGTGAGGTCCCGGTAGGCGAGCACGGCGGTGCCGTCCGGGGTGAGCGCACCGGCGACATCGTTCAGCAGCGCCGCCACGTCGCCCCTGGTCGGCAGGTGGGTCAGGGTGTCGCCGAGGCAGACCACGGCGTCCGCGGTGCCCGGGCCGACCAGCTCGCGCAGCGCGGTGCGCAGGTCGGCGTGGACCGGCCGGACCGCCGGCACCTCGGCGGCGTAGCCCGCCAGTTCGGCCAGCAGCGGCCGGCTCAGGTCCACGGCGAGCACCCGGTCGTAGCCGAGGCCGGCCAGGGCCAGGCTGGTGTGGCCGGGACCGCAGCCGAGATCGACCGCCAGCCGCCGCTCGCCGCCGGCATCGCCGTCACCGTCGCCGGCGCCGTCGAGCCCCAGCTCGGCCAGCAGCGCCCGCTGCTCGGCCACCAGGTCGGGCAGGTGGCCACCCAGCATCCAGGTGTAGTGCTCGGCCAGCAACCGGTCGTAGTGGTCGGCCGGCGTGCTGGGTGCCCCGCCGCTCGTGGGGGTCGTCGTGGTGGAGGTCGCTGGAGCCCCGGCGCTGGTGGTCGTCGTGGTCGTCAAGGTGCGGCCCTTCTACGGTCGGCTGGCGCGGACACCCGACGAAAGCTAGCCCGAAGTGCGCCCGAGTGGGGGACACACCGAACCCTGTTCGGAAGAGACCGGACAATGGCGACCATGGACGACATAGATTCGGCGATCATCCGGCATCTCCAGCGGGACGCACGGCTCACCAACCGGGAGCTGGCCCGGCTGGTGGGCGTCGCCCCGTCCACCTGTCTTGAGCGGGTGCGGAGCCTGCGCGCCCGGGGCGTGATCACCGGCTACCACGCCGCCGTCGACCCCCGGGCGCTGGGCCGGCCACTGCAGGCGCTGATCTTCGCCCGGCTGCGCCCGCTCAGCCGGGAGGTGATCACCGGCTTCCAGCACTACCTGTCCCAACAGCCGGAGGTGCTCTCGGTGTTGGTGGTCTCCGGCGACGAGGACTTCGTGATCCAGGTGGCCGTGCCGACCATCGAGCGGCTGCACGCGTTCCTGATGGACCAGGTCAGCGCCCGCCGCGAGGTGGTCAACTTCCGCAGCTCGGTGATCTACCAACAGACCGTCACCCAGGTGCTGGCCCCGGTCGACGAGGGCCGCCGGGGCGACGCCTGACGCCGGGCGGGCGGGTCGGCGCCGTCAGGCGGTCACCAGGACGGGGTGCCGGACCACCGCGTTGAACAGGTAGCCCTGGGCGTTGTAGGTGGCCCGCTCCGGCTGCCGGGTGCCGTCCGCGTCGGTGGCCCGGGCCAGCAGGGTGGCCGGGCCCGGGGTGGTCGGCGTCCAGGGCAGCGACCAGCGCACCCAGCCGTCCGGCCGCGGCCGGTCCCGCAGCCGGGCCGCCCGCCACCGCCGGCCGCCGTCGACGCTGACCTCGACGGAGCGCACCGGCGCGCCGCCGGACCAGGAGCGGCCGGTCAGCTCGTGGGTGGCGCCGACGGCCAGCGGCGCGTCCCAGTCCAGCTCGAAGGCGCTCTTGAGGGTCTGCCGGGTCAGCGGGGCGCTGCCGCCGGCCGGGTGGTCCGGGCCGAAGAGCCGGTAGAGGTCGGTGTTCCAGGGCGAGTAGAGCGGCTCGGCCGACACCTCGATGTCGCCGACCCACTTGATCGAGGCGATGCCGATCCAGGACGGGACCAGCACCCGCACCGGGTGCCCGTGGTCGGCCGGCAGCGGCTCGCCGTTCATCTGGTACCCGAGCAGCACGTCGTCCAGCGCCTTGGCCAGCGGCAACGGGCGCCGCACCCGGCCGAGTTCGGCGCCGGAGGAGTCGGTGAACGGATCGTCCAGGCCGCGCGGCTGCACGTCGACGGCGTCCCGGCGTAGCCCGGCACGGCGCAGCACCTCGGCCAGCCGCACCCCGCGCCAGTGCGCCACCCCGATGGCGCCCAGCTTCCAGGCCGTGCCGGAGACCGTCTCGCCCTGCTGTGAGGTATAGAAACTGCGCCCGTTGCCGGCACACTCCACGGCCGCCGTCAGCTCGGTCGCGGGCAGCGCGCGCAGCTCGTCGAACCCGAACTCCACCGGCCCGGACCGCAGGCCGCTCCCCCAGACGGTGAGCCGCCAGTCGGCGGCGGCCAGCCGCGGGGTGCGGGTGTGGTTGCGGACGAAGAACAGCTCGTTGGGGGTGTGGTAGCCGGTGTCGCGCAGCGCCGCCCAGCAGGTCTCGGCGTTGGTGCCGTGCACCACGAACCGGTCGTCGGGCAGCGGCTTGACGATGCCGGGCGCGCTGTCGGCGGCTCCCGGGGCGCGCGCGGCCGCGCCGGCCGGCGACGCCACACCGAGCGCCGAGGCCGCGCCGACCGCGTCACCGGCGGCCAACAGCCGCAGCAGCGCCCGCCGGTCGACCCCATCCGCCCTGGCGGTACCGTCGAGGAACTGGCGCAGCCGGAGGCGGTCGTAGGACCTCTCGTCGTTCGTCATGGCCCGCCATCCTGCGCCAATCCCCCGGCGAAGGCCATTGCGGCACCTTGCGACCGTGTGAACAGTGACTTCCCCCCTCCCTGAGGGGAGGGGCCTCATTCCCTCGCGGGAGTGAGGTTCCTGTTTCATCGGCACGAGCCAGCGGCCCGCCGCGTCCTGGGACACGGTCACCGACGACGGTTCGGCACCCTCCGGGAGCGGACGGTGCGTACGCGCGGGAAGCGGCTCGCTGGTCTTGGCCAGCTTCAACCGCCCCTCGCGGAAGGTGATGGCGTTGTTCTGGAACGTCGCAGACTTCCGCGACTTCTTCCGCGACTTGAATCCCGGGTACCGGGCGCGCTGGGCGAAGAAACCCGCGAACGCCTGCTGCTGAGCCCGGAGGGCCTGCTGGAGCGGCACGTTCGACACCTCGCGCGGGAACGAGGACTCCTCCTCCCGCTTCCACGCGGTGAGCCACTTCGCCGTGTCCACATAGGTGGTGTTCGCGCCTTCGCCCTTGTAGCGGCGGGTACGTTCGGCGAGGGCCTTGTTCCAGACGTACCGCACACAGCCGAACGTGCGCAGCAACAGCTCCGCCTGTTCGGACGTGGGGTAGCAGCGGTACTTGTACGCCCGCTTCACCGCCTGCGACACGGCTAACACGACACCATCCGCGCGTGTTAAGGCCGCCAGGGTACGGGCCCGGACCCGGCCTTGTCCCCGCCCTGAAGGGCGGGGCTTGCGGCCTTAACGGACATGATCAGCCGGCCGCCGCGCGTTCGGCCAGCCGGCGGGCCTGCGTCCGGGCCGTGGCGGCGATCTCGGCCACGTCCGCGGTGACCAACTCACCGTCCACCACCACCGGCACGCCGTTCACCAGGGACAGGCTGATCGGCGCCGGCGGTCCGAGGACCAGCGCCGCGACCGGGTCCTCGATGGTCGAGTGCCCCAGGCCGTCCAGCCGCCAGAGCACCAGATCGGCGAGCTTGCCCGGCTCCAGCGAGCCGATCTCGTCCCGCCGGCCCAGCACCTCGGCGCCGCCGGCGGTCGCCAGCCGCAGCGACTGGCGCGCCGTCAGCGCGCGTTCCCGCCACGGCCCCAGCCGGCTGACCAGCAGCGCGTTCCGCAGCTCCGGGTGCAGCTCGCCGGACTCGTTGGAGGCGGTGCCGTCCACTCCCAGGCCGACCGGGACACCGGCCGCCAGCAGGTCGGGCACCCGGGCGATGCCGGCCGCCAGCCGGGCGTTGGACGAGGGGCAGTGCGCGACCCCGGTGCCGGTGCGGGCGAAGGCGGCGATGTCCGCGTCGGTCATGTGCACGCAGTGCGCCATCCACACGTCGTCGCCCAGCCAGCCGGTGCTCTCGAAGTAGGCGGTCGGGCCCATCCCGAAGCGCTCCTCGCAGAACGCCGACTCCTCGGCGGTCTCCGAGCCGTGGGTGTGCAGCCGCACCCCCAGCCGGCGGGCCAACGTGGCGGACTCGCGCAGCAGTTCGGTGGTGACGGAGAACGGCGAGCAGGGCGCGACGGCGATCCGCAGCATCGCGTCGGGCGCCGGGTCGTGGTGGGTGGCGACGGCCTCCTCGGTGGCGGCCAGCGCGGCCTCGGTGGTCTCCACCGCGAAGTCCGGTGGCAGCCCGCCGGCCGACTCGCCGAGGTCCATCGAGCCCCGGGCGGCGGTGAACCGGACGCCCAGCTCGCGGGCGGCCCGGATCTCGGCGCCCAACAGGTCACCGGCGCCTCGGGGGAAGACGTAGTGGTGGTCCATGGCGGTGGTGACCCCGCCGCGCGCCATCATGGCCAGCGAGGCGCGGGCGGCGGTGTGCACCATCGGCTCGTCGATCCGGGACCAGAGCGGGTAGAGCGCCACCAGCCAGTCGAAGAGCTTGGCGTCCTGCGCCAACCCCCTGGTCAGCCACTGGTAGAAGTGGTGGTGGGTGTTGACCAGCCCCGGGGTGGCCAGCTGGCCGCCGGCGTCGATCCGGCGGCCGGCCGCCGCGTACCGCGCCGGGGCCGGCCCCGGGCCGACGGCGAGCAGCCGCTTGCCGCCGACCACCAGATGGCCGCTGGCGTACTCCTGCCCCGCGGCGTCCATGGTCGCGATGGCGCAGTTCTCGATCACCAACAGCGACTGTCCGTCGGTCGATTGATCAGGCGTGGCGGCTGTGGCGGGCATACCCCACCTCCCGGTGGTCAGGTTCGGTCAGAAGCGGTGCCGTGCGGGTGCGAGTGCCCGTGCGGGCGCGCGGGTCAGGCCGGGCTGGTGAGCTCGACGGGGATGCGCTGCTCCGCGCCCTCGCGCAGCACGGTGGCCTCGATCAGGCCGAAGGGCTGCTCGGTGGCCAGGTAGACGGCGCCGTCGCCGGTCTCGTTGGCGATCCCGAACGGGCTCAGATCGGCCAGGAAATGATGCTTGTTGGGCAGCGAGAGCCGCATCTCGGCCACCCCGGGAAGCGTCTCGATCACCGCGGACGCCATCGCGAACAGCGTCTGCTGCAGCGAGTAGGAGTAGGTCCCGCTGAACGCCGCCAGCAGCCGCTCCCGGGCGGTGGCGTAGTCGGCGTTCCAGTCGGCCGCCGCGATCGTCTCGGCGTCCTGGGCGGTGTGCCGCCAGACCGCGGTCACCTCGGTGGCCAGCACCCGGTCGGTGGTCTCCGCGAGGGTGGTGTACGCGTCCCGCGCGAAACCGTGGAACTCCGAGTCGGTGGTGTTGAGCACGGTCAGCCCGGTCAGCCCGGACAACACCTCGAACCTGTCCGCGCGGTAGGCGACCCGCGCCGTCCTGGTCTCCTGCCCCGAGCGGACGAAGGAGTGGTCGGCCAGCCGCTCCCAGCGGTGCTCCTCGACGGTGACCAGCGCCCGCTCGACGGTCGGCTGGGAGGTGACGAAGTGTCGGGCCAGCTCCGCCGCGAACGCCTCGGGAGAGGCTATGCCGCGCTCCCTGGCGAAGACGTAGACGGTGTTCTTCATCGTGTCGGTGGGCAGCACCGCGGCGTTGGAGCCCACCAGGTGCGCCTCGGTCAGCTGCCCGGAGAGCGCCACCTGGACGGTGAGGTCGGTCAGTTGGTGGGTCGCGCCCGCCCGCGCGACCCGCACCACGCGGGTCGCGGCCTTGCCGTACTGGTTCTGGCCGAGCACCGGCATCGGATCAGCTCCCTCGGTAGACGGAATAGCCGAACGGGTTGAGCAGCAGCGGGATGTGGTAGCGCTCGCCGGCCGTGACCGCGAAGTCGACGGTGGCCTCCGGGAAGAACGCGACGCCCGGGCCGCCCCCGGTCAGATAGGGCTCGACGACGAAGGTCAGCCGGGCCGCGACCGAGCCGCCCGGCAGCGGCGGCAGGGTGCCGCAGCGGCCGTCCGCGTCCGTGCGCCCCTCGGCGAGCGGCGTCCACTCCGCCGACTCCCCCGGCCGGCCGTCCCGGACCGCCAGCCGCACCGGGACGCCGGCCGCCGGCCGGCCGGCGCTGGTGTCCAGCACATGGGTGGACACGGTCACCTCGGTGGTCACCAACCGGACCAGGCGCAGCCGGTTGATCTTGCCCAACTCACCCCGCGCGACGGCTGCTTCGTGTGCCGGCTCGTGGGCGAGCCGGGCCCGCAGCGCGTCCCGCATCCGCTCCCCGGACAGACCGCTGGCGCAGATCAGGAAGACCCGGCCGAAGCGCTCCTGGTAGCTGAGGTTGAGGTCGAGCAGCTCGGCGCGCAGCTCCTGGTCCGCGTCGGCCAGTCCGCTCTGCTCGCGGGCCGAGGTGGGGTCTCCGGGTCTGGGGCGGCCGATCGGCGGGTGGCCGGCCACCGCGGCCTCGAACTCCGGCTCCGGCAGCTCGGCCAGCGCCGCGTCCGCGGCGGCCAGCAGCGCCTCCTGGTCGGCGAACGGGCGGGCGGCCAACAGCCGTTCGCCCCAGGCGGCGGAGGCGCAGACGCGGTGCAGGGCGGCCCGGACGGCGCCGACCGGCGCGTGGTTGAGCCAGGCCAGCCCGGGATGTGGGGGCGAGGTCATGCGCCAAGCTAAGTACCCCAAGCCACCAACGTCAACAGTTTGTTGAAGTGCGTGGCGCGCCGGCCCTCGCCCGTCGTCCGCGCGGCCACCGCCCCGGTCAGCCGTCCCGCCGGCTCCCCCCTTCGTCGCCGCGCGCCTCGGCCCGCCGCTCCGACACGTAGTTGAGGTAGTTGTAGACGGTGAAGCGGCTCACGCCGAGCGCGGCGGCCACCGTCTCCACGCCGTGCCGCAGGGCGAACGCGCCGCGCTGCTCCAGGCTCCTGACGATCCGCTGCTTGGTCCTGCGATCCAGCTCGGCCAACGGCCGGCCGTGCCGCCGACGCAGGTCGTCCAGGAGGTGGTCCAGCGAGTCGGAGAGCAGCGGCAGCCGCACCGCGGCCACGGTGGCCCCGTCCCAGTGCAGCGGGACGTCGTCCTCACCGGCCTCCGTCGGGTCGACCAACTCGCCGCCGATGGCCGTCAGCAGCGGCCCGAGCGCGGCCAGGAACCGTGCCTCCCCGGACTCCGGCTCGCCGGCCGCCCCCGGTCCTGGCGGCGGCTGCGGCGCGCGGCCGGCCGGCCTGGCCGGCGGGGGGGTGCTCGGCTCGGCACGGGGGCCGGGCCCGACCGGCCCCCGCTCGCCGTCCGGAACGCTCATGGGGCACGCCCCCCGTCCGCCGGCCGCGTCGGGTCGGCGGCCGGCTGGTCAACCGTGTTGATCTGCAGGGATATTCGGGTCGCGCCGGCCGCCAGGGAGCGGCGCAGCACCGCCTGAACGGCGTCGATGACGGCCTCGGGCGCGCCCTCCGCGCTGTTCCCGAACGGGCCGACGTCCACCGCTTCCAGCTCGGCCGCGCGCACCACCTCGCGCGCCGCCAGGGCGTGCGCCGGCGGTCGGTCCAGGTCGAAGGGCTCCGTGGAGAACTCAAGTCTCAGTCGCACCCGGTCAACCTAACCCCGCACCCCGCCCGCCGGCGGGCGCCCGGGGCGCACTCAGCCGGGGAAGCGTCGCCAACCGACCGCGCCGGCGCTCGGCACGGTCAGCCCCGCCGGCCCCGGCGCCCGGAAGTGCGGGACGCCGAACAGCTCGACCGCCCGCCGGAACTCCGCGACCGCCCCGGCCAACGCGCTGACCGAGCCGAGCGCCGCGGCGATCACCAGCAGCGACTGCCCCAGGGTGGCCTCGTCGGGCGCCCCGGTGACCGTCAGCTCGTCCAGCAGGGCCAACTGGCGCTCCGCGACCTCGCGGTCGTCCAGCGCGAGCCGGTAGCCGCCCAGCTCGCGGTGCAACCGGTGCACGGCCGCGCGCAGCGTGGTCACCCGGGGGTCGAGCGCGCCCATCGGCACGCCGCGCACCGCGTGGGTCCGCTCAGCTTCTCCTGCCACCCAGCCCTCCCCTGCCCATACGTCGCAGAGCCGCCCGAAGAACACGCCGTGGCCAACACACCCGGCCAGACGTGAAAAGACCCGGCAGGGAAAGTAAATATCACTGTCCGCGCATCACGCCATACGGAGGGCTAGATCGCGGGTCACATTCCGATGAACAATGGTCGCCGGCGCTCGCTCGGGCCTCCTGCGGGGTGGTGCGCGTACCGGGTGGCGTGGGGCGTGTTCGGATGGGAGGGGCGGCTCCCAGCGTAGGTCCGTAGGCTCGACCCACGACTGGGGGTCGTGTGAGAGTCCCGTCAAGAAGTTCGGTTGGGGGAGCGTCCGATGGCCAGAAGCGTGTCGCTGCGATGCCCGGCGTGCCGGCGCGAACACCGGTACGTCCCGCCGGAGTATCCGTGCGCCTGTGGCGCCCCGGTCACCCTGCCGGTGACCGGCGACGTCCAGCCGGTGCGGGTCGGGCACCGCTCCTGGGGCGACATCTGGACGGAGCTGGACTGCCCGGCCTGCGGGCTGCGCGGGCAGTGGCCGCACCCGGGCTTCGACTGCCCCTGCGGCGCGCTGGTCCGGCTGGCGCCCCGGGCGCCCCGGGTGGCCGGCCCGTCCTGGCACCGCGCGGCGGACGGGACGGGCCCCGCCCACGAGGGCGCGCCGGGCGGCCAGGAGGACGCGGCGGGCGCGGCGGGCGCGGCGGGCGGGGACGCGAGGACGGGGGCCGGCGGCAGCAGCGCGGGCGTGGAGCGGACGACGGGGACGGGCGGCGCGGTGGGGATCGACGACACGACGGGGCCGGACGAGGCGACGGGCGCGGACGGCACGGAGCGCCCGGACGGCCGGGAGGACACGGCGGACCCCTCGGACGCCGGCCGCGAGCAGCGGCCGCCCCAGCGCCCGAACGAGCCGCGGGAGGGCGCCGGCAGCAACGCCGCCCGGGACTTCGCCCAGGGGCGGCGGGCGGCGCGCGGCGCGCCAGACGGCCGGGCCGCCGGCACGCCGGCCGCCGAAGCCGCCGGCCGGCGCGGCCCGTTCCGTCCGCTGACCATCAGGACGGGCTACGACGCCGTCGCCTGCGCGGCGCACTTCCTGCGCTGGCTGGGCTTCAGCGGCGTCCGCACCGCGGTGCCCAGGACCGCCTCCGGCCTCGACCTGCGCGGCCCGTCCGTGGTCGGGCTGGTGGACGCCAGCACCCAGCCGACCGGCGACGAGGAGCTGGAAGTGCTCTGGCTGCACGGCCTGTTGGGCAGCTCGCTGGCCGTCGCCTTCTCGCTGGCCGGCTACCGGCGGCAGGCCAGGGCCCTGGCCGACCGGCTGCGGCTGCCGCTCTTCGTGCTGGACCTGAGCGGCACGCCGCAGCCCGTGAACGAGCCGGGCGAGCTGCTGCTGCGGGACGGCGTCAACACCGAGCCCTGAGCACCGCGCGCCGCGGGCGACGCCCGGGCGGCCGGGCCACCGGCGGTCAGGCGGCGTGCGGTTGGGGCCTCGCGGGAGGCGCCGACGAACGGTCATGGGGCGAGGCTATGTCCTCCCACTGACAGTCGGCCGGGGCCCGCCCGTCCCGGTGGATGGGCAGGCCGCTGCCGGTCAGCGGCACCCCGCTGCCGCCGCGGCGCACCGCGACGATCTCGGCGGCGATGGCCAGCGCCGTCTCGGCCGGGGTGCGCGCGCCCAGGTCGAGCCCGATCGGCGAGCGCAGCCTGGCCAGGTGGGGCTCGCCGAGGCCGGCGGCGCGCAGCCGGCGCAGCCGGTCCTCGTGGGTGCGCCAGGAGCCCATGGCGCCGACGTAGCCGGCCGGGCCGCGCAGCGCCCGCACCAGCACCGGCACGTCGAACCTGGGGTCGTGGGTGAGCACGCAGACCGCGTCGGCGGCGGTCAGCCGTTGGCCGTCGAGGTACCGGTGCGGCCAGTCGGTGACCACCTCGGCCGCCGCCGGGAAGCGTTCCGCGGTCGCGAAGACCGGCCGGGCGTCGCAGACCGTGACCCGGTGGCCGAGCGGGCCGGCCACCGCGGCCAGCGCGGCGGCGAAGTCCACCGCGCCGAACACCAGCAGCCGGGGCCGCGCCGTCCGGCACTCCACCAACGCCCGCCGCCCGCCCGGCAGTCGGATGGTGCCGCTGAGGCCGCGGGCGAACAGCGCGTCGGCCTCGGCCAGGGCCAGCCGGTCGGCCTCCGCGCCCCAGCCGAGGGTCCCCACGCCCCCGGCCGGGTCCGCCGACTCCCGGAGCAGCAGGCCGCCGCCCGGGCGGCCGGGCGTCGGGAGGGCCCGGACCAGCACCAGCGGCCCGCCGCCGGCGGCCGCCGCCAGGGCGCGCGCCAGCAGCGCCCGGTCCGGCGCGTCCGCGGTCACCGGGGTGACCAGCAGCTCCACCGTGCCGCCGCAGGTGAGCGCCGGGGCGAACGGGTCGGCCGGGTCGGCGGCGTAGCGCACCAGCCGGGGCGTGCCCGCGCGGAGCGCCGCCCGGCACTCCTCCCAGAGCGCGCCCTCCACACAGCCGCCGGAGACGCCGCCGAGCGCCCGCCCCCGCTCGTCCACGGCGAGCGCGGCGCCGGGCTGGCGCGGCGCGCTGCCGTCGACGGCCACCACGGTGGCGACGGCGAACGGCCGGTCCTGGCGGCACCACGCGTCGAGTTCGGTGGCGATGTCCAGCATGGTCGGCCTCCGTTCCACGAGTTCGGGCCTGGGGCCCTGGTCGGGCGGTTCCGGTCGGGGGCCGCCGCGGGGCGGCGGGCACAGCGGTCGCGGCCGGTCAGGTGCCCGTGAGGTGCTCGGGTCGGACCGGAACGCGCGGCAGTTCCAGGCCGGTGGCCTGCCGGATGGCGGCCACGATGGCCGGCGTCGCGGAGAGGGTGGGCGCCTCGCCGACCCCGCGCAGCCCGTACGGGGCGTGCTCGTCGGCGAGTTCCAGCACGTCCACCGGCATCGGCGGGACGTCCAGGATGGTGGGGATCAGGTAGTCGGTGAACGACGGGTTGCGGATGGT
Source organism: Streptomyces chisholmiae (assembly GCF_031845445.1). Taxonomy (NCBI): domain Bacteria; kingdom Bacillati; phylum Actinomycetota; class Actinomycetes; order Kitasatosporales; family Streptomycetaceae; genus Streptomyces; species Streptomyces chisholmiae. Next base: position 245,333 of record NZ_JAVREO010000004.1, on the reverse strand, counting down.
CCCGTCCGGGCCGACCAGGATCTCCTCCAGGACCGCGAGGCCGAGCCCCTGGGTGCTGCCGCCGTGGATCTGGCCGAGCACCGCCCGTGGGTTGATCGCCCGGCCCACGTCCTGCGCCGCCGCCAGCTCGACCACCTTGACCAGGCCCAGCTCCACGTCCACGTCCACCACCGCGCGGTGCGCGCAGAACGAGTACTGGACGTGGCCGAAGCCCTGGCCGGTCTCCCGGTCGAACGGCTGGGTGGGGCGGTGCCGGAACTCCAGCTCCAGGTCGATCGCCTCGTCGCCGAGCACCTCGGCCAGCCCGGCCAGCACCGCGCCGTCCCGGGTCACCACCTTGCCGTCCACCAGCCGCAACCCCGGCTCGTCCCAGCCGGGTTGGCCGGCGCCGAGGCGCCGCCGGCCGAGCCGCAGCGCCTCGGCGCGGACCGCGAGGCAGGTGTTGCGCACCGCGCCGCCGGTCATGTAGGTCTGCCGGGACGCCGAGGTGGAGCCGGCGGAGCCGACCCGGGTGTCGGCCGGCAGGATGTTGACCTGGCTCACGCCCAGCTCGGTGCGGGCGATCTGGGCGTGCACGGTGACCCCGCCCTGGCCGACCTCGGCCATCGCGGTGTGCACCGTGACCCGCGGTTCGCCGGCCACCACGGCCAGCCGCACCCGGGCCGTCGAGTAGTCGTCGAAGCCCTCGGAGAAGCCCACGTTCTTGATGCCGACGCCGTAGCCGACGCCCCGCACGATGCCCTCGCCGTGGCTGGTGTTGGCCAGCCCGCCCGGCAGCTCCCGCAGGTCGACACCGACCTGGCCGTCGGCGCCTCCGGCCGCCGGCACCTCCCAGGGGCGCTCCGGCGGCAGCGGCCGCTCCCGCACCAGTCGCAGCAGTTCGGCGACCGGCGCCGGGGAGTCCACCGGCTGGCCGGTCGGCATGGTGTCGCCCTGGCACAGCGCGTTGCGCTGCCGCAGCTCGACCGGGTCCATCGCGAGCGCGGCGGCCAGCTTGTCCAGCTGCGCCTCGTACGCGAAGCACGCCTGCACGGCGCCGAAGCCGCGCATCGCGCCGCACGGCGGGTTGTTGGTGTAGAGCGCGATGGCCTCCAGATGGGTGTGCGGCACCCGGTAGGGGCCGACGCCCAGCGAGGCCGCGTTGCCGACCACGGCCGCCGACGAGGAGGCGTAGGCGCCGCCGTCCAGGACGATCCGGCCCTTCACGTACACCAGGCGGCCGTCCCGGGTGGCGCCGTGCTCGTAGGCGAGCCGCGCCGGGTGCCGGTGCACGTGGCCGAAGAACGACTCCTCCCGGTTGTAGACCATCTTCACCGGCCGGCCGGTGCGCAGCGCCAACAGGCACGCGTGCGCCTGCATCGAGAGGTCCTCGCGGGCCCCGAAGGCGCCGCCCACCCCGCCCAGCGTCAGCCGCACCAGCTCCGGCGGCAGGCCGAGGACGGGCGCCAGCTGGCGCTGGTCGACGTGCAGCCACTGGGTGGCGACATAGAGGTCGACGCCGCCGTCCTCGGCCGGCACCGCCAGGCCCGACTCGGGTCCGAGGAACGCCTGGTCCTGGGTGCCGACGGTGTACTCGCCGCGCACCACCACCTCGGCGGTGGGCGCGGCGGCGGCCACGTCGCCGCTGATCACCGGCTGCCGGTGGACCACGTTCGGGTGCGGCACGTGGGCGGCGTGGTGGTCCGTGCGGTCCGGGTGCAGCACCGGCGCCCCGGGCGCGGTGGCGCTGGCCTCGTCGTGGACCACGGGCAGTTCGACGTAGTCGACCCGGATGCGGGCGGCGGCCCGGCGCGCGGTCTCCGGGTGGTCGGCGGCCACCAGGGCGACCGCCTCGCCCTGGTACCGCACCCGGTCGACGGCGAGCACCGGCTGGTCGGTGAACTCCAGGCCGTAGTGGGTGGCGGCCGGCAGGTCCCGGTGGGTGAGCACGGCGTGCACCCCGGGCACGGCCAGCGCCTCGGCGATGTCCACGGACCGGATCTCGGCGTGCGCGTGCGGGCTGCGCAGGGTGTGACCCCAGAGCATGTCCTGGTGCCACAGGTCGGAGGCGTAGGCGAACTCGCCGGTGACCTTGAGCACGCCGTCCGGGCGCTGGGTCGACTCGCCGATCCCGCCGGTGGCCTGGGGCGCGGTGTCCCCGCGTTGGGTCAGCCCGCTGGGGGGCGGCACCACTCCCATGGTCAGGGCCTCCGTTCGGGGGTCGGGCCGGCGCCGGCCGGGTCGGGCGCCCCCGCGGCGCGGGCCGCGGCCAGCCGGACCGCGTCCAGGACGGCCTCGTAGCCGGTGCAGCGGCAGAGGTTGCCGGAGAGCGCCTCCCGGATGTCGGCGTCCGCCGGGCGCGGGACCCGGGCCAGCAGGTCCTCGGCCGCCAGCAGCAGCCCGGGGGTGCAGAAGCCGCACTGCACGGCGCCGGTCTCGACGAACGCCGCCTGGATCGGGGCCAGTCGGCCGTCGGCCTCGGCCAGCCCCTCGACGGTGCGGATCTCGGCGCCCTCCGCCTGCCCGGCGGCCACCAGGCAGGCGCAGACCAGGTCGCCGTCCAACCGGACGGTGCAGGAGCCGCACTCGCCCTGCTCGCAGGCGTTCTTGGCGCCCGGCAGGCCGAGCCGTTCGCGCAGCACGTACAGCAGGCTCTCCCCCTCCCAGACGTCGTCGGCGGTCAACGGCCGGCCGTTGACGGTGAGGTTCACACGCATTCCGGGGCTCCTTCGGGCCGGGCCTGGGCCCGCCAGGCCCAGTCCAGGGTGCGGCGGGCCAGCACCCGCACGGCGTGCCGGCGGTAGTCGGCGCTGCCCCGCACGTCGTCGATGGGGGCGCAGGCGGCGGCGGTCAGTTCGGCGAACCGCCGGGCGGCGGCCGGCGGCGGGGGCCGGCCGGTGGTCCAGTGGTCCCCCTCGGCCAGCACCCCGGCCAGGAACTCCTCGGCCTCGGTGGCCCGGATCGGGGTGGGGGCGGCGGAGCCGACTCCGGTGCGCACCGCCCGCTCCTCGGGGCGCAGCGCCACGGCCACCGCGCAGACCGCGATCACCATGGCGTTCCGGGTGCCGGCCTTGGCGAACTGCTGGGGCCCGGTGGCCCGGTCGACCAGCACCGAGTGGATCAGCTCGTCGGGCGCGAGCGCGTTCCGCTTCGGGCCCGTGTAGAACTCCTCGACCGGGATGGCACGGGTGCCGCGCACGCTGGCCACCTCGACCCGGGCGCCGGCGGCGAGCAGCGCCGGGTGCGCGTCGCCGGCCGGCGAGGCGGTGCCCAGGTTGCCGGCCACGGTGGCCCGGTTGCGGATCTGCGGCGAGCCGACGGTGCGGGCGGCCAGCGCCAGCGCGGGCAGTTCGGCGCCGAGCCGGTCGATGACCGTGCGGTAGGGCACGCAGGCCCCCAGCCGCACCGCCCGGTCCGCCGGCCCCCAGGCGCGCAGTTCGGGGACGCGGCTGAGGTCGAGCAGCCGCTCGGGGCGGCGCCGGTCGAAGTTGATCTCCACCATCAGGTCGGTGCCGCCGGCCAGCGGCACCGCGTCGGGGTGCGCCGCCTTCACGGCCAGGGCCTCCGGCCAGGTGGCCGGGCGAAGGAACTCCATCGGGTCGGCTCTTTCCGCTTGCGGACGGGCGGGCTCGGCGCGCGCGGCGCCGTCGGGCGCGAACGTGCCGCACGCCCGGTATGGGACGACGCCGGACGGGGCCACACGACAGGCGCGCGTCCCGGGCCTCCAGTAGAGCCCGACCCGGCCCGCCGGGGGCAGTCACGGAAGGCCCGAAGCCCACGACTGGCGGCACTACCGTTCTTGTAGATTCATCCGAAGAACCCGCCACGGACGCCGTTCACCAGCCCGTCGAGGGAGTCAGAGATGCGCCTGCGCGCCCTTTTGGAGTCGGACCAGCTCGGCCTGCGACTGTTGTGGGGCCGCGAGGAGTTGGACCGCCCGGTGCGCGGGGTGATGACCACCGACCTGCGGGACCCCAGCCGCTACCTGCACGGCGACGAGCTGGTGCTGACCGGGCTGGCCTGGTGGCGCGGGGCGGCGGACGCCGAGCCGTTCGTCCGGCTGCTGGCGGCCGCCGGGGTGGCCGGGCTGGCCGCCGGGACCGCCGAGTTCGGGTCGGTGCCCGACGAGTTGGCCACCGCCTGCGCCCGGCACCGGCTGCCGCTCTTCGCGGTCGCCGAGGAGGTCGGCTTCGCCGATCTCACCGAGCACGTGGTGCGCCAGGTCTCCGTCGAGCGGGCCGGCGACCTGGCCGCCGTGGTGGCCAGGCACCGCCGGCTGACCTCGGCCGGCGGCGGGCCGCGGGCGGTGCTCGCCCTGCTGGGCTCCGATCTGGACCTGCCGGCCTGGCTGTTGACGGCCACCGGCCGGCCGGTGGCCGACTCGGGGGCCGGGCCGCTGCCGGCCGGCGTCGGCGCGGAGCTGGCGGCCCGGCGGCTGGCCGCCGGCGGGGCGCCGCCGGGGCCGCAGCGGGTGGCGCTGCCGGCCGGCGGGCCGGGCGGCGGGGTCTACTCGCTCTTCCCGGTGCCGGGCGAGGGGCTGGTGCCCGGGCCAGGCGCCGGGTCGCCGGCCGACCGGCGCCCCGCGCTGCTCGCCGACTGGCTGCTCGCGGTCCGCGCCGACACCGGCGACTGGCCGGCGGAACGGCTGGCGCTGCTGGACGGGGTGGCCGGGCTGGTCGCGGTGGAGCGCGACCGCCGGGAGGCCGCCCGCGGGGTGCGCCGGCGGCTCGCCCAGCAGGTGCTGGAGCTGCTGACCACCAGCGCCCCGGCGGCCGAGGTGGCCGCCCGGCTGCGGGTGGCCGCGCCGGTCCTGCTGCCAGGCCGGGCCGGCCAGGACTGGCAGCTGGTGGTGGCCCGACTCAGCTGGCCGGACGCCGGATTCGACACCGGGCCGACCGCCCGCGCGGTACTGGAGGAGCTGCTCGGCGACCCGACCGAGCCGGACGCCGAGGTCGCGGTGGCGCACGCGGACGGCGAGGCGGTGGCCCTGCTGCCGGTCTGCCCGCTGGCCGAGGCGGGCACCCCGGGCGCCCCGGTGCGGGCCGAGACGCTGGAGAGCGCGGCCCGCCACCCGCTCACCGCTGGCCTCGGCACCGGCGGCCGGCTCACCCTCGGGGTCAGCTCGGCCGTGCCGGAGGCCGAGGGGCTGCGCGGGGCGCTGCGCGAGGCCCGGCACGCCCGGCGGCTGGCCGCGGCCAGGACGGAGCCGGTGGCGGTCGCCGGCCATGACCAACTCGCCTCCCACATGGTGCTGCTCCCCTTTGTCCCGGAGGACGTGCGGGGCGCCTTCAGCGAGCGGCTGCTCGACCCGCTGCGCGAGTACGACCGGCGGCACCGGGCCCAACTGCTGCCCACCCTGGAGGCGTTCCTCGCCGAGGACGGCTCCTGGACGCGCTGCGCCGCCCGCCTCCACCTCCATGTGAACACCCTGCGGTACCGGATCGGCCGGATCGAGCAGCTCACCGGCCGCGACCTGGGGCGGCTGGAGGACGCCGTCGACTTCCTGCTGGCGCTGCGCCTCGGGTGAGGTCCTGGCAACCCCGGGAACACGCCACGGTAACCGGCCCGTAAATGGCTGATTCCCAGCCCTGTCGGGCCCGCCGAATCGACCCGCGCGGCAACTTGTGAACTGATTCACTCTCCCCTCTTGGCCGGGTGCCGTCCCTCATGCTGAGATGCACTCACATCACGAGGGGCTAACAGCACAACGACGCGCTGGGAGGGCGATGTGACGGATACCGCCGTACCACATCCGGTTCTGGAGACGGCGAGCGGAACGGCGCTCGACAGTGCGGTATGGCGGCTGCGGTCCCGAGGCTGTTGGGAGGACGCGGCGGAGTTGCTGGCCCCGGCGGCCCGTCGGGACCCCCGCGCGGCCCTGCTGCGTGCCCGACTCCTCGTCGAGCGCTGCATGTTCACCGGCCAGGGTTGGGAACGCGCCGAGGAGGCGCTGCGCGCGGTGGAGTCGATGACCCTCGACGACGAGGAGCGCGGCGCCGCGGCCTGCGAGCGCGGCTACCTGGCGTACGCGGCCACCCTGCTGCGGGTGCGCGACCGGGCCGACGAGGCCCGCGCCGCCCTCGGGCGGGCCGCCGCGCTGCTGGCCCCCGACTCCCCCGGCCGGCCGCTGCTCGACTTCCGTCGCGGGCTGATGGCCGAGCACGTGAGCGGCAACGCGCGGGCGGCGGAGACCGGTTACCGCCGGGCGCACAACGAGGCGCTCAGCCGGGGCGACGCGCTGCTCAGCTCCTACACCTGGCGCCACCTGGCCGCGCTGGCCCTGGAGAACGACGACCTGCCGGAGGCGCGGCACGGCTTCGCCGAATCGCTGCGGCTGCGCGAGGAGTTGGGCTTCCTGGTGGGCATCGCCCCGGCGCTGGTCGCGCTGGCCGGGGTGCAGCCGGCGGACGAGGCGGCCCGGCTGCGCGCGGAGGCGGCCCGGCTCTACCGCCTGCTGGGCAACGTACCCCGCTGGCTGGCGCCCCAACTGCCCCCGGAACCACCGGCCGAAGCCCCGGCCCCGGTGGCCGCCACGGAGTAACCCACCCGGGCGCGCGCACGCCGGCGCGCGCGCCGCGCGCGCCACGGGATACCGGCGCTGGCCGGCTGCCGGTTCGCGCCAGCGCGCGCCGGGGCGAACCGGCCAGGCGCCCCGGACCGCCCGGCACCGCCCGCACGGCCGGGCCGGCGGCCCGCCTCCCGACGGCGCACACGAATCGGCCACCCTTGACGCTCGCCAACCGCTGGGACACATCCCCAACGGGCGACTCGGCCGCCTTCCCCGGCAGGCAGCCGAGCCCGCCGGGCACGTGCCCGGCGACGCCCGACGGGCGGCCAAGCCGCCCGGTGGCCCCGGCCGCCGCGCCGGGCGGAGGCCCCGACCCGTCACACCGGCGCGCGGTCCCGCCCGCGTCGGGCGGTGGACCTGGCGCCAGACCGGTCGCCACCCGTCAGGTGCCCGGCGGGCCCGGGCGGTCAGGCGACGAGGTGGGCGTGGGCCAGCCGTTCGGTGGCGGCGATGTCGCCGCGGCCGAGGGCGTCCAGCAGCACCCCGTGCTGCCGGGCCTCGGCGAGCAGTTCGACCGAGCCGGGTGGGCCGCCCGGCACCGCGGGGCACTGGGCCTTGCGGTGCAGTTCCTCGGCGACCGCGACCAGTTGCCGGTTGCCGGTCAGCCACAGCAGCTCCCGGTGGAAGCGGCGGTCGGCCTCCGCGTAGCCGAGCACGTCCCCCAGGGCCGCGGCGCCGACCGTCGCCTCGGCGAGCGGGCGCAGCTCCTCGAAGCGCTCGGCCGGCAGCGTGCGGGCCAGCCGGAGCAGCGCCGGCACCTCCAGCGCGGCGCGCACCTCGGCCAGCTCGGCCACGTCGCGCGGGCTGCGCCCGGCGACCCGGAAACCCCGGTTGGGGACCGTCTCGACCAGCCCCTCGCTGGTCAGCTGCTGCATCGCCTCCCGCACCGGGGTGGCGGAGACGCCGTAGCGCTCGGCCAACAGCGGGGCCGAGTAGGTCTGGCCGGGCGTCAACTCCCCGGCGGCCAGGGCGTCCCGGAGCGCGGCCAGCACCTGGGCCCGCACCGAGTGGCGGGTCGGTGGCGGGCGGCGGCGCGCCGCCAGCGCCGACCGGCTTCTCGGCCGTGGTCGCCCGACCAGGGTCGTCGCCCCCGAAATGGCCGATTCCGTTCGGGTGGACTCCATCTTGTCCGCTCCATCCCTCTCGCCCCCGAATCAAGTGGGTTCCAGCACCCTAGGCGGAGTTTCCGGCAGGGCAAACCCCGCACACCGTCGGGTAAGGTAAGCCTTGCCTGCACCAACAAGGGAACGATGGCCCCATGACCGTGCCCGCCGTGGCCGCGACGACGCCGCTCACGCCCGCCTACGCCCGCTTCGCCGAGCTGATGCCCACCCTCCGGGTGACCGAGGGCGAACCGCGCTCCGACGCGGGCTGGACCAGGGCAGACGCGCTCGCCGACGGCGGCGCCGAGCTGGACGCCTTCCTGGCCGACGAGGCCCGGCTGGCGGCCGAGACCTACGGCCGCCCGGCCCGGCCGGACGTCGTGGCGACCTTCGGGCTACACCGCTACGGCTGGCCGGCGGCGGCGCTCTTCACCGTCCCCTACTTCCTGCTCCGCCGGGTCCCGCGGCTGGCTCCCGAGGACGTCTCGTTCCGCCGGGACCCGGCCTGGTTCACGGTCCGGGTCACCGCGTTCGCCTGCCTGCCGGACGATCCGGCGGCCGGTGACCCGGGGGCGCTGGTGGTCCCCGACGAGGAGGCGTTGCGCGCCGAGGTGCGACGCGCGGCGGCCGACCACCTCGGCCCCCTGCTGGACGCCTTCGGCCCCCGGATGCGCCGCCGGTCGCGCGCGCTGTGGGGCGCGGCCGCGGACGAACTGGTCGAGTCGATGTGGTATTTCGGCCATCTCCTGGGCGAGGAGGAGCGCGCCGTGCGGGAGTCGGCCCTGCTGCTGCCGGGCGGCACGGCCCCGTTCGGCAGCGGTGCCGGCTTCCGTGAGCTGGCCGGCCCGGGCGACACCGCCCTGCGTACCCGGGAGCGCGCCAGCTGCTGCATGTTCTATACGCTGCGACCGGCGGACACCTGCGTCACCTGCCCCCGGCTCTGCGACGCCGAGCGCGTGACGCGGCTCACCGCCTCCTGACCGGGGGACGGGCCGCCGCATCCCCGCTTATAACAGATCATTCAGTGATGGGCGGCAAGTTCCGGTGAAATACCACTCGTTGGTGGCATTTCGCCCGAATCGGAACTGACGGCAACTCAGGTAGCATCACGCTTCTTCCAGGGCGGCACGTTCCGGACCGCCCGCTGTGGACTGCTGACCAAGCGACGCCCGCCCGGTGAGCCCGCACTCCCGGGCGTGGGGCACGCGTATCGCGGTGAAGGTGACATACATGGAGTTCAGTTGGGTGTTGGCCGCTGCCGTGGCCCTGGCGGGCTGCCTGGTGGCGACGGCGTTGCTCGCGCGCGGTCGCAGACCGGGCGGGGCCGAGGAACGCGAGACCGACTCCTGGGAGCGGCTGGAGGCGCGCCGCCGGCGCCGTGAGCGGCTCTACGCCTCGGCCTCCTACACCCTGCTCTTCTGCTGCGCCGGGGTCGCCGCCGCGCTCTCCTTCCAGGGGCTGGTCGGCTTCGGGCGGGAGAATCTCTCGCTCTCCGGCGGCTGGGAGTACCTGGTGCCGTTCGGGCTGGACGGCGCGGCCATGTTCTGCGCCGTGATCGCCGTCCGGGAGGCCAGCCACGGCGACTCCTCGATGGGCTCGCGCCTGCTGGTCTGGCTCTTCGCCGGCGCCGCCGCCTGGTTCAACTGGGTGCACGCGCCGCGGGGCACGGGCCACGCGGGCGCCCCGCACTTCTTCGCCGGGATGTCGCTCTCGGCGGCCGTGCTCTTCGACCGGGCGCTGAAGCAGACCCGCCGGGCGGCGCTGCGGGAACAGGGCCTGGTGCCCAGGCCGATGCCGCAGATCCGGTTCGTCCGTTGGCTGCGGGCGCCCCGGGAGACCTTCGGCGCCTGGTCGCTGATGCTGCTGGAGGGCGTGCGCACCCTGGACGAGGCGGTCGAGGAGGTGCGCGAGGAGCGTCGGAACAAGGAGGAGGCGCAGCGCCGGCAGCGCGAGCAGCGGCAGTTGGAGCGCGCTCGGTTGCGGGCGATCGGGGGCGGCCCCCGGCTCTTCGGACGCGGCCGGCGTCCGCTGCCGCCGGCGGTCGCCCAGGAGCCGGCGGCGCTGGAGGCGGCCGCCCAGCCCCGGGCGCTGCCGGGCGTCGATCCGGACGCCGGGGTCTCCACCGCGGCTCCGCGGCTGGACACGTTGGAGGAGAAACTCGCCAAGATCGAGCGGCAGTTCGGCTGACGCCGGCCGGCTCGCGAACCAGCCCCCGGGCCCCCGGGGGCTTTCGCGTGCTCAGCCCAGCGCGGCGCCCTCGTGCAGCAGCAGCTGCCGCTTGCGCTCCAGGCCGCCGGCGTAGCCGGTGAGGGAGCCGTTGGCACCCACCACCCGGTGGCAGGGCTTGATCACCAACAGCGGGTTGGCGCCCACGGCGCCGCCGACGGCACGCACCGACCGGGCCGGGAAGCCGGCCAGCGCGGCGAGTTGGCCGTAGGTGGTGGTGGCGCCGAAGGCGATCTGGTCGAGCGCGGCCCACACCCGTTCCCGGAACGGGGTGCCCGCCGGCTCCAGGACCAGGTCGAACTCCTCTCGGCTGCCCGCGAAGTAGGCGTCGAACTGCTCGGCCGCCGCCCGGAAGCCCGCGTCGTCGCGGACCCAGTCGGGCTGGACGGTGGCACCGCCCCGCTGGCCCGGCACGGTGACCGAGGCCAGCACGCCGGGCCGGGGGCCGGCGATCAGCAGGTCGCCGAGCGGGCTGGGGTGCACGGTGTAACGCATGGTGGTTCCTCAGGGATGTCGGGCGGTCGGGAGCGGAGGGTTCGGGCGGGGCGGTCAGCGGCGGAGGGTTCAGGACGCGGTGGCGTGCCAGAGGTGGTGGACGGCGTAGGAGCGCCAGGGGCGCCACTCCTCCGCGTCGGTCGGGGAAGCACCGAGCAGGGCCAGCCCGTGCCGCACCCCGGCGTCGCCGGTGAGCAGCACGTCGGGGTCGCCGAGCGCCCGCATCCGGACGTAGCCGGCGGTCCACGGGCCGATGCCGCGCAGCGCCAGCAGCGCCGCCGTCACCTCGTCCCGGTCGGCGCCCGGGTCCAGCACGACCCGGCCGTCGGCCAGCGCGGCGCCCAGGGTGCGCAGCGTCGCCCGGCGGCTCTCCGGCATGCCCAGCTCGGTCAAGGGCGCGTCGGCCAGTGCGGCCGGCTCGGGGAAGAGGTGGGTGAGGCCGCCGTCGGGGCGGTCCAGCGGCTTGCCGAGCGCCGCCACCAGCCGGCCGCCCAGGGTGCGGGCGGCGCCCACGGTGATCTGCTGGCCCAACACCGCGCGGACGGCCAGCTCCGCCGGCTCGGCGGCGCCGGGCGACCGCAGCCCCGGGGTGGCGGCGACCAGCGGCCCCAGCAGCGGGTGCCCGCCGAGCCGCTCGGCCACCGCGTAGGGGTCGGCGTCCAGGTCGAAGAGCCGCCGGAGGCGCTGCACGGCGCAGGTCAGGTCGCGCGGGTCGGACAGGTGCAGCCGACAGGGCAGCCAGCGGCCGCCGGTCGCCCCGGCCGACTCGCCGACCTCGGCGATCCCGGTGCCGTGCGGCAGCGCCAGGGTCCGCCGGTAGCGCCGGTCGCCGGCCGGGCCGCTGGTCTCCTCGACGCCGGGCAGCGCGCGCCGCTGGAGGAAGTCGAAGACCGCGCCGGCCGCGTAGGCCCCCCGGTAGGCCAACCGCAGCGGGATGCCGGCGCCACCGGGCCCGGCCGCCGGGCCGTCCCGGTCGCCGGCCGGCGCCGCGGCGCGCAGGGCGCTGGGGGTGCGGTCGTACACCGCGCGGATGGTGTCGTTGAACTGGCGGACGCTGGCGAAGCCGGCCGCGAACGCCAGCTCGGTGATGGGCAGCTCGGTCGTCTGGAGCAACACCCGTGCGGTGTGCGCGCGTTGCGCCCTGGCCAGCGCGATCGGGCCGGCGCCCAGCTCGGCGACGAGCTGGCGCTGCACCTGACGGGCGCTGTAGCCGAGGCGGTCGGCGAGGCCGGCGACGCCCTCCCGGTCCACCACGCCGTCGCTGATCAGCCGCATCGCGCGGCCGACCGCGTCGGCCCGGACGTTCCACTCGGCGGAGCCGGGGACGGCGTCGGGGCGGCAGCGGCGGCAGGCGCGGAAGCCGGCGCCCTGGGCGGCGGCGGCCGAGGGGACGAAGCGGACGTTGGCCCGCTTCGGGGTGGTCGCCGGGCAGCTGGGGCGACAGTAGATCCCGGTGGTCAGGACGGCGGTGAAGAACACCCCGTCGAACCGCTCGTCACGGCTGCGCACCGCCTGGTACCTGCTGTCGTCGTCCATCACCCCGCCAGTGTGCGGGGCGGCACGCCCCCCACACTGGCGGGATTCGGACACGGAGGTGGTGCCTCCGCCGTGGTGCGCCCCTACGCGAGCCGGGCCGGGAAGCCGCCGGTGGCGATCGGACCCCAGCGCTCCGGGGTGACCCGGATCAGGGACTTGCCCTGCCGGGCCATCGCCGTCCGGTACTCGGCCCAGTCCGGGTGCTCCCCGGCGATGTTGCGGTAGTACTCGACGAGCGGCTCCACGGCCTCGGGGACGTCCAGCACCTCGGCACTGCCGTCGAGCTGCACCCAGGGGCCGTCCCACTCGTCCGACAGCACCAGCACGCTCACCCGCGGGTCCCGCCGGGCGTTGCGGACCTTGGCCCGCTCCGGGTAGGTGGACATCACGATCCGGCCGGAGTCGTCGACGCCGCAGGTCAGCGGCGAGGACTGGGGAGCGCCGTCGGCCCGCCTGGTCAGCAGGATGGCACGGTGCCTGGCCCGGACGAAGTCCAGCAGGCCGTCGAGGTCAACGCGCGTGTTCGTCGCGATCGAAGGACTCATAACGGCAGACCATACGCCCCCTCCCGGCGGTCCCGTGCGGGGCCGTCGGGAGGAGACGAAACCGCCGGTCAGGCGGCCAGCGTGGCCGGCGACTCGGCCGGCGCCCCGGCCGGCGCGAGGGCCAGCTCCAGCACCTGCCGGACGTCCGCCACCGGGTGCACCCGGAGCGTCTCCAGCACCTCGGCCGGCAGGTCGTCGAGGTCCGGCTCGTTGCGCGCCGGGATGATCACCGTGGTCAGCCCGGCCCGGTGCGCGGCCAGCAGCTTCTGCTTGACCCCGCCCACCGGCAGCACCCGCCCGGTGAGTGACACCTCGCCGGTCATCGCCACCTCGGGACGCACCCGGCGCCCGCTGAGCAGCGAGGCCAGCGCGGTGGTCATGGTGACCCCGGCGCTGGGCCCGTCCTTGGGCACCGCGCCCGCCGGCACGTGCAGGTGGATGCCGCGCTCCCGCAGGTCGCCGACCGGCAGCTCCAGCTCGGCGCCGCGCGAGCGGAGGTAGGCGAGCGCGATCTGCCCGGACTCCCGCATCACGTCGCCCAGCTGGCCGGTGAGGGTCAGCCCGGCGCCGCCGGTCTCCGCGTCGGCCAGCGAGGCCTCGACGTAGAGCACGTCCCCGCCGGCGCCGGTGACGGCCAGGCCGGTGGCCACGCCCGGCACCGAGGTGCGGCGGACGCCAGGCTCCTGGGCCGCCTCCGGCACGTGGTGCGGACGGCCCACCAGGCGGCGCAGCCCGTCGGCGGTGACCGCGTGCGGCAGGGTCAGCTCGCCCAACTCGGCCTGGGCGGTGACCTTCCGCAGCACCCGGGCGATCATCCGCTCCAGGCCGCGCACCCCGGCCTCACTGGTGTACTCGGTGGCGAGCCGGCGCAGCGCCGCCTCCTCGACGGTGACCTCGTCTGCGGTCAGCCCGGCCAGCCCCAGCTGCCGGGGCAGCAGGTGGTCCCTGGCGATGGTGACCTTCTCCTCCTCGGTGTAGCCGTCGAGCCTGACCAGCTCCATCCGGTCCAGCAGCGGCTGCGGGATGGCCTCCAGGGCGTTGGCGGTGGCCAGGAAGACCACGTCCGAGAGGTCCAGCTCGACCTCCAGGTAGTGGTCCCTGAAGGTGTGGTTCTGCGCCGGGTCCAGCACTTCGAGGAGCGCGGCCGACGGGTCGCCCCGGTAGTCGGCGCCGACCTTGTCGATCTCGTCGAGCAGCACCACCGGGTTCATCGAGCCGGCCTCCTTGACGGCCCGCACGATCCGGCCGGGCAGCGCGCCCACGTAGGTGCGGCGGTGGCCCCTGATCTCCGCCTCGTCGCGGACGCCGCCGAGCGCCACCCGGACGAACTTCCGCCCCATGGCCTTCGCCACGCTCTCACCCAGCGAGGTCTTGCCGACCCCGGGCGGGCCGACCAGCGCCAGCACGGCGCCGCCGCGCCGGCCGCCGACCACGCCCAGGCCGCGGTCGGCGCGCCGCTTGCGCACCGCGAGGTACTCGGTGATCCGCTCCTTGACGTCGGTCAGCCCGGCGTGGTCCGCGTCCAGCACCGCGCGGGCGCCCGGGATGTCGTAGGAGTCCTCGGTCCGCACCTGCCAGGGCAGTTCGAGGACGGTGTCCAGCCAGGTGCGCAGCCAGCCGGCCTCCGGACTGGCGTCCGAGGCCCGCTCCAGCTTCTCCACCTCCTTGAGCGCGGCCTGCCGCACCCGCTCCGGAAGGTCGGCGGCCTCGACCCGGGCCCTGGGGTCCGCCTCGTCGCCGTCCGGCGAGCCGCCGTCCAGCTCGGCCAGCTCCTTGCGGACCGCCTCCAGCTGGCGACGGAGCAGGAACTCGCGCTGCTGCCGCTCGACGCCGTCCTGGACGTCCTTGGCGATGGACTCGGAGACCTCCTCCTCCGCCAGGTGGTCGCTCAACCAGCGGCTGGCGTGCCGGAGCCGCTCCACCGGGTCGAGCGTGCTGAGCAGGGTGGCGCGCTGCTCGGCGGTGAGGAACGGGAAGTACCCGGCGTTGTCCGCCAGCGCGCCCACCTCCTCGATGCCGGCCACCCGGTCCACGGCCTGCCAGGCGCCGCGCTTGCGCAGCCAGCTGGTGGCCAGCGCCCGGTACTCCTTGACCAGCTCGGCGACCGCCCCGGGCAGCGGGCTCGGCTCCGACTCGTCGACCGGGCCGACCTCCACCCACAGGGCCCGGCCCGGGCCCGTGGTGCCGGCGCCGACCCTGGCCCGGCGCAGCCCGCGCACCAGGGCGCCGGGGTCGCCGTCGGCCAGCCGGCCGACCTGCTCGACCCGGCCGACCACGCCGAGCGCCGGGTAGCTTCCGTCCAGCCGGGGCACCAGCAGCACCCGCGGCTTCTCCCCGCGGGGCGCGGCGGACTGGGCCGCCTCCACGGCGGCCCGGACCTCCGCGTCGGAGAGCTCCAGCGGCACCACCATGCCGGGCAGCACGGCCTCGCTCTCCAACGGCAGCACGGGCAGGGTGAGTACGTCGAACGACGCTTCCATGACGCCTCCCTTGGCAGGCAAATTGAGCTATGCCGACTCAATGCTGGAGCGGGGGCGAGATGTTCCCGGGGGCCGGCCCGTGTTCGCTGTGGGCGATCAACGGGTGGCCCGCCGCCGGCCGGGCCACGGGATAGAGGACGCCGTGCCGCCCACCGCTATTCCGGCGAAGCCGGGGTAGCGGTGAGCGGCCTGCCGGGGGCCCCGGCAGGGCCCTTTGCCACCGGGGCTGCCGGGCAGGCGACTGACCAGCACCTCGACGGGCTACCAACCGGCGCTTCCCCGCGGACGGTCGCCGGGCGCGTCTCGGCCGGGACCGCCCGGCAGGTGACGGACCGGCGCTTCCCCACCAGCGGTTGGCGAACGCCTCACAGCCGGGACCCTCCGGCTGACGCGCCCCCGACCGGCGGCAGACCGGCGCCTCCAGGCGGACGGTTGGCGGGTACGTTCGGCAGCGGCTCCGGCGGACGACGGGCCGGGTTCCCTGCGGAGCTTCCTCACCGACAACCGACCGCGCCCTCCGGTCGGCGGTAGCCAACCGTGTCCCCACAGGGGGTTCCCCGACCGGCGGTTGGCGGGGGCGGTCCGGGAGGGACGTTGCGGCACGCGGAATCGCGGCAGCCTCCCGACCAGCGGTTGGCGAACGTCTCACGGCTCACCGGCACATCCCCGGCGGGCCGCCCGCCGGCAGGGCGAGGCGCCCGGCCCGGGCGGGTCGGACGGGGGCGAACCCGGGGTCAGAGCTCGCGGAGCGCGGCGAGCAGGAAGTCCTCGGTGGCGTCCGGCGGCATCGCCTCGACGGCCAGCCGGTTCATCACGTGCCGGTACTGCTCGACATCACCCGGTTTGTCCGGGTAAGCGCCGCCGGTGAGCTGCTCCAGGTAGACCACGTCCGGCAGGTCACCGCCCGGCGGGCGGAGCACCGTGACCGGGCCGGCGATGGCCGAGTGGGCGCCGGCCGCGAACGGCACCACCTGGACGGTGACGTGCGGCAGCCGGGACACCTCCAGCAGGTAGGCCAACTGCCGGCGCATCAGCCCCCGGCCGCCCATCGACCGCCGCAGCGCCGTCTCGTCGATGACCGTCCACAGGTAGGGCGGCCGGTCCCGGCGCAGCACGTGCTGGCGGGCCATCCGCAGCCGCACCCGGCGTTCCAGCCGCTCCTCCTCGTCCGGGACCAGGGAGATCACCGCGCGCGCGTACTCCTCGGTCTGGAGCAGCCCGGGCACGAACTGGAGTTCGTAGCCACGGATCACCGTCGCCGTCTGCTCAAGACCCAGGTAGACATGGAGCCAGCTGGGCACCACGTCGTGGAAGAACTGCCACCAGCCCTGGCTGTTGGACTCGCGGGCCAGCGCCAGCAGGGTGCCGCGCTCCCCCTCGTCGTAGACCCCGTAGAAGGCGAGCAGGTCGATGACGTCCCGGACCTTGAAGCCGGTCTTGCCCATCTCCAGGCGACTGATCTTGGAGTGCGAGCCACGGATGCAACGGCCGGCGTCGGCGCCGGTGATGCCCTGGGACTCCCGCAGCGCGCGGAGCCGGTTCCCCAGGATCATCCGGGGCACGGTTGGCCCCGTCTGCCGGAAGTCCAACGCCATCGACGCCGCGTCCAGCTCGCCGAGGACGCCATCGGTATCCAGCCCCAACGCCATCTGTCGCTCCCTGCCGTCGCCGCCGAACGCCCCACTGTACTAGGGCAGTCGGGGAGCGGTAGCCCCTGATGTGCGGGTCGTGGGGGTGCCGCCGCGCTGGTCCGGCGCCTACCGTGGAGTCATGACGCCCAGCACCCACGCGGTCACCAACCAGGTCCCGCCGCTCGTCGGCCACGACGTGTTCGCCCAGGACGCGGCGCTCACCGAGGGCTTCGCCCGCCAGGTGGCGCCCGAGGTGGCCGACGAGGCCACCGCCGAGCTGTCGGCGCTGGGCCGGTCGGCCGGCTCGGCCGAGGCCGCCGAGTGGGGCCGGCTGGCCAACGAGAACCCGCCTGCGCTGCGGGTTTTCGACGCCGTCGGGCACCGGATCGACGAGGTGGAGTTCCACCCGGCCTGGCACCAGCTGCTGGACCGGGCGGTGGGGGCCGGCCTGACCGACGCCTGGTCGCGGCCTTCCGGCCAGTTGCGTAGGACGGCCGGATTCTTTGTCTGGTCCCAGGTGGAGGCGGGGCATGGCTGCCCCATCTCGATGACGCACGCGGCCGTGCCCGCGCTGCGCGCCACGCCCGCGCTCGCCGCCGTCTGGGAGCCGCTGCTCACCTCGCGGGTCTACCAGCCGGGCCTCGGGGTGCCGGCGACCGGGAAGGCCGGCGCGCTGGCCGGGATGGGGATGACGGAGAAGCAGGGCGGCTCCGACGTGCGGGCCAACACCACCCGGGCCGAGCCGGCCGGCGAGCCCGGCCTCTACCGGCTGACCGGCCACAAGTGGTTCTGTTCCGCGCCGATGTCGGACGCCTTCCTGGTGCTGGCCCAGGCGCCCGGCGGGCTGAGCTGCTTCCTGCTGCCCCGGGTGCTGCCGGACGGCAGCCGCAACTCCTTCCGGCTGCAGCGCCTCAAGGACAAGCTGGGCAACCGTTCCAACGCCTCGTCCGAGGTCGAGTTCGACGGGGACACCCTGGCCTGGCTGGTCGGCGAGGAGGGGCGGGGGGTGCGCACCATCATCGAGATGGTGGCGGCCACCCGGATCGACTGCGTGACCGGCTCGGCCGCGCTCATGCGGCAGGCGGTGACCCGGGCGATCCACCACGCGGCGCACCGGGAGGCCTTCGGCGGCCCGCTGATCGACAAGCCGCTGATGACCAACGTGCTGGCCGACCTGGCCGTGGAGTCCGAGGCGGCCACCGCGCTGGCGCTGCGGCTGGCGGCGGCGGCCGACGCCGCGGCGGCCGGTAGTCCGCACGACCGCCACCTGCTGCGGCTGGCGGTGCCGGCCGCCAAGTACTGGGTGACCAAGCGCTGCACGCCGGTGGTGGCCGAGGCGTTGGAGTGCCTGGGCGGCAACGGCTACGTGGAGGAGTCCGGGCTGCCGCGGCTGCTGCGCGAGTCGCCGCTCAACTCGCTCTGGGAGGGCTCGGGCAACGTGCAGGCGCTGGACGTGCTGCGCGCGCTCCAGCGCGAGCCGGGCGCGCTCAACGCCTTCCTCACCGAGGTGGGCCAGGCCACGGGCGTGGACCACCGGCTGGACGCGGCGCTCAAGGGGCTGCTGACCGAACTCTCCGATCTGGAGGGAGTGGAGGGTCGGGCGCGCCGGGTGGTGGAGCGGCTGGCGCTGGTGCTCCAGGGCGCGCTGCTGGTGCGCTTCGCGCCGCCGGAGGTGGCGGACGCGTTCTGCGCCTCCCGGCTGGGCGGCGACGGCGGCGGCAGCTTCGGCACCCTGCCGGGCGGCGCCGGGTTGGCCGCCGTGGTGCGCCGGGCGCGGGCGGTGCCGGCCGGGTAGCAGCCGACCGGGGGTCGAGGGGGCCGGGAGGCGCGCCCGTCCGGCCCGCTGGTCAGCCCTCGGTCGTCGACCGCTCGACGGAGCGTGATATCTCCACTCAAAGCGTTCGCATAGCGGGACACTCATGTCCATATGCTGGATAGTGGTGGACTGGCGGGGGACCGCGTGCAACGCTGCCGTCATGTCGCGAGCGGGAATTGCCCTGGTGAGTCGCCGCCATGTTGATCTCGGTCGAATGTCCAGCGCCATCTGTTCCGGGTGACCTGAGAGCACCACCGCACCCGGGGTCCGCTCCGTTCGCCGTCCGCCCCCGCCCCTTCCGGGCTGTCGGAAACCCCTGTTGACCATCGACTCTGTCCTGCCCGCCGCGACGTTGCGGCGGTCTCCAGGTCAGAGTCTCCCTGCTGCCCGCAGAAAGCCGTGATGATGCCGGACTCCGTCAAGAAGCCCGCCGGTACGCCCCGACGCAAGCCCGGGCGGCACCGTGGCGAGGGGCAGTGGGCCTCGGGCCACTTCACCCCGCTCAACGGGAACGAGCAGACCAAGAAGGACGATGACGGTCTCAATGTGCGGACACGCATCGAGACGGTCTACGCCCAGCGGGGCTTCGACTCGATCGACGGCGCCGACCTGCGCGGCCGGATGCGCTGGTGGGGTCTCTACACCCAGCGCCGGCCCGGCATCGACGGCGGCAAGACCGCGATCCTGGAGCCCGAGGAGCTGGACGACGAGTACTTCATGCTCCGGGTCCGGATCGACGGCGGGCTGCTCACCACCGAGCAGCTGCGGGTGATCGGCGGGATATCCGAGGAGTTCGCCCGGGGCACCGCCGACATCACCGACCGGCAGAACATCCAGTACCACTGGATCCGGATCGAGGACATGCCGGAGATCTGGCGGCGCCTCGAGGGCGTCGGCCTCTCCACCACCGAGGCGTGCGGCGACACCCCGCGCGTGGTGGTCGGCTCCCCGGTCGCCGGCATCGCGGCGGACGAGATCATCGACGGCACCCCGGCCATCGAGGCCATCCAGCGCCGGGTGGTCGGCAATCCCGCCTACTCCAACCTGCCGCGCAAGTTCAAGTCGGCGGTCTCCGGCTCCCCGCTGCTGGACGTGGCGCACGAGATCAACGACATCTCGTTCGTCGGCGTGGTGCACCCCGAGCACGGCCCCGGCTTCGACGTGTGGGTCGGCGGCGGGCTCTCCACCAACCCCAGGCTGGGCGAACGCCTCGGCGCCTGGGTGCCGCTGGACGAGGTCGCCGACGTGCACGAGGGCGTGGTCGGCCTGTTCCGCGACTACGGCTACCGGCGGCTGCGGACCCGTGCCCGGATCAAGTTCCTGCTCGCCGACTGGGGCGTCGCGAAGTTCCGCCAGGTGCTGGAGGACGAGTACCTGCGGCGTCCGCTGCTCGACGGCCCGGCGCCCGCGCAGCCGCCCGGCGAGTGGCGCGACCACGTGGGCGTCCACCGGCAGCGGGACGGCCGCCGCTACCTCGGCTTCGCGCCCCGGGTCGGCCGGGTGGACGGCGCCACGCTGACCAAGATCGCCGACCTCGCCGAGGCCTACGGCTCGCACCGGGTGCGCACCACGGTCCAGCAGAAGATGCTGATCCTGGACGTGGCCGAGGAGCAGGTCGAGCAGCTCGCCGACGAGCTGGAGGCGCTGGGCCTGACCACCCGGCCGTCGTCCTTCCGGCGCGGCACCATGGCCTGCACCGGGATCGAGTTCTGCAAGCTGGCCATCGTCGAGACCAAGGGCCGCGGCTCCTGGCTGATCGACGAACTGGAGCGCCGCCTCCCGGAGTTCTCCGAGCCGATCACCATCAACATCAACGGCTGCCCCAACTCCTGCGCCCGTATCCAGGTCGCGGACATCGGTCTCAAGGGGCAGCTGGTCACCGACGCCGACGGCCAGCAGGTCGAGGGTTTCCAGGTGCACCTGGGCGGTTCGCTCGGCCTGGACCCGGGGTTCGGCCGCAAGGTGCGCGGGCTGAAGGTCACCGCCGCCGGGCTGGCCGACTACGTCGAGCGGGTGCTGCGGGCCTTCGAGGCGCAGCGCGAGCCGGGCGAGCGGTTCGCCCAGTGGGTGACCCGCGCGGACGAGGGGGCCCTCAAGTGAGCGAACGCGCCGCCCCGTTCTACTGCCCCTACTGCGCCGAGGAGGACCTGCGCCCCAGTGAGGCCGGGCCCGGCGCCTGGGAATGCGCGGCCTGCAACCGGGCGTTCCGGCTGTCGTTCCTGGGCCTGTTGGCCAGCGGTATCGTCCGCCCCTCCGCCGAGTCCGGCGGGGCGGACGCCAGCTGAAGGAGATGACGATGGAGACCACCTCCCCCCAGAGCACCGCCCCCGCGGCGGCCGGCCCCGACGCCGAGGAGGCGCGGGCGCTGGCCGAGCGCGCCGGGCGCGCGTTGGAGGACGCCGACGCGCTGGAGATCCTGCGCTGGGCGGCCGACACCTTCGGCGACCGGTTCTGCGTCACCTCCTCGATGGAGGACGCCGTGGTGGCCCATCTGGCCTCCCGGGTCAGGCCCGGGGTCGACGTGGTCTTCCTGGACACCGGCTACCACTTCCCGGAGACCATCGGCACCCGGGACGCGGTCGCCGTGGCGCTGGACGTCAACGTGCTGACCCTGACGCCCCGGCAGACCGTCGCCGAGCAGGACGCCGAGTTCGGCCCCCGGCTGCACGACCGGGACCCGGACCGCTGCTGCGCGCTGCGCAAGGTCGAGGTGCTGGAGCGCGGGCTCGCCGACTACACGGCCTGGGCCACCGGCCTGCGCCGGGACGAGTCGCCGACCCGCGCCAACACGCCGGTGGTCAGCTGGGACGCCCGGCGCGGCAAGGTCAAGGTGGCGCCCATCGCCCGCTGGACCCAGCGGGACGTCGAGGAGTACGTCGCCGAGCACGGCGTCCTGACCAACCCGCTGCTCCAGGACGGCTACGCCTCGATCGGCTGCGCGCCCTGCACCCGGCGGGTCGCCGAGGGCGAGGACGCCAGGTCGGGCCGCTGGGCCGGGCTGGGCAAGACCGAGTGCGGGCTGCACGGCTGATGACCACGGCGGAAGAGCGGGACACGAGGAGTGCGGGGATGAGTGAGACCAACCGGGGCGCCACCGTGTGGCTCACCGGGCTGCCCAGCGCCGGCAAGACGACGATCGCCCGGGCGCTGGCCGACCGGCTGGTCGAGGCGGGCCGGCGGGTCGAGGTGCTGGACGGCGACGAGATCCGCGAGTTCCTGTCGGCCGGGCTGGGCTTCTCCCGGGAGGACCGGCACACCAACGTGCGGCGGATCGGCTTCGTCGCCGAGCTGCTCGCCTCGCACGGGGTGACCGTGCTGGTGCCGGTGATCGCGCCCTACGCGGACAGCCGGGAGGCGGTCCGCAAGCACCACGACGCGGCCGGCACCCGCTACCTGGAGGTGCATGTGGCGACGCCGGTCGAGGTCTGCTCGGAGCGGGACGTCAAGGGCCTGTACGCCAAGCAGGCCAGCGGCGAACTGACCGGCCTGACCGGCGTGGACGACCCCTACGAGGCGCCCGAGGCGCCCGAGCTGCGGATCGAGACGCACCGGCAGAGCGTCACCGAGTCCGCCGCGGCGCTGCACGCGCTGCTGGCCGAGCGGGGTCTGGCGTGAGCCGGCCCGGCGGGGCGCCACGGACCGGCGCGGGCGGCGGCAGGGTCGACGGCACGCCGGTCGGCGGCGGCACGGTCGGCGGCAGCACGGTCGGCGGCGAACGAGAGGAATTCCCCATGACGGCGGCGCTTCAGGTCACCGAAGGGATCGGCGGGCCCTACGCCCTGAGCCATCTCGACGTGCTGGAGTCCGAGGCGGTGCACATCTTCCGCGAGGTGGCGGGCGAGTTCGAGCGCCCGGTGATCCTCTTCTCGGGCGGCAAGGACTCCATCGTCATGCTGCACCTGGCGCTCAAGGCGTTCGCGCCGGCGCCGCCGCCGTTCTCCCTGCTGCACGTGGACACCGGGCACAACTTCCCCGAGGTCATCGAGTACCGCGACCGGGTGGTGGCCCGGCACGGGCTGCGGCTGACCGTGGCGCTGGTGCAGGACTTCATCGACAGCGGCGAGCTGCGTGAGCGCCCCGACGGCACCCGCAACCCGCTCCAGACGGTGCCGCTGCTGCGCGCCATCGAGAGCAACCGCTTCGACGCCGTCTTCGGCGGCGGCCGGCGGGACGAGGAGAAGGCCAGGGCGAAGGAGCGGGTCTTCTCGCTGCGCGACGAGTTCGGCGGCTGGGACCCGCGCCGGCAGCGCCCCGAGCTGTGGCAGCTGTACAACGGCCGGCACGCGCCGGGCGAGCACGTCCGGGTCTTCCCGCTCTCCAACTGGACCGAGCTGGACGTGTGGCAGTACATCGCCCGGGAGAAGATCGAGATCCCGGCGATCTACCACGCCCACCGGCGGGAGGTGTTCCAGCGGGACGGCATGTGGCTGGCCCCCGGCGACTGGGGCGGGCCGCGCGAGCACGAGACGGTCGAGGTCCGGCAGGTCCGCTACCGCACCGTGGGCGACATGTCCTGCACCGGCGCCGTGGAGTCGGACGCCGAGACCATCGAGCAGATCATCACCGAGATCGCCGCCTCCCGCCTGACCGAACGGGGCGCCACCCGGGCCGACGACAAGCTGTCCGAGGCCGCCATGGAAGACCGCAAGCGCGAGGGGTACTTCTGATGACCGCCGCCGAGACCGCCGACGCCGCGGCCATATCCGCCACCTCGCTGCTGCGGTTCGCCACCGCCGGCTCCGTCGACGACGGCAAGTCCACGCTGGTGGGCCGGCTGTTGCACGACTCCAAGTCGGTGCTCAGCGACCAGCTGGCCGCCGTCGAGCTGGCCTCCCGCAACCGCGGGCAGGAGACGCCGGACCTGGCGCTGCTCACCGACGGGCTGCGCGCCGAGCGCGAGCAGGGCATCACCATCGACGTGGCCTACCGCTACTTCGCCACCGCCCGCCGCCGGTTCATCCTCGCCGACACCCCCGGCCACGTGCAGTACACCCGGAACATGGTGACCGGCGCCTCCACCGCCGAGCTGGCCATCATCCTGGTGGACGCGCGCAACGGGGTGGTCGAGCAGACCCGCCGGCACGCGGCGGTCGCCGCGCTGCTGCGGGTGCCTCAGGTGGTGCTGGCGGTCAACAAGATGGACCTGGTGGACTACGCCGAGCCGGTCTTCGCTGAGATCGCCGCCGAGTTCACCCGGTACGCCGGCACCCTCGGCATCCCCGAGGTGACCGCCATCCCGATCTCGGCGCTGGCCGGCGACAACGTGGTCTCCCCGTCGGCGACCATGGACTGGTACGGCGGGCCCACCGTGCTGGAGCACCTGGAGACGGTGCCGGTGGCCCACGACCCGTCGGTCGAGCCGACCCGCTTCCCCGTCCAGTACGTGATCCGGCCGCAGTCGGCCGAGCACCCCGACTACCGCGGCTACGCGGGCCAGTTGGCGTCCGGGGTGCTGCGGGTCGGCGACCGGGTCACGGTGGCGCCCTCGGGGCGGACCAGCGTGGTGGAGCGGATCGACCTGCTGGGCCAGTCCGTCGACCTGGCCTGGGCGCCGCAGTCGGTGACCGTGACCCTCACCGACGACCTGGACATCTCCCGCGGCGACCTGATCGCGCCGACCGCCTCCGCGGCACCGGGCAGCCAGGACCTGACGGCGACCGTCTGCCACCTGCACGACCGGCCGTTGACGCCGGGGGCCCGGGTGCTGCTGAAGCACACCACCCGGACGGTCAAGGCGATCGTCAAGGAGATACCGTCCCGGCTCACCCTGGACGACCTGTCCCAGCATCCGGACCCGGGCCAGCTGGCGGCCAACGACATCGGCCGGGTGGTGGTCCGCACCGCCGAACCGCTGGCCCTGGACGACTACGCGGTCTCCCGCACCACCGGCTCGTTCCTGCTGATCGATCCGGCCGACGGCGCCACGCTGACCGCCGGGATGGCGGGCGAGGCGTTCACCGACGCCGCCGGCGCGGACCTGCCGGCCGGCGCCGACTCCTCGGACGGTTGGGACTTCTGACCATGCCGAGGGACTTCTTCTCGACCTTCGCCAAGGAGGGCGGACGGGTGGGCAGTGGCGCGCTGGGCAGCGGCCACGGCGGCATCGCGCGATGTGCGGGCTGAGTTGACGCGGCGCGGCACCCCCGCGCCACCGGCGTCGTCCCAGTCCCCCCGCCCACCCACCACGCCCCCCGCACGCGCGCCGCCGACGGCGCGCGCCCGCCGAGAGGAACCCGAGCCATGACCGCCTTCCGTCGTCCCGTCTCCGGCAGAACCCGCCGCCCGCTCGCCGGCCTGGCGCTGCTGCCGCTGCTGCTCGCCCCCGTCGCCGCCTGCGGCTACGGCTCGGACGCCGAGGACGAGGAGCCGTCGTCGAACACCACGAGCGACGGGCCCACCCTCTCCGCCGACGAGGTGACCATCGGCTACTTCGCCAACATCACCCACGCCACCGGGGTGATCGGCCTGGAGAACGACGGCGCCATCCGGGAGGAGCTGGGCGGCACCGAGATCAGCACCCAGGTCTTCAACGCCGGCCCCTCCGCGATCGAGGCGCTCAACGCCGGCGACCTCGACCTCACCTTCATCGGCCCCAACCCGGCGATCAACGGTTTCGCCGGCTCGGGCGGGCAGAGCCTGCGGGTGGTCGCCGGCGCGGCCTCCGGCGGCGCCTCGCTGGTCGTCAACCCGGACACCGTGAGCAGCCTGGACGACCTGGCGGGCAAGCGGATCGCGACCCCGCAGCTGGGCAACACCCAGGACGTGGCGCTGCTCAGCTACCTCAACGACCAGGGCTTCGAGGTGGACCCGCAGAGCGGCCGGGGCGACGTGTCGGTGCTGCGGATCGCCAACTCGGAGATCCCCGCGGCCTTCGACGGCGGCGACATCGACGGCGCCTGGGTGCCGGAGCCGACCGCCGCCAACCTGCTCAGCCGGGGCGCCGAGACGCTGCTCGACGAGGGCGAGCTGTGGGACGACGGCCAGTACGTGGTGACCCACCTGATCGCCTCCCAGTCCTTCCTGGAGGAGCACCCCGACGTGGTGGAGGCCGTGGTGCGGGGCGTGGTGCGCACCAACGCGTGGATCAACGAGAACGAGGACGAGGCCAAGACCGTCTTCAACACGGCGCTGGGCCGGCTGCCCGGCGGCAACGAGCTGCCCGCCGAGGTGCTCGACCCGGCCTTCGCCAACGTCGAGTTCGTCAACGACCCGCTGGCCGAGACGCTGCTGACCGGCGCGGAGAACGCCACCGAGGTCGGCCTGCTGGACGAGACCGACCTCACCGGGATCTACGACCTGTCCATCCTCAACCGGGTGCTGGCCGAACAGGACCAGCCGGAGGTCGGGGACGCCGGCCTGGGCGTCGGCTGAACCGCCGCACACCATCCGGGTTTCCGCTCACGTTCACCCCAGGAGGTGACTACCGATGGCTACCGCCGTTGACGGCACGGTCAGTGACGACGCCACGGCCGAGGCCGGGTACGCCGTGCGGTTCGACCACGTGTCGAAGTCCTTCGGCCGGCCGGGCAAGCAGCAGCTGGTGCTCGACGACATCAGTCTCCATGTCGCCCCGGGTGAGTTCGTCACCCTGATCGGCGCCTCGGGCTGTGGCAAGTCCACCCTGCTCAACCTGACCGCCGGCCTGGACGACGCCTCGGTCGGGGACATCTCCGTCCCCGGCGGGCGGCCGGCGCTGATGTTCCAGGAGCACGCGCTCTTCCCGTGGCTGACCGCCGGCCGCAACATCGAGCTGGCGCTGCGGCTGCGCGGCGTGGCCAAGGCGGAGCGCCGGGTGGAGGCCGAGCGGCTGCTGGCGCTGGTCCGGCTGCAGGGCTCCTACGACAAGCGGGTGCACGAGCTGTCCGGCGGGATGCGGCAGCGCGTCGCGCTGGCCAGGGCGCTCGCCCAGGACAGCCAACTGCTGCTGATGGACGAACCGTTCGCCGCGCTGGACGCCATCACCCGGGACGTGCTGCACGAGGAGCTGACCCGGATCTGGTCGGAGACCGGGGTCTCGGTGCTGTTCGTCACCCACAACGTGCGGGAGGCGGTCCGGCTGGCCCAGCGGGTCATCCTGCTCTCCTCCCGCCCCGGCCGGGTGGTCACCGAGTGGCGGGTGGACATCGACCACCCGCGCCGGATCGAGGACACCGAGGTCTCCGCGCTCTCCGTGGAGATCACCGAACGACTCCGGGAGGAGATCCGCCGCCATGGCCAGCAGTGACACCGCCACCCCGGCCAGCGGGAGCGACCTGGCGGGCCTGGAGGCCGGCCTGGACGCGCTGGAGAGCCCGGGCGGCTCGGAACGGACGCCCGTCGGGCGCGTGCTGCTCACCAAGGTGCTGCCGCCGATCGTGGCGATCGGGCTGGTCCTGGCGGTCTGGCAGATCACCTTCTGGGCCGACGTGCAGCCGGACTACCTGCTGCCCAGCCCCGGCGACGTGGGCGCCGTCTTCGCCGACATGTGGCGCGCCGGCACGCTCCTGGAGTACATCTGGACGAGCGTCTCGCGCGGCATCCTGGGCTTCCTGATCGCCATCGCGGTGGGCACCCCGCTGGGGCTGCTGGTCGCCCGGGTCAAGCTGGTGCGGGCGGCGATCGGCCCGGTGCTCACCGGGCTCCAGTCGCTGCCGTCCATCGCCTGGGTGCCGGCGGCGATCATCTGGTTCGGACTGACCAACGGCACCATCTACGCGGTGGTGCTCCTCGGCGCGGTGCCGTCGATCGCCAACGGCATCGTGGCCGGCGTGGACCAGATCCCGCCGCTCTACCTGCGGGCCGGCCGCACCCTGGGCGCCACCGGGCTGAGCAGCGTGCGGTTCGTGCTGCTGCCGGCGGCGCTGCCCGGCTACCTGGCGGGGCTCAAGCAGGGCTGGGCGTTCTCCTGGCGCTCCCTGATGGCGGCCGAGCTGATCGTGCACTCCCCCGACCTGGGCACCGGTCTCGGCCAGCTGATGGAGAACTACCGGACCATGCAGAACATGTCGGGCGTGCTGGCCACCATCATCCTGATCCTGGTGGTGGGTGTCGCGATCGACCTGCTGTTCTTCTCTCCCCTGGAGCGCCGGGTGCTGCGCTCCCGCGGGCTGCTGACCCGGGTGTCATGACCGGGCGGGGACCGGCGTTGCTGCTGCTCGCCCACGGCAGCAGGGACCCGCGCCACGCCGCCACGGTGCGGGCGCTCACGGCCCGGGTGCGCGCCGCCGCGCCCGGGCTGCCGGTCTCCTTCGGCTTCCTGGACCTGGCGCTGCCCCGGGCGGAGCGGGTGCTCGCCGAGCTGTCGGCGGCCGGGCACCGCGAGGTGGTGGCGGTGCCGCTGCTGCTCAACCGCGCCTTCCACGCCACCACCGACATCCCGGCGCTGCTGGCACGCCAGCGGGACCGGCTGCCGGGGCTGACCGTGTGGCAGTCCGAGGTGCTGGGGCCGCACCCGCTGCTGACCAGGACCCTGGAGCGCCGGCTGGCCGAGGCCAACGGCGGTCCGCTGACCGACCGTTCGGCGACCGGGGTGGTGCTGGCCTCGGCCGGCACCAGCGCCCCGGCGGGCCGGGCCGCGCTGGAGCGGCTGGCCGACGGGTGGCGGGCGGCGGGCGGCTGGGGCGCGGTGGTCTCCGCCTACGCCTCGGCGAGCGCGCCGGACCCGGCGTTTGCCGTGCGGGCGTTGCGGGCGGACGGGCTGCGCCGGGTCGTGGTGGCGCCCTACGTGATCGCGCCGGGGCGGCTGCCGGACCGGATCGAGGCGGGCGCCCGGGAGGCGGGGGCCGACCTGTTGGCCCCGGTGCTGGGCGCCGCGCCCGAACTGGCCCGGCTGGTGCTGCGCCGCTACCGGGCGACGGTCGGGGCCAGGCCGCGCGCTGTGCCGCTGGCCGGCTGAGACCACTGGGCCGCTGGGCCGGCTGAGGCCCGCGTTCTCGGCCCGGGTCGGCGGGTGGGCAGCGCCCCGGACCGCGGGTGACGGCACGCCGCCGGCCGGCGGCACGTACTTGTAACCCACCCGGCGGACCGTGACGATCCGCTCCCGGTAGGTCGGGCCGAGCTTCCGGCGCAGCCGGGCCACGTGCACGTCCACCGTGCGCTGGTCGCCGACCGGGCCGTAGCCCCAGATGGTCGCCACCAGCGACTCCCTGGTGTAGACCCGGTGTGGGTGCCGCACCAGGTGCGCGAGCAGCTCGAACTCCAGGTAGGTCAGGCGCAGCGGGACGCCGTCCACGGCGGCGGTGCGTTCCTCCGTGTCCACCACGATGCCGCGGGCGACCCGGGTGGGTGACTCGGGGGTGACGGCCGCCGGGCGGGCCGGCGGGGGCGCGGCCCCCTGCGCGGCGAGCAGCTCGCCGAGCTGGGCCGGCTGGGTGCCGGCCGGGGCCAGCACCAGATAGCCGACCAACGGCACGGAGCCGTCCGCCGTCTGGTTCTCCGGCGCCAGGGTCACCGTCACATCGGAGAGTTCGGACAGGTCAGGGAGCGCGGTAAGGTGCCGCATCGTCGGCTCCTTCCTTGGTGTTTCGAGGGTCAGGCCGCCGAGGCGGGGGTGTGGTGCTCCGCGCGGTCGCCTTCGACGACGCGGCTGCGCTCTCCGTCCGTACCGACGGGAACATCCCCGGCGACGGTCACCCGGTGCAGCAGGCGCGGCAGGGTGCCGTGGTCGTCGGGGGCGTAGTGCTGGGTGCTGCGGTTGTCGAAGATCGCCAGGTCGCCGGGGGCCCAGCGCCACCGGACGACGTTCTCCGGGCGGGTCACCCGGCCCTGGAGGACACGCAGCAGGTCCGTTGAGTCGTCGGCGTCGAAACCGACCAGGCGTTGGGCGAACGCGCCGATGAACAGGGCGCGTTCACCGCTCTCGGGGTGCACCCGGACCACCGGGTGCGCGACGGTGCGGGCCGGCGGCCGCCCGGCGCCGGGGCGGTGGTCGGCGGGCCGGCCGGGCCCCGGCCGGTGTTCGGGTCCAGGCGGGTGGCCGAGGGCCAACTCGGGGCGCTCGGCGTGCACCGCCCAGAGTCGGTCGGCCAGAGCGCGCAGCGGCGCGGGCGACTCCTGGTAGGCGGTGGCGGTGTTGGCGATCAGGGTGTCGCCGCCGTAGGGCGGGACCACCAGGCTGCGCAGGGTGGTCACCCGGGGCGGGGCGGGCAGGTGGCTGGCCTCGGTGTACCAGTGGTTGACGGGGCCGCCGTCCCCGTGGGCGGGTGGCTGGTCGGCGGCCGGCGAACCGGCCCCGGCGGTGGCCGGGGCCACCGGCCGGTTGGCGGTCAACTTGGCGGTCAACTCGCCGAAGAGCGAGGCGAACCGGTACTGGGCGACGTCGTCGAGCCGCTGTCCGCGGAAGAAGAGCGCCTTGTGCTCGATCAGCGCCGCGTTGATCTCGGCGACCACGCCGGGATCGAGGGGGCGGGCGATGTCGACGCCGAGGATCTCGGCGCCGATCCGGCCGCCGATCCGGCGAATGTCGAAGTCGTGTTCGGTCATGTGTGGCTGGTGCCTTCCCGGGCGGGTATGCCGTTGCGGTGGAGGAGCGGCACGGAGGCCGGCCCCACAGCGCGGCCGGCACCTCCCCCGCTCACCGGGCACCGGCGGGGTCACGGGGTCGCCCGCCGACCACCGCACCGGCCGGGCCGTCGGCGCGGATGCCGAACAGCTCGGGCGGTGACCGTCCGGTGCGCGACCAAACGGTGGTGCGGGGGTGCAGAGGCGGGAGGGACCACCGGGAACAAGACCGGGATCAGTGAGCGGATGTCCACCGGAACGCACGCGGGGAGGCGGAGCGCACGGCGGTCACACAGGGGGAAGCGCGTCGGCGAGGCGCTGTCTCAGCGTCCGACGGCACAGATCGCGCTGGCTTGCCGTCGAAGATCGACGTGCAACCGCGCTACGAGAAAGGCAGCCTGGCTCACAATAGGTGAGAATGCCAGCGCTCTCCGGGTGCCGTCAAGATTGTGGTGTTCCGTCTCACATCACGGGACAGCCACCGCCCGCTCCCTGATATGACGCGGAAGTCCCGGTGTCGGGGCCGGAGTTGACGAACGCCTCGCGGTCGGCCGGGCCGCTTGACCGGGGCGGGGCCCGCGCGGTAGATCTGTCGCCATGCCGACCAGCAAGCGCCTCTTCTCGCGAAGCCATGTGGACCTCGTCCGCGTGGCCAGCGCGCTGTGTCGTCGCGGCCGTCTCTGAGCTTCGGCTGACCGGGGCCCCGCCGGGGCCCGTCCGAAACGCCTGAGCCACGGCCGCGCCCGGTGGTTCGCCGTCGGGTGTGGTCCGCCCCGCCACCGCCGGCGGGGCTCGCCCGCCCCACCGCCACCGCTCCGTGAGGATCACCATGCCCAGCCCCGCCCTGACCCTGCCCGCCACCGTCGAGGACCCGCGCACGCCACAGGAGTTGGCCGCCACGGTGCGCGCCTTCGCGGCGCGCCGCGAGCTGTGGGAGCCGCTGGCGCGGTTCACCACGCCGGAGCGCTGGTACCACCGGCTGGCCGCCGGCACCGACCACGAGGTCTGGCTGCTGACCTGGCTCCCGGGGCAGGGCACCGAGATCCACGACCACGGCGGGGCCTCGGGCGCCTTCGGCGTGGTGCGCGGCGCGCTCACCGAGCGCTCCTTCGCCCTCCCGGGGGCGGGTGGGCGCCCGCCCCGGACCCGCGCGCTGCCGCTCGCCGCGGTGCGCTCCTTCGGCCCGCGACACGTGCACGAGGTCACCAACACCGGCGCCGAGCCGGCGGTCAGCATCCACGCCTACGCGCCCGCGCTGGCCACCATGTCCTACTACACCGAGACCGACGACGGCCGGCTGCGGCTGGACCGCACCGACGCCGTGGAGGACTGACCCGGCCGGGGCCCGCGACCGGACCGGATCCGGTGCCGGAGCGGGCTCCCGGGCCCGCCCACGAGCGGGCTCGGGCCGGCCGGGGTCCGGGCGGGAAGCGCGGCAACCGAGGAACACCCACGACGGAGGGGCGAGGATGAGCGCGGCGCGTTCGACGATCGAGGACCATCTGGCGGCGGCGCGGGCGACCCTGGACCGGGTCACCGCCGAGGCGGCGTACCACGAGGCGCGGGCGGGGGCGGTGCTGGTGGACACCCGCGTCCACGAACAGCGGGCCAGGGACGGTCTCGTGCCGGGCGCCCTGGTCATCGAGCGCAACCACCTGGAGTGGCGCTGCGATCCGGCGAGCGGCGCCTCGGTACCGGAGGCGGTGGACACCGAGGTGCGGTGGATCGTGCTCTGCGACGAGGGGTACGCCTCCTCGCTGGCCGCCGCCTCGCTGCGGACCCTCGGCCTGGCCCGCGCCACCGACGTGATCGGCGGCTTCCAGAGCTGGCGCGCGGCCGGCCTGCCGGTGATACCGCCCGCGGACCGCCCCTGACCGCCCGCCGGGCAGGCGCCCGCCCCGGCTCGGCCCAGGCCCGGCCCCCCGCCACCGGCCCGCGCCCCGGCCGAGCCACGCCCGGTCAACCCGCCAGGGCCCGGGCCTCCTTCTCCTCGGGGAGGCCGATCGGAGACCGGAGACCACCCAGCCGGGTCCCCGGCGGCAACTCGCCGAGCCACCGCCAGGTGTCGCGGACCGTCTCGGCCACCGGCCGCACGGTCAGCCCGGCGGCCAGCGCCCGGCTGACATCGGACCCGTGCAGCCCGGCGTGCAGCGGGCCCGGCGGCAGCCAGCAGGGCAACTCCGTCCACGGCTCGATGCCGGCCGCCAGCACCGCCTCCGGCGTCAGCCAACGGAACGTCGCGGCCGAGCCGGTCACCGCGGCGCAGGCCGTCAACAGCTCGCCCATGGTGCTGGCGCCCGGCGGACTCACCAGGTCGTAGGGGCCGGTCAGCCCGCGCGCCGCGGCGTCCAGGGTCCACCGCGCCAGGTCCCTGATGTCCAGGTACTGGAGGGGCAGTTCGGCCGGACCGGGGGCCAACACCTCGCCGCCCCTGGCGATCCGGCGCAGCCACCAGGGCAGCCGGCCCACGTTCTCGTAGGGCCCGAGCAGCAGCCCGCAGCGCACCAACAGGGCCCGGTCGACGCCGAACTCCCGCTGCGCCGCCAGCTCCCCACCCCGCTTGTCGGCCGCGTACTCCGTCCGCTCCGCGTCCGGGGCACCGGCCACCACCGGGCTGTCCTCGTTCGCACCGGCCGGCGGGGGGAAGGCGTAGACCGAGCGGCTGGAGAGGTAGCTGTAGTGCCCGGCCCGGCCGGCCAGCAGTCGCGCGGTCGCCTGGACGGCCACCGGCGCCTCGCTCCAGGTGTCCACCACCAGGTCCCAGGTGCCGTCCGCCAGCGCGGCCAGCCCGCCGGGCGCCAGCCGGTCGCCGCGCAGGGCCGTCACCCCCGGCGGGGCCGGGGAGCGGCCCCGGTTGAAGACCGTGACCCGCCAGCCACGCGCCAACGCCTCGTGTACCAGGGGCGGTCCGGCGAACTCCGTCCCGCCCAGCAGCAGTAGCCTCATGCCCGCCAGCCTGCCCGGGCCACCAGCGCCGGCCAAGGCGCTTCGCCTCCTGGCTGATCTGCCCAGGGCAGAGCCGCCCGCGCCCGCATCCGGCCAGCCCGGATACCGCCCGCGGCCCGCCGGTAGGATCGGCCGGATGAGCGAGGAAACGTCCCTCTGGCAGTTCCCGGCCGGCCCCGGGCTCCTCATGCGCCCCTGGCGGGAGAGCGACGTGCCGGCCGTCCGGGACGCGTTCAACGAGCCGGGCATGTACCTGCAGTTCGGCAGCGTCCTCGAAGAGGGCACGGTGGACGACGCGGCCGCCGCGCGCTGGATAGCCCGCTACGAGGAGCGCAAGCAGGAGGGCACGGCCTACTCCTGGGCGGTCACCGACGGGCCCGGCCCGTCGGCCACGCTGCTCGGCCAGGTGGCCGTCACCAACGTCAACAACGTGCACAACTGGGGCTGGGTCTCCTACTGGACCGTCGGGGCGGCCCGCCGGCGCGGCGTCGCCAGCGCGGCCGTCCGCCGGCTGAGCACCTGGTGCTACGCCGAGCTCGGCACCCACCGGCTGGAGCTGGGGCACCGAACGGACAACGAGGCGTCCTGCCGGGTGGCGCTGGCCGCCGGCTACCGGGTGGAGGGCCTGCAGCGGGACAAGCTGCGCTACGGCGGCGTCCGCTACGACGTCGAGACGCACGCCCGGCTCGTCACCGACTGACCGACTCCCCGGCGCCGCCGGGCGCCTCGGCCACCAGGGCCAGCAGCCGCTCCACGGTGCGCCAGTTCCGTCCGGTCGCCACCAGGCCCGGCGCCGGGGCGGCGAGCCGCTGGCCCAGCCGGCCACGCCCCATCCCGCCCGGGAAGTGGGCGAAGACCTCCCGCTCGCCGAGCCGGAACTCGTCCGGCGCGAAGGACGCCGGATCGAGCGCGGCCACCGGATGGTCGGTCGCCGGGCCGTCCAGGAAGACCACCAGGAGCCTGGCCGGGTCCAGCTCGGCGACCGGGAAGGGACAACGGGCCACGCCCCGGCGCAGCTCCTCGCCCGAGCGCACCACGCACTCCACCGGGAAGCCGAAGCGCTCGCCGAGCGCCCCCGAAAGCTCCGCCGCCAGCCCGGCGGGGCCGCGCGGCGGGGCGGTGAACACCGCGTTCCCGCTCTGGAGATGGGTACGGACCGCACCGAACCCCCGTGCCGCCAGCAGCTCCCGGAGCGCGGCCATCGGCACCTTCCGCCGGCCACCGACATTGATCCCACGAAGCAGCGCCACATACGGCACCACCACCTCTCGCTCACTCATGGTGACGAGAGTAGGGCCCGGCACTGACAATCCGTGATGGCGCCGCGTCGGCCCAGCTCAGGACACGGGCCGGGAGTGCCCCCAGGCCCACTCGAACTCCTCGTGATACGTCTCGAAGAGGCTCAGCTCGTCGCCCGGCGGCGCGTCCCCGCCCAGTATCTCCCGCCCGGCGCGCCGCAGCACCAGCGCCGGCGTCTCCACCCCCCGGCTGCGCCGCAGGTAGGACTGGATCACCGCCACGCCGTCGGCGCCGTCCCCGTCCACGAAGTAGGCGCTGAACCGGGGCGTCTCGTCGAAGACCCGGATCTCGAACGCCTCCTGGTCCCGCACCCGGGCGCGCACCCGGCGGACCTGGAGGATGTTGGTCTCGACCGAACGTCCCAACTCCCCGCGCTTGAGCCCCAGCTCCCGCTCCCGGCGGCGCATGGCCGCGCTGGCCGGGTTGAGGAACAGCAGCCGGGTGCGGCAGCCCGCCTCGGCCAGCCGCATCAGCCGGCGCCCCGGGTAGTTCTGCACCAGCAGACCGAGCCCTATGCCCATCGCGTCCAGCCGCCGCGCCCCGCCGAACAGTTCCTCGGCCGGCAACTGCCGTTGCAGCCTGACCCGGTCCGGGTGCACGCCGGCCACGTCGGTGAACCGGTCACCGACCAGCTGCTCCACCACGTCGGCCGGCAGCCGGCCGTCCGCCGGCGGGGCCCCCGAGTCCAGCAGCCGCAGCAACCGGGCGCAGCCGCGCTCCGCCTGCTCCAGCACCGCCCGGTTGATCCCCCGGTTGCGGCTGACCGCGCTGCGCGCCACCTCCAGCTCGTCCAGGGTCAGCTCCAGCTCGCGCCGGTTGTCGAAATACGGCGCGAAGCACGGCCAGTGCTGCACCATGAGTTCACGCAACTGAGGCAGGGTCAGAAAGGCGAGCACCGTGTCATCGGCAGGATCGAGCAAGTGTCCCTTGCGGCGGCTCACCTCGCGCAGCGCCGCCGCCCGCTGCACCCACTCCTGGCCGGTCGGCCCGGCCGCGGCCATCTCCCACTCCGGGCCGTGCACCGGCTCGTACACCGGGCGCAGCACCGCCCCGACCACCGAACGCAGCCGTTGTTCCACCAGGTTGAGCCAGACGTACGCGCGCCCGGCGCGCTCCACCCGCAGCCGGACCTCGGACCAGTCCTCGGCGCTCCACTCCAGGTCGGCCCCTATCTCCATGGGGCGCGGCACCGGTACGGCCCCAGCCGCCGCCTCGGCGGCCTCACCGCCGTTGCCCGATGGCAGCTCCAGGCCCGAAGAGCCCACCGTTCGTACCGCCTTCCGCGCCACTGATGGATCAAGGAAGCCTACTGTGGCACGCCCCGGCCACGCAGCAAGATCCCACAACCCCCGCGCTTGCCGGCACCTGACGCGGGGCAGGCGTCGGACATGACGCCAGGACGGGTGCCCACGGCGACGTACCGGCTCCAGCTGGGGCCCGACTTCGACTTCTCGGCGGCCGCCCGGGTGGTGCCGCACGCCGCCGCCCTGGGCGTCTCCCACCTGCACCTCTCCCCCGTGCTTGACGCGGTGCCCGGATCGGCGCACGGCTACGACGTCACCGACCACGGCCGGGTCCGTCCGGAGCTGGGCGGCGAGGACGGCCTGCGGCGGCTGGCCGAGACCGCGCACGACCACGGCCTGGGCCTGGTGCTGGACATCGTGCCCAACCACATGGCGCTGCCCGCCGACACCCGGCGCAACGCCCCGCTGTGGCAGGTGCTGCGGGACGGCCCGGACTCCCCGGCCGCCCGCTGGTTCGACATCGACTGGGCGGCCGGCGACGGCCGGCTGCTGCTGCCGGTCCTCGGCGGCCCGCTGGGCGAGGAGCTGACCCGGCTGTCAGTGGCCGAAGGTACGCTCCGGTACGCCGAGCACCGCCTGCCCCTCCGTCCCGGAACCGAGGAGTTGCCCCTGGACCGACTGCTGGACGCCCAGCACTACCGGCTCGCCTGGTGGCGGCTGGGTCGCAGCGAGTTGAACTACCGCAGGTTCTTCACCATCAGCGACCTGATCGCCATCCGCGTCGAGGACCCGGAGGTCTTCCGCGCCAGCCACGCCCTGGTGTTGCGCCTGCTCGCCGACGGCGTGGTCGACGGGCTTCGGGTGGACCATCCGGACGGCCTGGCCGACCCGGGCGGCTACCTCGCGCGGCTGCACCGGGAGACCGGCGGCGCCTGGATCGTGGCGGAGAAGATCCTCGGCTCCGGCGAGCAGCTCCCCGGCGGCTGGCCGATCGCCGGCACCACCGGCTACGACGCGCTGCGACACCTGGACGCGCTCTTCGTCGACCCCGAGGGCTGGGCCGAACTCACCGAGCACTACCGCGCGTTCACCGGCGCCCCGCCCGACCAGGGGGGTGCCTGGGAGGCCACGGTGCGGCGGGCCGCCTACCGGGTCATCAACCACGAGCTGGCCGCGGAGCGGGAGCGGCTGGTGCGGGTCGCGCGCCGGATCTGCCGCGCCGTGCGGCCGCTGCGGCACCGCGACCACGCGCCCTGGGCGCTGCGCACCGCGATCACCGAGCTACTGGTGCGGCTGCCGGTCTACCGCCCGTACGTCACCGCCGACGCCCCGCCGTCCCCGGTGGACGCGGCGCTGCTGGCCACGGCGGCGGACGGGGCCGAGGCCGCCTTCCAGGTGCCGGCCGAGGCCGCGGCGGTCGGCACCGTCCGGGAGCTGGCGCTCGGCCGCTTCGGCGACGCGGCGGACCAGGCCGACTTCCGGGTGCGGTTCGCCCAGGTCGCCTCGGCGCTGCGCGCCAAGGCGGTGGAGGACACCGCCGGGTACCGCTACACCCCGCTGCTGTCGGCCGCCGAGGTCGGCGGCGATCCGGGCATGCCGGCCCTGCCGCCGGCCGCCTTCCACGCGTTCTGCGCCCGGACGCAGCGGGACTGGCCGCTCACCGGCACCGTGTTGACCACCCACGACACCAAGCGCAGCGGCGATGTCCGGGCCGCCCAGGCGGTGCTGACCGAGCGCCCCAGGGACTGGGCCGCGCTGGTCAGCCAGCTCACCGAGGCCACGGCCGCCACCGGGGTGCGGGCCCCCGACCCGCACCTGGCCTGGGGCACCTGGCAGACCGCGTTCGCGCTCGGCCATCCGGACCGGGAGCGGCTGCTGGCCACCCAGCTGAAGACCGTCCGGGAGGCCGCGCTGCACACCAGCTGGACGGAGCCGAACGACGCGTACGAGACCGCCGTGGAACGCTTCGTCCTGGCCGGTCCGTGCGGCCAGCCCTTCCACCAGCTCGCCGAGTTCGCCGCCGAGGTGGCGCCGGCGATCCGCGCCAACGTCCTGGGCGTCACGCTGCTGCATCTGACCATGCCAGGGGTGCCCGACGTCTACCGGGGCAGCGAGGGCCACTACCTGGCACTGGTCGACCCGGACAACCGCCGGCCGCCCCGGCTGCCGGTCGAGCGGCTGACCGCGCTGGACGAGGACGGGAACGGGGACAGCCCGGCCGAGGGCCTCGACCTGGCCGCCGAGAAGCTGCGGCTGACCGCCACCGTGCTCCGCCTACGCCGGGCCCGTCCCGAGTGGTTCGGCCCGGAGGCCGACTACCGGCCGCTGTTCGCCGACGGCCCGGCCGCCGAGCACTGCGTCGCCTTCGTGCGCGCCGACCGGGTGCTCAGCGCGGTGACCCGGCTCTCCCAGCGGCTGGCCACGCGGGGCGGCTGGGCGGACACCCAACTCCCGCTGCCGCCCGGCGACTGGCGCGACCCACGCACCGGACAGCGCCACCGGGAACGGGTGTGGCTGGACCGGCTCTTCGCGACGGAGCCGGTGGCCCTGCTGGTCAACGAGGACTGACCTGACCGGCCCCGCACGGCCGCGTCACGCGGCCAACCAACCTGGGAGCGCTCCCAGCACACCGTCTCCTCATCCGTCACCGACCCCCCATCGAACGCCCGCCGGTCCGCCACCCGTCCCCCCACCCCGGACTCCGTCCCCCTTGAAGGGCACACCTGACCAGGGATCACCGGCGACCGGCCGGGATCGGGCAACGCACGAGTCTTTACAGCCGACTTCCCCGGACGCTACCTTCCATTTGGGAGCGCTCCCACTCCCGAGGCGGCGGTGCACCGCGACACCGCCCAACCGACTCCGGCCTGTCGTCCCACCTCCAGCCCCCGCTAGGGCGACAGGCCGGCTTCCCCTTCCGACCGACCGCCGTCACCGACCACCTGACCCGGCCGCCGTGGCGGCCGTGCGGCAGTGGACGGGACCCGACGAAGGGCAGGGAAGAGCGTGGCGGCCCTGGCGATCGTCCCCTTCGATGACCGCTGGACCGCGCCGGCCGCCGCCCTGCTGGCCAGCGCCCACCGGTCGACGGCCGCCCCCTGGCCGGATGTCGACCTGGCCGACCCGGAAGCGGCCCAGGCGCTGCTCGCCGACTGGCGCGCGGTGGGCCCGGGGCTGGCCGCGGTGGACGGGCACGGCACGTTGCGCGGCTTCGCGCTCGCCTCGGTCCCCGGCCCCCCTGGCCAGTCGACCGCCCGGGTCCGGCTGGCGCACCACGCCGCCGCCCCGGACGTGACCCGGGAGGTCTACCGCCGGCTCTACCGGGAACTGGCCGGCCGGCTGACCCGGCTCGGCCGCTTCGCGCACGGCGTGGTGATCGCCAGCGAGCACCGAACGGCCGTCGCGGCCCTGGTCGAACTCGGCTTCGGCCTGGACCAGGTCAAGGGCCTGCGCGGGCTGACCGCCCCGGAGCCCGCGCGCCCGTCGGTCACCCTCCGGCCGGCAGACCACGCCGACCTGCCGCAGCTCGGTGCCCTCGTGCGGGAGTTGCAGCGCTTCCACGCCGAACCGCCCATGCTGCGCCCCGCGTTGGTCGACCAACCGGCCGTCGACGCGGACCTGCGGCGGGCGGTCACCGACGCGCGGCGGCTGGTGCTGCTGGCCGAGGAGGGCGGCCGTCCGGTGGGGATGATGCTGGCCGGCCCGGACAGTCGCCACCCGGCGACCGCCACCATCGGCATGGCCGTGGTCACCGCATCGGCCAGGTCGGCCGGCGTGGGCACCGCGCTGCTGGGCGGCGTGCTGGCCTGGGCCGACGCCCGGGGGGCGACGGCCTGCGGCGTCGAGTGGACCTCGGCGAACCTGGTCGGCGACGCCTTCTGGCGCGGACACGGGTTCGTTCCCGTGCGCCTCACCCTGTCCCGGCTGGTGGACGCGCGGGTCGCCCGGGCCGGCGCCACGCCAGACGCACGTGATCCGCGAGACCCGCCACCGGGCCCGCCAAGCTGAGCCCGCCGCACCGGCCGGACGGCGCCGAGGCTCCGGCACGCACCGTCCACCTTCCGGGGCCAGCCACCCCGGGGCCGACCAGACCCGCTGCCCCACCGTGGTCGGCGCCAGGACCAGCCGGCCACGGCCGGCACCGCCACCAGCCGTCCGCACCAGCCGCCCCGCCCTCGCGCGCCCGCGCGTTCAGCACCAGCGCGCGGGCGCCCCGCTCAGGTACCCGGTTCGCGCGCGACCAGGCGGTAGGAGACGGCGCCGAAACGGAGTTGGTCGCCGGCCCGGACCGGCACCGTGTCGGTGACCCGGCGCCCGTTCACCCAGGTGCCGTTGGCCGAGCCGAGGTCGCGCAGCGTCCAGCCGGCGGCGGTGCCGCGCAGCTGCGCGTGGTAGCGGGAGACGCTGGCGTCGTTGAGCCGCAGGCCGGAGCCGGCGGCGCGGCCTATCGCCAGCGGCTTGGGGCCCGGCAGGGGCAGCACCAGCTGGGGCAGCCGCTCGGCGCGCCAGGCCAGCCGCAGCCGGTGTTGGAACGCGGAGATCCGGGTGACGGAGGTCAGCAACCAGCCGTCGGAGCGCGGCGCCCGCCGGTCCGGCAGGTCGTGCAGCACCTCGGCCAGTTCGTCCGGGTGCCGGGCCGCCATGATCAGCTCGACGCGCTGGAGCAGCGTGTCGGGCGAGATCCGCCCCTCGGCCATGCCCTCCCTGAGCACCTCCAGTGCCTCTTCCCGGTCCGCGTCCGAGATCCGCGGTCGTTGAGCCTCCGAGTCGGGCGTGGTCATGCCGGGATTCTGGAGGAGAGGCGGGCTGGCTGTCCAGATTCGTCCGGGGTGGGGTAACCTCGTTGTGACGCCCAGCGGTTGGCCTGATGACGGGCCCGCGATCGAGGAAGGAGGCGTTGACGATGATGTGTCCCTGCATGTCTGTTGCCGTCCCGCGCCTCCGCCGGTCCCTGATCGGGCGTCCCACCGACTGACGTGGGCGCGGGCGGTTTCCGGAAGGAACCCCCGTGACCG
Source organism: Streptomyces chisholmiae (assembly GCF_031845445.1). Lineage (NCBI taxonomy): Bacteria > Bacillati > Actinomycetota > Actinomycetes > Kitasatosporales > Streptomycetaceae > Streptomyces > Streptomyces chisholmiae. The sequence continues at coordinate 204,972 of NZ_JAVREO010000004.1, read as the reverse complement.
AACTGGTCATTCGTCCCCTCGCGGCGAACGAGTCCGCCGCGCTGTTCCACTCCCTGAAGCTGCCCGACGCCGGGCTGGTCGGGCGCGAGCTGCTGGCCGCGCCGTACGACACCTTCGAACTCCGCGCCGCCGGCGGCGACTACCGACCCGACTGGACCTGGCTGGCACTGCGGGACGGCGAGGTTGTGGCCCGGGCCGCCTTCTGGGGCGGTCCGGACGACGAGCGGCCCAGGGCGCTGGACTGGTTCGACTTCACCGACCCGGAGGCCGGGGTCGCGCTGCTGCGGGCCGCCCCCTTCGACGCCGAGTACGAGCTGATCCTGCCGCCCGGCTGGCGGTCCGACCCGGCGGTCGAACGGGCCGCCGAGACCCGCATGGCGGCCTCCGTGGCCGCCGGCTACCGCCGGCTGACCGAGCGGTTCCGGTATGTCTGGACGCCGGAGTGCGGGCTGCCGGAGCGGACCGGCCGGCTGGTGTACCGGCCCGAGCCGGACGACGAGGTGGTGCTGGACGTGCTGGCCCGGGTGCACTCCGACACCCGGGACCACCACGCGCTGCGCGCCATCGAGAAGGGCGGCCCGCGGGCCGCGGCCCAGGAGGAGATGGACTTCATCAGGTGGTGTCCGACGCCCCGCGAGTGGCTGCGGCTGGCCTACACCCCGGCGGGCGAGCTGGTCGGCATCCAGGTGCCGGCGGGCAACCCCAACGGGTTCTGTGTGGGCCTGATCGGGGTCGTGCCCGAGCAGCGGGGCCACTCCTACGGCTTCGACCTGCTGGTCGAGTGCACCCAGGACCTGGTGGCCGCGGGCGCGGAGCGGATCGCGGCGGCCACCGACGTGGGCAACACGGCGATGGCCGCCTCCTTCGCCCGGGCCGGTTATCCGATCAGTCAGCATCGCTGGTGCCTGGTGCGGGACTGACGCGCCCCCGCCACACGGCGGGGACTCTGGCCTGAACGGGGCGTGGCGCCCAGCATGGACCCATGTTGTTCGAGGTCTGGGCGCCACGAGCCCGCGAGGTCACGCTCCAGCTGAACGGCCGGCCGCTGCCGATGCGGCCGGCCCCCGGTGGCGAGGGGTGGTGGCAGGTCGAGGCGGCGGCGGAGCCGGGGGCGCGGTACGGCTTCGCGTTGGACGGCGGCGAGCCGCTGCCCGACCCGCGGGGCCGGGCGCTCCCGGACGGCCCCGAGGGGCTGAGCGCGGTGGTGGACCCGACGCGGTTCCCGTGGCGGCACTTCTGGCCGGGGCGCGGGCTGGCCGGCGCGGTCATCTACGAGCTGCACACCGGCACCTTCACGGCCGCCGGCACCTTCGACGCGGCGGCCGAACGCCTCGGCCACCTCGCCGAGTTGGGGGTCACGCACGTCCAGCTGATGCCGGTGAACCCGTTCCCCGGCCGGCACGGCTGGGGGTACGACGGGGTGGCGCCCTGGGCGGTGCACCAGCCCTACGGCGGGCCCGAGGGGCTGGCCCGGTTCGTGGACGCGGCGCACGGGCACGGCCTGGGCGTGGTGCTGGACGTGGTGCACAACCACCTGGGCCCGTCCGGGAACCGGCTGCCGGAGTTCGGGCCCTACTTCACCGAGCGGCACCACACGCCCTGGGGCGCCGCGGTCAACCTCGACGGGCCGGACTCCGACCCGGTGCGGTCCTACTTCGTGGGCAGCGCGCTGGCGTTCCTCCGCGACTACCGGCTGGATGGCCTGCGGCTGGACGCGGTGCACGCGCTGCTCGACGACCGGGCGGAGCACCTGCTGGCCGAACTGTCCGCCGCCGTTGACGCGTTGGCGGAGGCCGAACGACGGCCGCTGTTCCTGGTCGCCGAGTCGGACCGCAACGACCCGCGCACCGTCGCGCCCCGCGCCGCGCACGGTCTCGGCCTGCACGGCCAGTGGAACGACGACTTCCACCACGCGCTGCACTGCGCCGCGACCGGCGAGGCCCAGGGCTACTACGCGGACTTCGCCCGGGCCCCGCTGGCCGCCCTGGCCAAGACGTTGACCTGCGGCTTCTTCCATGACGGCGGGTACTCCTCGTTCCGTGGCCGGCGGCACGGCCGACCGCTGGACCGGACGGCGGTCTGGGGGCACCAGCTGGTGGGCTACGCGCAGACCCACGACCAGGTGGGGAACCGGGCGCTGGGCGACCGGCTGGCCGCGCTGCTCGGGCCGGCCGGCGTGGCGCCGCTGGCCGCGCTGGTGCTGTGCGGGCCGTTCACGCCGATGCTGTTCATGGGCGAGGAGTGGGGCGCCGGCACCCCGTGGCAGTACTTCACCGACCACCAGGACCCGGCGCTGGCGGCGGCGGTGCGGGACGGCCGGCGGCGGGAGTTCGCCGCACACGGCTGGACGGCGGGCGAGGTGCCGGACCCGCAGGACCCGGCGACCAGGGACCGTTCCGTGCTGGACTGGGACGAGCCGGTCCTGGACCCGGAACGGGCCGCGCTGCTGGACTGGCACCGGCGGCTGATCGCCGTCCGACACCGCCACCTGCCGCCCGACCTGCGGCTGGCCCAGGTACGGGTGGAGTTCGACGAGGCGGCTCGGTGGCTGGTGCTGCACCACGGGCCGCTGGTGGTGGCGGTCAACCTGGCGGCCGAGCCGCGGCGGCTGCCGCTGGGCACCGGGACGTTCAGCACGCTGGCCGCCAGCCCGCAGGCCGGGCCGCCGGCCGAGCCGTCCGACGGCGCGCTGCCGTTGCCGGCCCGGGCGGCGCAGGTGCTGCTGCGCACCTGAGGCCGGCCGGTCAGCCGTCGGTGGCCAGTCGGACCGCGAGCCCGATCAGCACCACCCCGGAGACCTGCTCCAGCCGGCGGCGGACGGTCGGGCGGGCGAGCACCGCCCGCATCCGGTCCACGCCCCAGACGTAGGTGGCGTAGTAGACGACCTCGAAGACCGCCCAGATCGCGGCCAGCAGCACCATGGTGGCCAGGTGCGGGGCGCCGGCGGGGACGAACTGCGGGAGGAAGGCCATGGCGAAGATGCCAGCCTTGGGGTTGGCCAGGTTGAGCAGCAGGCCGGCGCGGTAGCAGCGGCCGGCGGAGTCGGCCTCGGCCGGCGGCCGCGCCAGCTCGGCCGGCGCGCCACCGCGCCGGGCGGCGTACAGGCTCTGGGCGCCGAACCCGAGCAGCACCACCGCGCCCACCAGCCGCAGCACGTCGTAGGCGACCTCGGAGGCGTCCAGCAGCGCGGTCAGGCCGAGCGCGGCGGCCAGGCCCCAGAGGAAGACGCCGGACTCGTTGCCCAGCACCGTGAAGAAGCCGGACCTGCGGTCGCGCAGGGAGTTCCGGATGATCAGCACGGTGCTGGGGCCGGGGGCGGCGGCTATCAGCAGGCAGGCGCCGAGGAAGGCCGGCAGGTGACTCCACATGGGCGCCATCCTGCTGCGCCGCCGCGCCGTCGGCCAGCGGGTTCCGGCCCGTGGACGAGCCGCCCGCCGGGGGCGGCCCGTCGGGCGGACCCTACGCCGTCGGGGTCAGCCGGACGGCGATGGAGTTGATGCAGTACCGCAGGTCGGTCGGGGTGTCGTAGCCCTCGCCCGCGAAGACGTGGCCGAGGTGCGAACCGCAGGTGCGGCAGAGCACCTCGGTGCGGGGGCGGCCCGGCAGCGAGTTGTCCGGGCGGGTCTCCACCGCGTCGCTGTCCGCCGGGTCGAAGAACGAGGGCCAGCCGCAGTGCGACTCGAACTTGGTGTCCGAGCGGAAGAGTTCGGCACCGCAGGCCCGGCAGTGGTAGACGCCCTCGGTCTTGGTGTCGGTGTACTCGCCGGTGAAGGCCGGCTCGGTGCCGGCCTGGCGCAGCACCCGGTACTCGTCGTCGGACAGCTGCGCGCGCCACTCGTCGTCGGACTTCTCGACCTCGTAGGCCATGGTTCTCCTTCGTCGTGTTCGGTTCGGGGGCCGGCCGGTCAGCCGGCCAGCCGGGCCAGGATCAGCGGGCCCAGCTCGGTGACGTCGCCCGCCCCCATGGTGAGAACCAGGTCGCCCGGCCCGGCGATTCCCGCCACCAGGTCGGGGACCGTGTCCTTGACCCGCACGGCGGTCACCTCGGCGCCGTGCCGGCGGGCCGCGTCGATGATCAGCTCGCTGGTGACCCCGGGGATCGGGTCCTCCCTGGCCGGGTAGATCTCCAGCACCAGACAGCCGTCGGCGAGCGCCAGGGCCTGGCCCATCTCGACGCCCAACTCCTGGGTGCGGCTGAAGAGGTGCGGCTGGAAGACGACCAGGACCCGGCCAGCGCCGGCACCGGACCTGATGGCCTCCAGGTCGGCGGCCATCTCGGTGGGGTGGTGGGCGTAGCTGTCGATGACCCGCACCCCGCCGGCCTCGCCGACCAGCTGGAGCCGGCGCCGCACGCCGGTGTAGCTGCCCAGCGCGCCGGCCAGCTCGGCGGCCGGGACGCCGGCGGCGACCCCGGCGGCCAGCGCGGCGACCGCGTTGTGCGCGTAGTGCCGGCCCGGCACGGAGACGTCGAAGGTCAGCGTCTCGCCGTCGATCTCGACGGTGACCTGGCTGGTCAGCCCCTCGGGCCGCAGGTCGACCACCCGCACGTCGGCGTCCGCGGCCTCGCCGTAGGTGCGCACCGCGAGCCCGGGGCGGCCGGTGAGCCGGGCGGTGAGCTTGCGGGCCCCCTCCTGGTCGGCGTTGATCACCAGCGTGCCGCCGGGTCGGACCCGCTCGACGAAGGTCTCGAAGGAGTCGTAGATCTCGTCCATCGACGCGTAGTTGGCGTGGTGGTCCAGCTCCACGTTGAGGATGATCGCCACCTCGGGGCGGTAGTGGTGGAAGCTGCGGTCGCTCTCGTCGGCCTCGGCGACGAAGAGGTCGCCGGTGCCCTGGGCGGCGTTGGAGCCTGGCGTGTCCAGGTCGCCGCCGATCGCGTAGGACGGGGACCGGCCCAGGGTGGTGAGGCTGACGGCGAGCATCGAGGTGGTGGTCGTCTTGCCGTGGGTGCCGGCCACCGCGATGGCCCGGGTGCCGGCCATCAACGCGGCCAGCGCCTCCGCCCGGTGGATCACCGGCAGGGCGCGCCTGGCGGCCTCGACCAGCTCGGGGTTGTCCGGCCGGATGGCACTGGAGACCACGACGCAGGTGGCGTCGTCGGCCAGGTGCTCGGCCAGGTGCCCGATCCCCACGGTGACGCCCAGCTCGCGGAGCGCGGCCACGGTCGGCGAGGCGCGGTGGTCGCTGCCGGCGACGGCGGCGCCGCGCTGGGCCAGCAGCTTGGCGATACCCGACATGCCGGCGCCCCCGACGCCGATGAAGTGCGGTCGTTCCATGCCGGGCGGGATCGCCGTGGTCATCGTCAGTCTCCCTGCTAGACGCGGTGCGTGCCCGATTGTCGCACCCGGCGGGCGGCGCCCGGCGGAGGCCGCTCCCCCGGCGGAGGCCGTCCGCGGCGCGCCGGCGCGCGGGGCCGGCACGCGCGCCGGCTACTCGCCGTGCGCGAAGAGCCGGAGCACCGGGACGCCGACCTTGTGGCGGGCCCGGGAGGCCCAGTCCCGGTGGAACAGCTCCTCCACGTAGTGCGGTGCGGTGAGCACCACCACCTCGTCCGCGCCGGTCTCCGTCACCACCGAGGCCAGCAGGTCGAGCGGGTGGTCGGCGACCAGCTGGCCGACGGCGTCGGCGCCGGTCGCGCGGAGCGCGGCCAGCGTCTCGTCGAGCCCGCGCAGCGCCGGCGCCACGGCCTCGCCGCCCGCCGGCTCGTCCGGCTCCCGGGCCGCCTCGCCGAACTCGCCCAGCGCCACGTCGTCGACCGCGCGCAGCAACTGGTCCTGGTCGCCGCGCGGCTGCATCAGCACCACGAAGGACTGCTCCTCGTCGCCGTGCAGCGTGGTGACCAGCTCGACATCGGTGGGCACCAGGGATTTCTCGATCATGAGGACAGTCGTGATCACGATTAACGCCCTTCGTCGGCCGGTCCGCGCTCCCGGCGGAGGACGCCCTCCGCCGTGCCGGAACGCCGTGGAACCACGGCGTCGCGCCCCTTCAGTCTGCCCACACCAGAATAAGCGGAACGTGACATTCCGCAGATTGTCGGACCCCGGGGAGGAACCCGGCCCGGATCAGCGCGCCGGGGCGCCAACCGCGCGGTACCGGTGGAAGAGGAAACCCTCGTCGGTCAGCAGGTCGGTGAGCCGGAACTCGTGCGGCACCGGCACCTCCGGGCCGGCGACCACCCGGGAGGCCGCGCCGAGCGCGAGCCGGGGCGCGACCGTCAGGCACAGCTCGTCCAGCGCCCGCGCGCCGGCGAACGCGCCCAGCAGCCGGGGCCCGCCCTCGGTCAGCAGCCGGGTCAGGCCACGGGCCGCCAGCGCGGCCCTGATCCGGTGCGGCTCGGCGGTCGCGCCGTCGCCGGCCAGCAGCACCTCGACGCCGGCCGCAGCGGCGGCGGCCAGCCGGTCCGGCGGCGCCCCGGCCCCGGTGACCACCAGGCTGGGCACCACGGGGGCGGCGAACAGCGGCGCCGCGAAGTCCAGGTCGAGGCTGGCGCTGACCACCACGATGGCGGCCGCCGGCGACTGGCCGGCCGCGGCCCGGTCGGCGGCGAACTCGGCCCGCGCGCGGGCCGGCCGGTACCCCTCCCTGCGGACCGTCTCGGCGCCCACCACCACCGCGTCGGCCAGCGCCCGCAACACCCCGAAGATCCGCATGTCGGCCGGCCCGGAGAGCGGCTGCGACCGGTGCTCGTGGTGGGCCGCCCCGTCCAGCGAGGCGACCATGTTGGCGCGCAGCCAGCAGCCGTCGGCGGCCACCGGCCGGGGGTAGGCGTAGGCCGCGGCCAGCTCGGCGAGCGTCGGCTCCGGCCCCTCGGCGTCGGTCGGGGCGGGCGGGACGGGCGCTTCGGTCGGGGCCGGCGGGGCGGCCGGCGGGAACAGGCGTCGCATGGGGCGCAGTGTGGCACAGCGGGCGCCCCCGCCCGGCCCACCCGTCTGGCGTAGAATCGAAGACCGTGTCCCACCGCAACGCGCCCCCGCCGACCAGCCACGAGGGCGAGCCGCCGGCGCTCAGCGCCCGCTCGCCACAGGTGCCGGCCGACCGGCTGGTAGCGGAGCTGGTGCCGCCGCCGCGCTTCGACGCGGTCCGCTTCGACACCTACGTCCCCGACCCGAACCAGCCGAGCCAGCGCCTGGCGATCAAGGCGCTGGAGGAGTTCGCCGACTCGCTCGACGGCGCCGGCCGGAGCGAGGGGCGGCGCGGCCTGTTCCGCGGCCGCGCCCGGAAGGCCAGGCCCACCGGGCCGCGCGGCGTCTACCTGGACGGCGGCTTCGGCGTGGGCAAGACCCACCTGCTGGCCTCGCTCTGGCACGCCGCGCCGGCCCCGCCCGAGCGGAAGGCGTTCGGCACCTTCGTCGAGCTGACCAACCTGGTCGGCGCGCTGGGCTTCCAGCAGACCGTGCGCACCCTCGCGGGCCACCAGCTGCTGTGCATCGACGAGTTCGAGCTGGACGATCCGGGCGACACGGTGCTGATCTCCTCGTTGCTGTCCCGACTGGTGGACGAGGGGGTGGCCCTGGCCGCCACCTCCAACACGCTGCCGGGCAAGCTGGGCGAGGGCCGGTTCGCCGCCGCCGACTTCCTGCGCGAGATCCAGGGCCTGGCGGCCCACTTCCGCCCGCTGCGGGTGGACGGCGAGGACTACCGGCACCGCGGGCTGCCCGAGGCGCCGCCGCCGCGCCCCAGGGAGGCGGTGGTCGAGGCCGCCCGGTCCACCCCGGGCGCCACCCTGGACGACTTCGGCACCCTGCTGGACCACCTGGCGCGGGTCCACCCCAGCCGGTACGGGGCGCTCTGCGACGGGGTCAGCACGGTCTGCCTCACGGGGGTCGGCCCGGTGCCCGACCAGACCACGGCGCTGCGGCTGGTGGTGCTGGCCGACCGGCTCTACGACCGGGAGATCCCGGTGCTCGCCTCGGGCGCGCCGTTCGACGAGCTGTTCAGCGAGGAGATGCGGCGGGGCGGCTACCGCAAGAAGTACTTCCGCGCCATCTCCCGGCTGACCGCCCTGGCCCGGGACGCCGGCCGCGCCAGCTGACGCCGCCCCGCCGCCGGGCGCGGCCCGCGCCGCGCGCCGTCCCGTGGGCGGGCGCGGGTGAACAGCCCGCGGAGCGCGGCGCGTTCACGTTCGGCCCCGAAAAGCTCAACTCCAGCTCAGCGGCAGCTCAAAAGTTCCTCAGAACTCGCCCGTCGTGCGCCGCCCGCCGGTTGCCGGACCGCCCTCGGGGGAGAACAGTGAACAGCTCGCCGGAGCGGTCGACCGGCGGACGGTAGGGGGATCGGGGGAACACCATGGGGCTGGGCATCGGAATCGGCTGGCGGCCCGAGATCGCCGACGCGATCGCGGGCCTGCCGGGCGTCGACTGGGTCGAGGTGGTGGCCGAGAACGTCTGCGCCGACCACCTGCCGGCGCCACTGGCCGGGCTGTTGGCCGAGGGCACCACGGTGGTGCCGCACGGCGTCGGCCTCGGCCTCGGCGGCGCGGACCGGCCGGCGCCCGGCCGGCTGGTCGAGCTGGCCCGGGTCGCCGAGGCGCTGCGCGCGCCCCTGGTCACCGAGCACATCGCCTTCGTCCGGGCCGGCGGCCCCCTGACCGGCACCCCCCGGCTGGAGGCCGGCCACCTGCTGCCCGTGCCCCGCACCCGGGACGCCCTCGACGTGCTCTGCGCCAACGTGCGGATCGCGCAGGACGCCCTGCCGGTGCCGCTGGCCCTGGAGAACATCGCGACGCTCTTCGGCTGGCCGGACGAGGAGTTGACGGAGGCCCAGTTCCTGAGCGAGCTGGTCGAGCGCACCGGGGTGCGGCTGCTCATCGACGTGGCGAACCTGCACACCAACCACCGCAACCGGGGCGAGGACCCGGCCGAGGCGCTGGCCGGGCTGCCGCTGGAGGCCCTGGCCTACGTGCACGTCGCCGGCGGGGTGGAACGGGACGGGCTGTGGCACGACAGCCACGCGCACCCCGTCCCGCCCGAGGTCCTCGCGGTGCTGCGCGAGCTGTGTGACCGGGCCGACCCGCCCGGCGTGATGCTGGAGCGGGACGCCGGCTTCCCGCCGGCCGACGAGCTGGCCGGCGAGCTGGCGGCGATCCGCGAGGTGGTCGAGACCGGTCGGGTGCGCCGTGGCTGAGCGCCCCGACCGCGGGGAGCCGGCCGAGCTGGCCGCCGCCCGGCGGCGGCTCGCCGCCGCGCAGGACGCGCTGCTGGCCTCGCTGGTGGCCGGCGGCCCGGCCCCCGCGGGCTTCGACGAGGACCGGCTGCGCGCCCAGCGGCGGGCGCTGGTCGGCAAGCGGGCCGCCGTGCTGGCCAAGGTGACGCCCGAGCTGGCCGAGATCCTGGGCGACGGATACCGGGCCGCCGTCCGGGCCTACGCCGCCGAGGTGCCACTGACCGGCGGCTACCGGCAGGACGCCGTCACGTGCGCCCGCTCCCTGCTCGACCGGCACACCGGCCTGTCGCCCGAGGTCCGCGCCCGGCTGGCCGACTGGCTGACCGCCGGCGGGCACCGGGCCCGGCCGCGCGCCGGCTGGCTGCGCCGGACGCTGGCCGGCCTGACGAAGAAGCGGCCCGCGCGGCCCGGGGAAAGGTGATCGAGATGTGGCTGGCGATCTGTGTCGGCACGGGCCTGTACACCGTGGCCTTGCTGGCGTTGATGCTCCGCGCCCGGGCCAGGGCGCTGCCGGCGCCGGCGGGCACGGCGCGGCCCGGCGTGGACGACGCCGTCGAGCTGGCCTTCCTGACCGGCGGCGCCGGCCGGGCCGCCGACACCGTGCTCTGCGGCCTGCTGGAGAAGGAACGGATCGAGCTGACGTCCCACCAGGTGCACGTGGTCCGGCCGGTCGCGGACACCGAGTTGGAGCGGGTCGCGCTGGCCGCCTGCGGCGACGCCTGGGTCACCCCGCTGGGCACGGTGCGCGCCGCCCTGATCACCTCCCGCCCACTGCAGAACGTCGGGGACACACTGGCCACCCGCGGGCTGCTCTGCTGGCCGGGACGGCTGCGGGACTGGCGCCGGTGGGCACTGCTCACCCGGGTCGTCGCCGCCGTCAACGCCCTGTGGCTGCCCTACCTGTTGCTCACCATGGGCCGCGAGGACGCGATCGGGCCACTGGGGCTGATCGGGCCCGCGCTCAGCACGGTGGCGATGATCGGCTCCCTCGTCTTCGGCCCACCGCCCATGAACCTGCCCCCGGCCGGCCGGGAGACCGTGCGGGAGGCGGAGCGGCACCGCCCGGTGTTCGCCTGGGGCCTGGCCGGCGCGGTGGCCCTCGGCGGCCTGGCGGCGCTGGACGCCGCGCTGGGCGACCAGTTCCGGGCCACGGTCGCCGGCGGCGGGGGTGCGGCGGCGGCCGGCGACGGCGGCTCGACGACCTGGAGCGCCGGCTGCGGCGCCACCGGCGGCGAGGGCGGAACCGCCGGTGGGGGCGACGGCGGTGGCGGCGGGGACGGGGGCGGTGGTGGCTGCGGCAGCGGGTGTGGTGGCTGCGGTGGCTGTGGCGGCTGACCGCCCGGCCGGGGCAACGCCCCTCACGACCGGAGGAAGGAGATCGAGATGTGGCAGATCCTCAGCCTGAGCCACGGCGTGCTGGCCCTGCTCTGCCTGGGACTGATGCTGTTCTGGGGCGCCCGGGCGCTGCCCCGGCCGGCGCGGAAGGGCAGCCCGGCGGTCCGGAGCACCGCCGAGCTGGCCTTCCTGGCCGGTGGCGCCGGCCGAGCCGCCGACACCGTGCTCTGCGGCCTGCTGGAGAAGGAGCGGATCTACCTCACCGACGGACAGGTCCAGGTGGTGCGGCCGGTCGCCGACGACGAACTGGAGCGGGCGGCGCTGGCCGCCTGCGGCGACGCCTGGGTCACCCCGCTGACCGAGGTGCGGGCCGCCCTGATCACCTCACCCGCGCTCCAGGAGGTGGGACACACGCTGGCCGGGCGGGGGTTGCTCTACCTGCCCCGGGAGCTGCGGGCCTGGGTCAGGAGCACGTACCTGACCCGGACCGTGGCCGTGCTCGGTCTCCTCTGGCTGCCGTTCGCGGTCACCGCCCTGATGGCCTCGGAGACCGCCGGCGTCGAGGTGTTCGTCGGCCCCAAGCTGAGCGTGCTCGCGCTGTTCGTCTCCTTCTCCTGCGCCCCACCCCGTGGCCGGCTGCCCCTGCCGGGGCGGAAGGCGCTGCGGCGGGCCCGACGGGCGCGGCGGAAGAACGCCCGGGGGATGGCCCGCACCGTGGCCCTGTTCGGGGTCGGGACGCTGGACGCCGCGCTGGCCGAGCAGTTCCGGGCGGCGGCGCCGGCCGGGCGGTCCACCGCGCACGCGGCCGCCACGTCCAGCGGCCAGACCACCTGGGCCGCCGGCTGCGGCGGCGGAGGCGGTAGCGGCTGCGGTGGCGACAGCGGTGGAGGTGGTGGCGGCGGCTGCGGTGGCGGCAGCAGTTGTGGCGGCGGAGGCGGAGGCGGTGGCTGTGGTGGGGGCGGCGGCTGACCCCCGCCCCCGCGGCCGGGGCCCGGCCTCAGGCCAGGCCCGCCACCAGCTCGGCGACCGACCGCCGGCGCCCGGTGTAGAACGGGATCTCCTCCCGGACGTGCCGGCGGGCCGTCGAGGCCCGCAGGTGGCGCATCAGGTCGACGATGCGGTGCAGTTCGTCGGCCTCGAAGGCCAGCACCCACTCGTAGTCGCCCAGCGCGAACGAGGAGACGGTGTTGGCCCGCACGTCCGGGTACCCGCGGGCCATCTTGCCGTGCTCGGCCAGCATCGCCCGGCGCTCCTCGTCCGGCAGCAGGTACCACTCGTAGGAGCGGACGAACGGGTAGACGCAGACGTGCTCGCGCGGGGACTCGTCCGCCAGGAAAGCCGGGATGTGCGACTTGTTGAACTCGGCCGGCCGGTGCAACGCCATGTTCGACCAGACCGGCTCCAGCCGCCGGCCGAGCCCGGTGCGCCGGAAGAGGTTGTACGCCTCCTGGAGCTGCTCCGAGGTGGCGGCGTGCCACCAGACCAGCACGTCGGCGTCGGCCCGCAGCCCGGAGACGTCGTAGGTGCCCCGGACCACCACGTCCTTCGCGGCCAGCTGCTCGAACAACGTGTCCACCTCGTCCGCGAGCCCCGCCCGGTCCTCGGGCAGCAGGTCCCGCAGCCGGAACACCGACCACAGGGTGTAGCGGATGGTCTCGTTCAGTTCCTTGGCGCGCTTGCCGGTGGGCTTCTCGGGTGCGTTCGTCATGTCGGCTATTCTCCCGCCTCGCCCCGTGGTCCGGCCGGCAGGGTGCGCAGCAGCGCGGCCGCCGCGCGCTCGGCGCCGGCGATACAGGCCGGCACTCCCACCCCGTCGTAGGCCGCGCCGCACAGACCGAGCCCGGGCAGCTGCGCCAGGTAGCCGCGGACCCGGGTGATCCGGGAGTCGTGGCCGACGGTGTACTGCGGGAGCCCCTGCCGCCAGCGGGTCACCACCCGGTCCACCGGGGTGGCCCGCAGGCCGACCGCCTGGCCCAGGTCGTCCAGCGCCACCCGCACCAGGTCGGCGTCGTCCCACTCCAGCGCGGCCTCCTCGCCGAACCGGCCGACGGAGACGCGCAGCACGAACAGGCCGGGGTCGGCCGCCGCCACCCAGTCCCACTTGCCGCTGCTGAACGTCGCCGCCTTGATGGTGCGGCCGTCCACCGCCGGCACCAGGAAGCCACTGCCGCGCGGCAGCCTGGCCAGCTCCGCACGGCGGAAGGCGAGCGTGACCAGCGCCATCGAGGCGTACTCGACCGCCGCCAACTCCCCCGCCGCGGCCGGCGCCTCGGCCGCCAGCAGCCGGGCGGCGGCCGGCGCCGGGACGGCCAGCAGCACCCCGTCGGCGACCAGCGAGCGGCCGTCGTCCAGCGCCGCGGCCCAGCCGCGCGCGGTCCGGCGCAGCCCGGTGACCGCGACGCCGGTCTCCAGCACGGCGCCGCGCCCGGCGACGTCCTCGGCGACGGCGGCGGCCAGCGTGCCCACGCCGCCCTCGATGCCGGTGAAGACCGGCGAGTTGGCGACGGCCGGCGAGGTCTCGGCGCGCAGCGAGCGGACGGCGGCCAGCAGCGAGTCGTGCCGCCGCACCGCCTCGTAGAGCCGGGGCACGGCGGCGCGCAGCGAGATCCGGTAGGCGTCACCGGCGTAGACCCCGCCGAGCAGCGGGTCCACCAGGCGGTCCACCACCTCGGTGCCCATCCGGTCGGCGACCAGCCGGCCGATCCCGATGTCCTCCGGCACCCGCAGCGGCGGCAGTTCGGCGTCCCTGGCGATCCGCGCCAGCCCGCTGTCCGAGAGCACGCCGGCCAGCGCCGCCGCGCTGTCCGGGACGCCCATCACGTGGCCCGAGGGCATCGGCCGCAGGGCGTCTCTGGTCCAGATCGCCGCGGTGGTCACGACGGGGGGGCGCAGCGCGTCCCCCAGGCCGACGGCCTTCGCGAGGTCGATCGCCTCCGGGCGTCTGGCCAGCAGCGACTCGGCGCCCAGATCCACCTGGAGGCCGGCGACCTGCCCGGTGCGGAGTTTGCCGCCCAGCCGTCGGTCCGACTCCAGGAGGGTGACCCGGAGGCCGGCGGCGAGCAGTCGATGAGCCGCGGTGAGTCCGGAGATCCCACCGCCGACGACGATCACATGCATGGGTCCACTCTGGCAGACGGCCCAACGAGTCCTCCGCGTGACCTGATCGGAACGGTTCGGGGACATCCGGGAACGGACCGACTTCGTCCAAGTGGTGACCGATGGGCGTCGCGACCCGCGGACGCCACGGGGGTGGAGAGAGGTTCGACCATGCGCGAACGCACGGCCGAGGAACGACGACGGCGCTGGCCCGTCCTGACCGCGGCGCTGACCGGCGCGGTGCTGCTCGCCGGCTGCACCAGCTCGGGCGACACGGACGAGGGGGCGGGGTCGAGCGAGGCCGCGGCCGACTGGGAGCGGGGTGTGGAGTCCGCCGCCCCCGAGGCGGGCGGCGAGCAGGCGGAGGCCGAGGACACCGGGGAGCCGGCGGCGGTCGCCGAGGTGCCCGACCCCGGCCAGCTGATCCAGTCCGCCACCCTGACGCTGACCGTGGACGCGGTGCCGGACGCCTACGCGGAGGCGGTGCGGCTGGCCCAGACGACCGGCGGCTACGTCAGCCACGAGACGACCAGCGGCGGCGAGGCCGGCACCCGGTCCTCCACGCTGACCCTGCGGGTACCGAGCGAGGCGTACCCGGAGCTGCTCGCCGCGCTCCCCGAGCTCGGCGAGCTGACCGCGCGCGAGCTGACCACCGAGGACGTCGGGGACGAGATCGTCGACCTGGACAGCCGGCTGGCGACCCAGCGGGAGAGCATCGCCCGGGTCAGGGCGCTGATGGAGGACGCCGGCTCACTGGCCGAGATCGTCCAGCTGGAGTCGGAACTCAGCACCCGGCAGGCCGAGTTGGAGTCGCTTGAGGCCCGGCGGGAGACACTGCGCGGGCAGACCGCGCTGGCCACCGTCACCCTCCAGCTGCACGAGGAGGGCCAGCCGCTGCCCGAGCCCGAGGAGTCGGACGACGACGACCGCCCCTCGGTGCTGGACGCGCTCCTCGGCGGCCTGGGCTTCGTCTGGACGGTGCTGGTCTGGGCCGCCATCGGGGTGGGCGCCGCGTTGCCGGTGGCGGCGCTGCTGGCCCTGCTCTGGCTGCTCTGGCGGCTGCTGCGCCGCCGGCTGCCGGACCGGCCCCGCCGCTCCGGGGTCGTCGCCCCGGCGCCCGTCACGACGCCGCCGCCGCTCCCCCGGCCCACCCAGCCCCCAGCGCAGGCACCGGCCCCGGCCGGCGACGGCGACTGAACGCGCACCCGCGGGGAACCGTCCGGCGGGTCCTGGCGCGGACCCGCCGGACGGGCCCTCAGCGGGCGGTCCGCTCGTGGACGTAGGCGGTGAGCCGGGTCAGCGCGTCCGGGTCGGTGTCGGGGAGCACGCCGTGGCCGAGGTTGAACACGTGGCCCGGCAGGTCCTTCGCCGCGGCCAGCACCCGGTCGGTCTGCTCCTCGACCGCCGCGGTCGGCGCGAAGAGCACCGCCGGGTCGAGGTTCCCCTGGAGCGCGAGCCCCGGGCCGACCCGGCGGGCCGCCTCGTCCAGCGGCACCCGCCAGTCCACGCCGATCACGTCGGCGCCGGCCTCCGCGAGCAGGCCGAGCAACTCGCCGGTGCCCACGCCGAAGTGGACCCGCGGCACCCCGTGGTGCGCCACCGCGTCGAAGACCCGCTTGGAGGCCGGCAGCACCGAACGCCGGTAGTCGGCAGGGGCCAGCGCGCCCACCCAGGAGTCGAAGAGCTGCACCGCCGAGGCGCCGGCCTCGATCTGCACCGAGAGGAAGGTCGAGGTGATCCCGGCCAGCCGGTCCAGCAGCTCGGCCCACAGCCCCGGGTCGCCGTACATCAGCGCCTTGGTGTGCTCGTGGTTGCGCGAGGGCCCGCCCTCCACCAGGTAGCTGGCGAGGGTGAACGGGGCGCCGGCGAAGCCGACCAGCGGGGTGTCCCCCAGCTCGGCCGTGGTCAGCCGCACCGCCTCGGTCACGAAGGAGACGTCCTCCGGGGTGAGCGGGCGCAGCCGGTCCAGATCGGCCCGGCTGCGGATGGGCTCGGCGACGACCGGGCCGACCCCCGGCTTGATGTCCAGGTCGATGCCGATCGCCTTCAGCGGGACCACGATGTCGCTGAAGTAGACCGCGGCGTCCACCCCGTGCCGGCGCACCGGCTGCAACGTGATCTCGGTGACCAACTCCGGCCGGGCGCAGGCGTCGAGCATCGCGATGCCCTCGCGCGCCTTGCGGTACTCGGGGAGCGAACGGCCGGCCTGCCGCATGAACCAGACGGGGGTGTGCGGCACCGGCTCACGGCGGCACGCCTTCATAAACGCAGAGTCGGTAACAGTCACGAAAAGAAGTCTCCCACGGCACTCGGTTGGGCCCGCACCCCCGGGTGTGGCTACCGGCGGCGCACCGCTTCGCCGCCTAGGGTTACCGGCCATGGCAGCGTCTCGCACTCGCACGGCGGAGGAGTCACGGCACATGAGCGACCCCGGGGGTGGGGCACCGTCCGCGTTCCAGCAGGCGGTGGCCGCGCTCGACGCGGCACGGCCGCGGCCGGAGGTGACCCTCTCCCCGCTGCCGCCGCCCCGCCGGCTCGCCCCGTACGCGCACGCGCTGGGCGCCGCGGTGAGCGCGGGCGGCGAGGAGCTGGCGGACGGCCGGTTCGTACTGCTGCACGATCCGGCGGGCGAGGAGAGCTGGGGCGGCGACTTCCGGGTGGTCACCCTGACCAGGGCCGACCTGGAGCCGGACGTGGCGGCCGACCCGCTGCTGCCGGAGGTGGCCTGGTCCTGGCTGACCGAGGCGTTGCAGGCCAGGGCGTTGCCCAGGGACGTGCCGAGCGGGACGGTGACCCGGGCCGACTCGGCGTTCTTCGGCGGGCTGGCGCAGCGTCCCGGCCGCGCCGAGCTGGAGCTGCGGGCCTCCTGGACGCCGGCCGAACCGGCCGACGTCGGCGCCCATCTACTGGCCTGGTGCGGGCTGTTGGCGCAGTGCGCCGGCCTGCCGCCGGAGTCCAGCGGCACGCCGGTGACGGCGCTGCCCCGGCGTCGCGGCCCCCGCCCCGGCTGAGCCGCGCCCGGGCGGGGGCGGCCGGCGCCCCGCCGGCGGTCAGGGTGACGCCGCGGAATCACCGGTTCGTGATCATTCCCTAAAGGCCCCGGAGCATCCTGCCGAAGAGGTCTGTGACCCTTCCATCCGGATCGCCCCGACTCCTCCTGGCAGGAGTCGGTTCCTTCCCCAGCCCACCCTCCGGGAGGCCCGGTGTCTGTTCTTCTTGAGCACCCCGCAAGCCTGGTCGCCTACCGCCCCAACAAGCCGACGGCCATGGTCGTCGTGGCCGACCCCCGAGTCCGTTCCACCGTGACCCGCCACCTGTGGGCTCTCGGGGTCAGGGACGTGATCGAGGCGTCGTCCATCGCGGAGGCCCGTCCCAGAGTCGCCAATCCGCGCGACATCTGCGTTGCCGACGTCCACCTGCCCGACGGTTCGGGCCTGACCCTCCTCTCCGAGACCCGGGCCGCCGGCTGGCCCAACGGTCTGGCGCTCTCCGCCGCCGACGACATCGGCGCGGTGCGCAACGCCCTCGCCGGTGGCGTCAAGGGCTACGTCGTCACCGGTACCCGCAACAACCTCGGCCCGCCCAGCCGGCACGGCGCCGCGCACATCGGCGCCGCGGCGCGGATGCACCGCCGGCAGCCGGGGGCCCCAGCCCACCAGGGCGGCTTCCGCGAGTTGTCCGGCCGCGAGGTCGAGGTGCTGCGGCTGGTGGCGGAGGGCCAGTCGAACAAGGCCATCGGCGTCTCGATGGGCCTGTCCGCGCTGACCGTCAAGAGCCACCTGGCCCGGATCGCCCGCAAGCTGGGCACCGGGGACCGCGCCGGCATGGTCGCGGTGGCCCTGCGCACCGGCATCATCCACTGAGATCCCGTCCGCTCCCGGCGCACGCCCTCCGTCCGGCGTGCGCCGGGAGCGCGGAAGAGACGTTGTGCTCCATGAGCACACAGTTACCCTTGACAGGTGAGCGACGCCCAACAGATCACCGAGTCAACGTCTGAACCTCCCTCCCCCGAGGACGCGGGTCCCGCGCCGGTTCCGCTGCTCACGCCCCGGGAGGGTGTTCCCCCGGTGATCGCCGACGAGGCCGCGCTCGCCGCCGTCGTCGCCGACCTGGCCGCCGGCTCGGGGCCGGTCGCCGTGGACGCCGAGCGGGCCTCCGGATACCGCTACGGCCAGCGCGCCTACCTGGTGCAGCTGCGCCGGGCCGGCGCCGGTACCGCCCTGATCGACCCGGTCGCCTGCCCCGATCTGAGCGGGCTGGACGCGGCCATCAGCGACGCCGAGTGGGTGCTGCACGCGGCCACCCAGGACCTGCCCTGCCTGCGGGACATAGGCATGCGTCCGGACCGGCTCTTCGACACCGAACTGGCCGGCCGGCTGGCCGGGTTCGCCCGGGTCGGGCTCGGCGTGATGGTCGAGACGGTGCTCGGCTACAGCCTGGAGAAGGGACACTCCGCCGTCGACTGGTCCACCCGGCCGCTGCCCGAGCCCTGGCTGCGCTACGCGGCCCTGGACGTCGAGCTGCTGGTGGACCTCAGGGACGCCCTGGAGGAGGAGCTGCGGCACCAGGGCAAGCTGGAGTGGGCGCTGGAGGAGTTCGCCGCCATCGCCGCCGCTCCCCCGCCGCCGCCCCGCAAGGACCCGTGGCGCCGCACCTCCGGCGTGCACAAGGTGCGCAGGCGCCGCCAGTTGGGCGTGGTCAGGGAGCTGTGGCTGACCCGGGACGAGACGGCCAGACGGCGGGACCTGTCGCCGGGCAAGGTGCTCTCCGACGCGGCGATCGTCGCCGCGGCCCAGGCCATGCCGCGGGACAGCCGGGCGCTGGCCGCGCTGCCCGGCTTCGGGCACCGGACCAACCGCCGGCAGCTGCAGCAGTGGCAGACGGCGATCGACCGGGCCAGGGAGCTGCCGGAGGAGGAGCTGCCGCAGACCGCGCAGCCCCCGCAGGGGCCGCCGCCGCCGCGCGCCTGGGCGGAGCGGGACCCGGTCGCCGCCGCCCGGCTGACGGCGGCGCGGAGCGCGGTCACGGCGCACGCCGAGGAGCTGCGGATGCCCCAGGAGAACCTGCTGACCCCGGAGCTGGTGCGCCGGCTGTGCTGGGAGCCGCCGGCCGAGCACTCGCCGGCGGCGGTGGGCGCCGCGCTGCGCGCGCTGGGTGCCAGGGAGTGGCAGATCGGGCAGACCGCGGGGCTGCTGGCGAAGGCGCTGGACGCCTCCTGACCCGGGACGCGGGGCGCGCGCCGGTGGTGATCTCCGCCCGCTGCGGCGGCCGGCGCTTGCCAGCCGGTTACCCACAAGTAGCATGGGTTCCGATCTCAGTGTCTCGGCGTGGAGAGAGAGGCCATCGTGCCGCGTACCGCTAGGGACGTCGTGTTCGTTGACGGCGTCCGTACCCCCTTCGGCAAGGCGGGTCCCAAGGGGATCTACCACGAGACCCGGGCCGACGACCTCGTCGTCAAGTGCATCCGGGAGCTGCTGCGACGCAATCCGCAGCTGCCCCCGGAGCGGGTGGACGACGTGGCGGTGGCCGCCACCACCCAGATCGGGGACCAGGGGCTGACCCTGGGCCGCACGGCGGCGCTGCTGTCCGGGCTGCCGGCCAGCGTCCCCGGCTACTCGATCGACCGGATGTGCGCCGGCGCGATGACGGCGGTGACCACCAGCGCGGGCGCCATCGCCTTCGGCGCCAGCGACATCGCGGTCGCCGGCGGCGTGGAGCACATGGGCCGGCACCCGATGGGTGAGGCCGTCGACCCCAACCCCCGGTTCGTCTCCGAGAAGCTGGTGGACGAGTCCGCGCTCTTCATGGGCATGACGGCGGAGAACCTGCACGACCGCTTCCCGCAGCTGAGTCGGGCCCGGGCCGACGAGTACGCGGTGCGCAGCCAGGAGAAGGCAGCCAAGGCGTACGCGGACGGCAAGATCCAGCGGGACCTGGTCCCGGTCTCGGTGCGCCGCACCGAGGGCGAGGGCGAGCTGGGCTGGGGCCTGGCCACGGCGGACGAGCCGATGCGCCCGGGCACCACCCTGGCGGGCCTGGCCGGGCTGAAGACCCCGTTCCGCCCGCACGGCCGGGTCACCGCGGGGAACGCGGCCGGGCTGAACGACGGCGCCACCGCCTCGCTGCTGGCCGGCGAGGACGTCGCGGACGAGCTGGGGCTCCCGGTGCGGATGCGGCTGGTCTCCTTCGCCTTCGCCGGCGTCGAGCCCGAGGTGATGGGCTTCGGCCCGATCCCGGCGACCGAGAAGGCGCTGGCCAAGGCCGGTCTCTCGATCGGCGACATCGGCCTCTTCGAGGTGAACGAGGCCTTCGCCGTGCAGGTCCTGGCCCTGCTGGACCACTACGGCATCGCGGACGACGACCCCCGGGTCAACCAGTACGGCGGGGCGATCGCCTTCGGCCACCCGCTGGCCTCCTCCGGGGTGCGGCTGATGACCCAGCTGGCCCGGCAGTTCGAGGACCAGCCGCAGGTCCGCTACGGGCTGACCACCATGTGCGTCGGCTTCGGCATGGGCGGCACGGTCATCTGGGAGAACCCGCACTGGGAGGGCAAGTGAGGCAGCCCGCGGTACACCGGTCGAGCGACGAGGCGAAGGAGTCACAGTGAGTACCGCTGAGCAGCTGCGGGGAGCGGCCGACGGCTTCCCCGACGAGGTGGTCACGCAGGCGCTGGTGCGCCATCTGGACCTGCCGCAGGGCGCGGGCCGGTTCGCGTTGATCACCCTGGACAACGGCTTCGACCACAAGAAGCCGACCACGTTCGGCCCGCGGTCGCTGGCCAACCTGGACGCGGCCATCGACCAGGTCGCCGCCGAGGCGGACGCCGGCGAGATCGTGGGCGTCGGGATCACCGGCAAGCCCTTCGTCTTCGCCGTCGGGGCCGACCTCAAGGGCGTCGAGGTGATCGCGGAGCGCGGGCAGGCGCTGGGCATCGGCGTCGGCGGCCACGCGATCTTCCGCCGGCTGGCGGACCTGGCCGTGCCGAGCTTCGCCTACTACAACGGCGCGGCCCTCGGGGGCGGCGTCGAGGTGGGGCTGCACTGCACCTACCGCACGGTCTCGGAGTCCATCGGCGCCTTCGGGCTGCCCGAGGTCTTCCTGGGCCTGGTGCCGGGCTGGGGCGGCTGCACGCTGCTGCCGAACCTGATCGGCGCGGACCGCGCGGTGACGGTGATCGTGGAGAACGCGCTCAACCAGAACCGCATGCTGTCCGGCCCGAAGGTCTACGAACTGGGCATCGCGGACGCGCTGTTCGAGGCGGCCGACTTCCTGGAGCAGTCGCTGCGCTGGACCGCCTCGGTGCTGCGCGGCGAGCTGGCGGTGGCCCGGCAGGAGCCGGACCGCGGCGAGGCGTGGGACCAGGCGGTGGCCAGGGGCCGGCAGTTCGCCGACGAGAAGGTGCACGGCGCGGCCCCGGCCGCGTACCGGGCCCTGGACATCATCGCCCAGGTCCGCGACGGCGACCTGTCGGCCGGCTTCGCGGCCGAGGACGAGGCGCTGGCCGACCTCATCATGGGCGAGGAGCTGCGCAGCGGGCTCTACGCGTTCAACCTGGTGCAGCGCCGGGCCAAGCGCCCGGTGGGCGCCCCGGACAAGGCGCTGGCCCGGCCGGTGACCAAGGTCGGGATCGTCGGCGCCGGGCTGATGGCCTCCCAGCTGGCGCTGCTCTTCGCGCGCCGGCTCCAGGTGCCGGTGGTGCTCACCGACGTCGACCAGGAGCGGGTCGACAAGGGCGTCGGCTGGGTGCACGAGCAGCTGGACATGCTGCTGCTCAAGGGCCGACTCAACCAGGACCAGGTCAACCGCCTCAAGGCGAACGTGACGGGTGCCCTGGACAAGGCGGCGGCCTTCGCGGACGCGGACTTCGTGATCGAGGCCGTCTTCGAGGACATGGGCGTCAAGCAGGAGGTCTTCGCCGAGCTGGAGGCGGTGGTCCCGGAGCACGCCGTCCTGGCCACCAACACCTCCTCCCTCTCGGTCACGGAGATGGCCTCCCGGCTGAACCACCCGGAGCGGGTGGTCGGCTTCCACTTCTTCAACCCGGTCGCCGTGCTGCCGCTGCTGGAGATCGTCCGCGCCGAGCGCACCGACGACGCCTCGCTGGCCACCGCGTTCGCCGTGGCCAAGCAGCTGCGGAAGTCGGCGGTGCTGGTCAAGGACGCGCCGGCGTTCGTGGTCAACCGCATCCTCACCCGGTTCATGGGCGAGGTGCTGGCGTCCATCGACGAGGGCACCCCGGTCGAGGTGGCGGACGGCGCGCTGGCGCCGCTGGGCCTGCCGATGTCCCCGATCGTGCTGCTGGAGCTGGTGGGCCCGGCGGTGGCACACCACGTCACGGGCACCCTGCACGCGGCGTTCCCGGAGCGGTTCGGCGTCTCGGAGAACCTGGGCCGGGTGGTGGCCGCCGGCCGGCGCACCTTCTACGACCACCAGTCGGGCAAGCCGGAGCTGGACCCGGAGGTCGCGGCGCTGTTCCAGGTCGGCGACCGGGTGCTCGGCGAGGAGCAGGTCCGGGCCAGGGCGCTGGACGCCATCGCCGAGGAGATCGGCCTGATGCTGGACGAGGGCGTGGTCGCCGAGGCGCAGGACATCGACCTGTGCCTGCTGACCGGCGCCGGCTGGCCGTTCCACCTGGGCGGCATCACGCCGTACCTGGACCGGGCCGGGGTCTCCCAGCGGGTGCTGGGGCGGCGGCTGTTGGCGCCCGGCGTGGCGAGCGTGCCGGAGTAGGGTCCGTGAGGTGACGGACGGACAGACGGAAGGCGCGGCGTCCGGCCCGGTTGATCCGGGTCGGGCGCCGCTGCTGTTGGTGGACGGCGCCAACGTGGTGGGCTCGGTGCCGGACGGCTGGTGGCGGGACCGGCGGGGCGCGGCGGAGCGGCTGCGGGACCGGCTGGCCGGCCGGGCGGGCCCCGAGGAGCTGGTGCTGGTGGTGGAGGGCGCGGCCCGCGGGGTGGCCCCGGTGCCCGGGGTGCGGGTGGTCTCGGCGCCGGGCAGCGGCGACGACCAGGTGGTGGAGCTGGTGCGGGCGGCGGGCGCCGGCCGCAGGTGTCTGGTGGTGACCGCCGACCGGGGGCTGCGGGAGCGGGTGCTGGCGCTGGGCGCCGAGGTGCGCGGGCCGCGGCAACTGCTCGCGGAAATTCCTCCGGCGGAGCGATGAGTTTCGGTACGGCCCCCGGTCTCTTCTGGTGACACGCCACCGCGGGGAGCGGGGCCATGCCCAGAGGGAGACGCCATGTCCACCATGATCTTCGTGAACCTGCCGGTGAAGGACCTGGAGCGGTCCAGGAAGTTCTTCACCGAGCTGGGTTACTCGTTCAACCCGCAGTTCAGCGACGAGAACGCGGCCTGTCTGGTGATCAGCGACACCATCTTCGCGATGCTGCTGGTCGAGGACTTCTTCAAAACCTTCACCAAGAAGAGGATCGCCGACACCGACACCCACCAGGAGGTGCTGATCGCGTTGAGCGTGGACAGCCGGGAGGGTGTGGACGAGTTGGCGGACCGGGCGCTGGCCGCCGGGGGCACCTCAGCCGGCGAGCCGATGGAGGAGGGCCCGATGTACGGACGCAGCTTCTACGACCTGGACGGCCACCACTGGGAGCTGACCTGGATGGACCCGGCCGCCCTGCAGGGCTGACCGGGCCGTCCGTGCGCGGGGGACCGCTGACCGGGGAGGGGCGGCCGGCGCCGTCAGTCGGTGCCGAGGCCGGCCTCCGCCGGGTCGAGCCGGCCGGACAGACGAGCTACGAAGCCGGTGACCTGCCGGGCGATGGCCGGCCCGGTGAGGCCGGCCTCGGCCAGCACCTCGGCCCGGCTGCCGTGGTCGAGGAAGCGCTCGGGGATGCCGAAGTCCCGCAGCGGGACCTCGACGTCGGCGTCCCGCAGCGCCTGCGCGATCGCCGAACCGACGCCGCCGGCACGGCTGTTGTCCTCGACGGTGACCACCAGGCGGTGCTCGGCGGCGAGCCCGGGCAGCGCCGGGTCGACGGGCTTGACCCACCGGGGGTCGACCACGGTGGTGCTGATGCCGTGCCGGTCCAGCAGCTCGGCGACCTCCAGGCAGACCGGCGCCAGCGCGCCGACGGAGACCAGCAGCACGTCGGGCCGGTCGCTGTCGGCGGCCCGCAGCACGTCCATGCCGCCGATCCGGCCGACCGCGGGGACGGGGGCGGCGACCTTGCCCTTGGAGTAGCGGAGCACGGTGGGGGCGTCCTTGACCTCGACGGCCTCCCGCAGCTGGGCGCGCAGCTGGTCGGCGTCGCGGGGCGCGGCCAGCCGCAGGCCGGGCACCACCTGAAGGATCGACATGTCCCACATGCCGTGGTGCGAGGCGCCGTCGGGGCCGGTGATCCCGGCCCGGTCCAGCACGAAGGTGACGCCGCAGCGGTGCAGCGCCACGTCCATCAGCAGCTGGTCGAAGGCCCGGTTGAGGAAGGTGGCGTAGACCGCGAAGACCGGGTGCAGCCCGCCGGTGGCCAGGCCGGCGGCGGAGACCGCGCCGTGCTGCTCGGCGATGCCGACGTCGAAGACCCGGTCGGGGAACTCCTCGGCGAACCGCTGGAGGCCGACGGGGCGCAGCATGGCGGCGGTGATGGCGACCAGGTCGGGCCGCTCCCGGCCGAGCCGGACGATCTCGTCGCCGAAGACGGAGGTCCAGTCGGCGCCGGAGGCGGAGACCGGCAGGCCGGTGTCCGGGTGGATGACGCCGACAGCGTGGAACTGGTCGGCCTGGTCGTCCCTGGCCGGCTGGTAGCCGCGGCCCTTCTCGGTGAGGCAGTGCACGATGACCGGGCCGCCGAAGCGCTTGGCGCGCTGGAGCGCGGACTCCAGGGCCTGGATGTCGTGGCCGTCGATCGGGCCGACGTACTTGATGCCGAGGTCCTCGAACATGCCCTGCGGGGCGATGACGTCCTTCAGCCCCTTCTTGGCGCCGTGCAGCGTGCCGTAGAGCGGGCGGCCCACGACCGGGGTGCGGTTGAGCATCTGCTTGCCGCGCTCCAGCCAGCGCTCGTAGCCCTCGGTGGTGCGCAGGGTCGCCAGGTGGTTGGCGAGGCCGCCGATGGTGGGCGCGTAGGAGCGCTCGTTGTCGTTGACCACGATCACCAGGGGGCGGTCCTTGGCGCCGGCGATGTTGTTCAGCGCCTCCCAGGCCATGCCGCCGGTGAGCGCGCCGTCCCCGGTGACCGCGACCACCTGGTGGTCGAGGCCGCGCAGCTGGTTGGCCTTGGCCAGGCCGTCCGCCCAGCCGAGCACGGTGGAGGCGTGGCTGTTCTCGATGACGTCGTGCTCGGACTCGGCGCGCGAAGGATAGCCGGAGAGGCCCTCCCTGGTACGCAGGCCGGAGAAGTCCTGGCGGCCAGTCAGCAGCTTGTGCACGTAGCTCTGGTGGCCGGTGTCCCAGAGGATGCGGTCGGCCGGGGAGTGGAAGACCCGGTGCAGGGCGATGGTCAGCTCGACGACACCGAGGTTGGGCCCGAGGTGTCCGCCGGTCTGGGCCACCGCGTCGATCAGGAAGGCGCGGATCTCGCCGGCCAGCTCGACGAGCTGTTCCGGGGTGAGCTGGTCCAGATCACGCGGTCCCGAGATACCGGTCAGCAGCGGCACCGTTCCTCCTCGTTTCGGGGCACTCCCACCATCCGGAGATTCTAGTGCTCCGCTTCACCCCACCGTGGTCTCAGAATGCGAGATAGGTCACCCGAGCCGGTAACGACCCGGGTGACCTGGCCCTCGACCGGTGGGCAACTATGTTCGACCGGCGGTGCGTTGGGTTCTGCGGGAGACCGAGTCGAGGACCACCGCGACCAGCAGCACCGCCCCGGTGATCATGTACTGGATCTCGCTGGCCATGCCCATCAGGTTGAGCCCGGTGGTGATGGACTGGATGACCAGGGTGCCCAGCAGGGCGGACCACACCCAGCCCCGGCCGCCGAAGAGGCTGGTGCCGCCGATGACCGCGGCGGCGATCACGTTCATCAGCAGGTTGCCCGAGCCCAGGCTCTTGGAGGCGCCGCCGGCCTGGGCGGCGTAGAAGAGCCCGCCCAGCGCGGCCAGCGCGCTGGCGATGGTGAAGACGGTCAGCCGGACCCGCTCCACGTTGATGCCGGCCCGGCGGGCGGCCTCCGCGTTGCCGCCGACCGCGAAGATCTGCCGCCCGTAGGTGGTACGGCGGACTACGAAGTCGACCAGCAGCAGCACCGCCAGGAAGATCACCAGCGCCAGCGGCAGCCCCCGGTGCTGGTTGAGGGTGTAGGCGGCGACGAAGGCCGCGACCGCGACCAGCGCGACGCGCAGCACGATCTCGCCGACCGGCCGGGTGGGCAGGCCGGCCGCGCCGCGCCGTCGCTCCTGGACGAGCAGCGCCGCCAGGTAGCCCAGGCTCAGGACCGCGGCCAGGCCGTAGGCGGCGGCGATGTCGGAGAAGTAGAAGTTGTTGAAGTCCCGCACCAGGCTGTCGCGGGGGATGTTGATGGTGCCCTCGTCCCCCATCACCCAGATCTGCAGGCCGCTCCAGCCGAGGAATCCTGCCAGGGTGACCACGAAGGCGGGCACCCCGATCTTGGCGAAGAAGAAGCCGTGCAGGGTGCCGACGGCGGCGCCGGCCGCGATGGCCAGGAAGATGGCCAGCAGGTCGTTGACCCCGTGGCTGACCGAGAGGACAGCCCAGAGCGCGGCGGACAGGCCGGCCATGGAGCCGACCGAGAGGTCGATCTCGCCGAGCAGCAGCACCAGCACGATCCCGACCGCCATGATGCCGGGGCCGGCGATGTAGACCGCTATGTTGCTGAGGTTGCGCGGGGAGAGGAAGGTCCCGGTCTGCGACTCGAAGACGACGGCGATGATGACCATGCCGATGATCACCGGGATGGAGCCCAGCTCGCCGCCGGTGATCCGGCGCCGGAAGTCCTCCAGGTAGCCGGCCAGGCCGCGCTCCCGCACCAGGAGGCGGGGGTCGGGCGCGAGTTTCTCGCTCATTCGGTTTCCTCCCCGGTCCGCTCGGTGCCGGCGTCCCGGCGGCGGCTGCGGCGGGTGACCGCGTTGTCGGTGGCTCCGGTGATGGCGGCGATGATCTGCTCGCCGCTGGTGTCGGCGGCCGGGAAGACGCCGTTGTTGCGGCCCAGCCGCAGCACCGCGACCTGGTCCGCCACGGCCCGGACGTCGGCGACGTTGTGGCTGATCAGGATGACGCCCAGGCCCCGGTCCCGGAGCCGCTCGACCAGGTCGAGCACCTGCGCGGTCTGCTCCACGCCGAGCGCGGCGGTCGGCTCGTCGAGGATCACCACCTCGGGGGAACCGACCAGGGCGCGGGCGATGGCGACCACCTGCCGCTGGCCGCCGGAGAGCGAGGCGACCGGGATCCGGACGCTGGGGATGCGGATGGAGAGGGTGTCCAGCAGTTCGCGGGACGCGCGCTCCATGGCGACCTGGTCCAGGACGTGCGCGGTGCGCAGCTCCCGGCCGAGGAAGAGGTTGGCGACCACGTCGAGGTTGTCGCAGAGCGCGAGGTCCTGGTAGACGGTGGCGATGCCGAGCTCCTGGGCGTCGTGGGGCTTGGCGATCCGGACCTCCCGCCCCTTCCAGGTGATGGCGCCCGAGTCGATCGGGTGGACGCCGGCGATGGTCTTGATGAGGGTCGATTTTCCGGCTCCGTTGTCGCCCACCAGGGCGGTCACTTCACCGGCGCGGATCTCCAGGTCGACGTCGGTCAGCGCCTGGACGGCGCCGAACCGCTTGGAGACGCCGTGCAACGCCAGTACGGGGCTTGCGGTCATGCGTGGGCTCAGCTCCTTGCGCGGCGAGGGCCGGACCCCGCCCGGAGGGTGCGGGCGGGGTCCGGTGGTCGGCGGTCAGCCGATACCGGCGGCCTGGCAGGCGTCGGCGAACTCGGCGGTGCAGATGTCGGCGGCCGAGTAGAACTCGTCCGCGATCACCGTGTCGTTGATGGTGTCGACGGTGACCGGCACCGGCGTCAGCAGGGCGGACGGGATGCCCGAGTCGGTGGCGCTGTCGGCGCTGTCCGGGGTGAGGTCGGCGAAGTCCTCGCCGTTGAGCAGCCGGACGGCGATCTCGGCGGTGATCTCGGCCTCGGGCCGCAGCGCCTTGTAGATGGTGTAGGTCTGCTCGCCGGTGATGATCCGCTGGAGGCCGGCGAGTTCGGCGTCCTGGCCGCCGATCGGCACGTCGGTGATCCCGGCCGCCTGGAGGGCGTTGATCACGCCGGCCGCCATGCCGTCGTTGGCGACGTAGACGGCGTCGAAGCCGTCCTCGCCGAGCGAGTCGATGGCGGCGTTCATCTCCTCGTTGGCCAGCGCGGCGTCCCAGCCGTCGATGTCCTGGGAGAAGACGATCTCGGCGGTCTCGCCCAGCACCGACTCGGCGCCGCTCTTGAAGAGCGCGGCGTTGGGGTCGGTGGGCGAGCCGTTGATCATCACGACCCGGGCGCCCTCGGCGTCCGCGCCGAGGGCGTCGAGCACGGCCTCGCCCTGGAGCTGACCGACCCGCTCGTTGTCGTAGGAGACGTAGGCCTCGATCGGGCCCTCGGCGAGCCGGTCGTAGGCGATCACGGGCACGCCCTCGGCCTCGGCCTCCTCGACCCAGGTCGAGGTCGCCGAGGCGTCCACCGCGTCCAGGATGATCACGTCGACGCCGTCCGTGAGCATGGCGTCGAACTGCTGCTTCTGGAGGTTGGTGTCCTCGCTCGCGTTGTTGTACTGAACGGTGCAGTCCGGACAGAGTTCGCCGATCTTGCCCTCGATGAAGGGCCGGTCGAAGGACTCGTAACGGGTGGTGGAGTCCTCCGGCAGCAGCAGGCCGATGGTGCCACCGCCGTCTCCGCCGCCGCCCTCGGTGTTCTCGTCGTCGTCGCCACCACCGGCCTCGCCGCAGGCGGCCAGCGCCACGGTCATGGCCAGGGACGCGACGCCGATCCCGACAAGTCGCAGTTGTTGACGCATCGTTGCTCAACCTCCCGGTCGGGCCGCGACATCGCGGCCATGCGGTCGGCAGAGAGCTAACTCCGGGCGCTTCTTGGCGTCAATACATAAATTCAACTTCAGTCAAATCGATACCTCTCCCTACGCGGGCCGCAGAGGTTTGACGGGCCGACCTTTCGGGGATGGAGCGGCCCGTTTTCGAAAGAAGTTGGCGCTTTGCTTTGCCTTCTGTTGGATTCAGGTTTTGAATCGTGCGCGGGATCAGCCGGGTTGGTCGATCCCGAGCAGCAGGCCGTCGCCCATCTCCCGCAACACCAGGGCCAACGCGCCCAGTACCTCCGCGCGCCCGCCCAACGCGCCGGCGGTCAGGGTGAGCTGCCGCGCGGCGCTCGGGATGGCGTACCGGCCGACGGAGTCCCGGATCGGGCCCAGCGCGATCTCCCCGGCCTCCGCCAGGTCCCCGCCGAGCACCACCCGGCTGAGGTTGAGCACGTTGCACAACTGGGCCACCGCGGTGCCCACATGGCGCCCGATGTCGCCGATCACCCGCTGGCAGCCCGGGTCGCCGTCCCGCGCCAGCCGCACCACCTGACTCATCGTCAACTCGGGCCCGTGGATGGGCTGGAGCAGCGGCAGCACGTGCCGGGCCGCGGTGAAGGTCTCCAGGCAGCCGCGGTTGCCGCAGCGGCAGACCGGCCCCGACTCGTCCAGCGTGATGTGCCCGATCTCGCCCGCGGTGCCGCCGGCGCCGCGGTAGATCCGGCCGTTCACCACCAGCCCGGCGCCCACCCCGCTGGCCACCTTGATGTAGGCCAGGTCGCCGGCGCCACGCCCCGCCCCCCAGACCGACTCGCCCAGCGCGCCCAGGTTGGCGTCGTTGTCCACGTGCACCGGGACGCCCGTCCTGGCCGCCAGTTCGGCGCCCGGGTTGGTGCCCCGCCAGCCCGGCAGGATCGCGGTGGAACCGATGGTGCCGCTGGTCATGTCGATCGGGCCGGGCACCCCGAGCCCGATGCCGATGATCTTGGCCCGGTCGACGCCGGCCACCCCGAGCAGCCGCCCGACCAGCTTCTCCGCCCGGTCGAAGCCCTGCTCGGCCGAGGCGTCCACGTCCAGCGGCTCGGCCTCCTCGGCCAGCACCTGGTGCGCCAGGTTCCCCACCGCGACCCGCAGGTGGGAGTGGCCGAAGTCGACGCCGACCACGATGCCCGCGTCGCTGGAGAGCGAGACGCTGCGGGCCCGCCTGCCGCCCGCCGAGGTGGAGCGCACCTCGACGGTGCCCAACTCCTTCAACTCCCGAACTATGTTCGAGACCGTGGCCGCGGAGAGGCCCGTGGTCCTGGCTATGTCGGCCTGGGTGAGCGAGCCGGCGGCACGGACCGCCCGGATCACCCGCTCCAGGTTGGCCCGGTGCAGCGAGGACTGCGATCCCGGAGTCTTCACGGTTCACTCCACTTCCCTAACCGAGCATCCCGTCGCCCAGCGGGCGAGACGTCGCTCCCGCCGGCCGTCCCACCAGCGACGGGAGACGGCGCCGCGCCCACTATAGGAAGTCGCCGCCCGCGGCGAGCCGGGTCGGGCGGAAACACCCCCGCCCGCCGGGGCCGACCGCTACCGCACCGCGCCCGCCGTCAGGCCGCTCTGCACCTGCCGCTGGAAGACCACGTACACCACCAGCACCGGCAGCATGGCCAGCGAGACGCCGGCGTAGAGCGCGCCCCAGTCCCCCTCGTAGCCCTGCTGCACCATCAGCGCGGCCAGGCCCTGGGGCAGCACCGCGTCGTCCGGGTCGCCGACGTTCAGCACCCGGGGCAGCACGAACTGGTTCCACTGGCCGAGGAAGTTGAAGATGCCGATGCTGATCAGCCCCGGCTTGGCCATCGGCATCATGATCTGGAAGAAGGTCCTGGTGTGCGAGGCGCCGTCCAGCGTCGCCGCCTCCTGCACCCCGCCCGGCAGGGTGCGGAAGAACGCCACCAGGAAGAAGATGGTGAACGGCAGCGAGTAGGCGATGTAGACGACGATCAGCCCCTGCCGGGTGTTGAGCATCCCCAGGTTGTTGAGGACGAAGAAGAGCGGCACCAGGGCCAGGAAGACCGGGAACATCATGCCGCCGACGAACAGCAGGTGGATCAGCCGGTTGCCGGGGAAGTCGAAGCGCGCCAGCACGTAGGCGGCCATCGCGCCGAGCAGCATCGTCCCGGTCAGCGAACCGGCCAGGATAATCAGCGAGTTGAGGGCGTACCTGCCGATGCTGGCGGAGGTCCAGGCGTTGGTGAAGTTCTCGAAGGACAGGCCGCCGGGCAGACCGAAGGGGTCGGAGACGATGTCGCCGTGCGGGCGGAAGCTGTTGAGGACCACCAGCAGCAGCGGCGCCGCCGCCATCACCAGCCACACCACCAGGAAGGTGTGCGAGAAGACGTTCAGGGTGGTGCCGGCGACGCCCTCGCGCCGCTCGGCCGACCGCTCCGCGGTGGACTTGTCGAGGCTCATCTGCGGTGCTCCCGTGAGACGGTTGCGAAGGGGAACGGACGGGCGCGGTCGCGCCGGCCTCGGCCTACAGCTCCACCCGGTCACGGCGGCCGACCCGCATCATGACCGTGGCGAAGACCAGGGTGATCAGGAAGAGCGCCACCCCGATGGTGGTGGCGTAGCCGGCCTGCCCGTCCCGGAAGGACTTCTCGAACAGGTAGCTGGGCAGCACGTCCATGCCGTGCTCCGGCACCATCACGTTCACCAGCGCGAAGGCGTCCAGGGCCTGGATGCCCATGTACACCCAGCCCGTGCGGACCGTGTCCCAGGTGAGCGGGAAGGTGATCTGGAAGAACGTCCGGGCCCGGCCGGCGCCGTCCAGCCGGGCCGCCTCGTAGGTCTCCTGCGGGATGGCGCTCATCGCCGCCGAGAAGAGCACCACGTAGAAGCCGACGAACGACCAGCACAGCACGACCAGCACGCACCAGATGGCGACCGAGCCGCCCAGCCAGTCCTCCCGCTGCCAGGAGCCCAGGCCGACCGCGTCCAGACCCGCGTTGAGCGCGCCGCTGCGCGGACTGTAGATCCTGGCCCAGATCACCGCGATGATCGCCAGCGAGAGCACCTGCGGGAAGAAGTAGACGACCTTGTACAGCCCCGAGCCGGTGACCCCGGAGACCGCCGTGTTCCGCCGCCGGCCGCCCGCGGTGAGCATGTAGGCGAAGAACAGGCCCATCGCCAGGGTCACCAGCGGCGCGATGACCAGCAGCAGCAGGCTGTTCCTGGTGGCGTCCCAGAACTTGTCGTCGTGCCACATCCGTTCGTAGTTGTCGAACCCGACGAAGTTGTAACTGGCGCTGTAGCCCGTCCAGTCCGTCATCGAGTAGAAGAACGCCTGGAGGAACGGCGAGACCACGAACACGCCGTACACCAGCACCGGCAGGGCCAGGAACCAGACCACGAAGCGGTACTGGTCGAGCTTCCGGTAACGCCGGTCGTAGCGCACGCTCTCCGGGGTGAACCGGGGCGGCAGGAAGAACGCCACGGTCAGCCGGAGTCTCATGCCCGCCGTCGGACGGTCCCGTCGTGCGGCCTCTTCCGTCGCGTTTTCCATGCCGCCCCCTCAGCTCAGACGTGCTGGAACTTCTGGATGGAGTCGTCGCTCGCGGTGGCGTCCGCCGCCCGCTGACAGCGGTCGATCGCCTCCGCCGGGTCGAGGTCGCCGGCCATCATGGCGGCGACCGCGCCGCCGATCTCCTCGTTGTTCAACTGCTTGTACCAGTCCGGCAGTCGGGGCACGAAGAGGTGCTCGCCGGCCGCCTCGAAGGTCGCCTTGGCGCTGGCCAGCCCCGGCGGCAGGTCCATCCCGTCGGCGGCGCCCCGGACGCAGCTGAGCGAGGAGACCTGCTCGGTGAAGTTGCGGGCCGACTCCCGGCCGAGCATCACCCGCAGGAACTCGAGTCCGCCGATGGGGTTCCTGGCGTCGGCCGGCACGAAGAACGGTTCGCCGGACGAGGCCCACAGCGCCTCGAAGGGCAGCGCGTCGGAGGAGTCGAGGCCGGTGGGCGGGCCGACCGCCATGTCGAAGTCGGCCGGGGTGTTGCGCCGGGACTCGTTCTCCACCCAGGAGCCGTTGGGGATGAAGAGCGCGTGGTAGGAGTTCCACTCGTCCTGGGACTCCTCGTGGGTCATCCCCGGGCTGCCCTGGAGCACGTAGCCGCGCGCCGCCAGCTCGTGGTAGGCCTCGAAGGCGGCCCGGACCGCGTCGTGGCGCCAGGCGTTGGGCTCCAGGTTGTCGATGGCCTGGAGGACCTCGACGCCGCCGATCTTCCCGATGAACGGGTAGAGCGTGAAGTTGAAGTAGTAGGGATAGACCCCGGGGTAGGTCCAGCCCGCCATGCCCTGGCGCTTGGCGGCCTCGCAGACCGCGATCATCTCGTCCCAGGTGCGCGGGTACTCGACCTCCAGGCGCTCCAGCGCGGTACGCGAGTACCACTGGCCGTAGACGGTGAAGGCGTAGTTGAGCCGCCAGACCTCCTCCGTGCCGAACTGGCCCATCTCCACGGTGCTGGGCATCAGGGTGTCCCGGACGGTGACCGAGGGGTCGTCCAGCGAGGGCGCGTCCAGCAGCTCGTTGAGGTCGTAGACCTGCCCGTTGCGGATCAGCGCGGCGATGTCCATGGCGTCGGCGCCACCGTTGTTGATGACGTCCGGCGGGTCGCCCTGGACCATCCTCGGCTGGAGTCTGGTCTGGATCTCGGTGGTCTTGTCATGCCGGACCGGGCCGTAACTCTCCTGGTAGATGGCCTCGGCGTCCAGGGCGTACTGGTCGCCGAAGCCGCCGTCGAAGATGACGACCTCCAGTTCGGCCTCCGGGTCGACGCCCAGCGGGTTGTCGTCGGAGGTCTCGCCGCGCTCGACGGACTCGCCGCCGCCACCGCCGCTGGCGCAGCCGGCCAGAGCGCCGACCGCGGGCACCGAGAGAAGTCCGGCGGCGGCCGAACGGGTAAGCAGGGAACGGCGGTTGAGCTTGGACGTCATGGTGCAGCCTCGCCTTCCTGAGGGAGCCGAACGGGATGGCCGCCGACTGCCCGACAGGTATAGTCCACTTGGCGCGTACACGGAAGATCGCGTACCGAGATCGCGGGCAGGCTTTTCCGAGTTGAGATCTCCCGGACACACGTCGAGGGCCGGCCCCGTCCGGGTGATTCCCGGACTGGTGGCCGACCCTCGTGCTGACCTGGCGCTCCGTCACCCCGACCGGTGGGTCGGTGGCGACGGGCCGCCGGGCCGGGCCGGATCGCGGTGATCCGGCCGCTGGCTCACTTCCGCAGCAGCGAGCGCAGGACGTACTGCATGATGCCGCCGTTGCGGTAGTAGTCCGCCTCGCCCGGGGTGTCGATCCGGACGGTGGCGTCGAACTCCACGCCGCTGTCGGTGGTGACCTTCACCGTGCTGGGCACCGGGCCGTCGTTGAGCGCGGTGACGCCGGAGATGGCGAAGGTCTCCTCGCCGGTCAGCCCCAGCGAGGTGGCGGTCTCGCCGGCCGGGAACTGCAGCGGCAGCACGCCCATGCCGATCAGGTTGGAGCGGTGGATGCGCTCGTAGGACTCGGCGATCACGGCCCGCACCCCGAGCAGCGCGGTGCCCTTGGCCGCCCAGTCGCGGGACGAGCCGGAGCCGTACTCCTTGCCGGCCAGCACGACCAGCGGGATGCCGGCCTCCTGGTAGTTGCGGGAGGCGTCGTAGATGAACGACACCGGCGCGTCGGCCTGGGTGAAGTCGCGGGTGTAGCCGCCCTCGGTGCCCGGCGCGATCTGGTTGCGCAGCCGGATGTTGGCGAAGGTGCCCCGGATCATCACCTCGTGGTTCCCGCGCCGGGAGCCGTAGGAGTTGAAGTCCCGGCGCTGCACGCCGTGTTCGGTGAGGTACTGGCCGGCGGGGGTGTCCGCCTTGATGGCCCCGGCCGGGGAGATGTGGTCGGTGGTGACCGAGTCGCCCAGCTTGGCCAGCACCCGCGCGCCGGCGATGTCGGTGACCGGGCTCGGCTCCTGGGTCATGCCCTCGAAGTACGGGGGCTTGCGGACGTAGGTGGACTCCGCGTCCCACTCGAAGGTCGAACCGGTCGGGATCGGCAGGGAGTTCCACTGGGCGTCGCCGGCGAAGACGTCCGCGTAGCTCTGGCCGAACATCTCCTGGCCGATGGCCGAGGCCACGACCTCCTCGATCTCCTGCTCGCTCGGCCAGATGTCCCGCAGGTAGACCGGCTCGCCGGCGGCGTCGGTGCCCAGCGGCTCGGTGGTGATGTCCACCTTCATCGAGCCGGCCAGCGCGTAGGCGACCACCAGCGGCGGCGAGGCCAGGTAGTTCATCTTGACGTCGGGGTTGATCCGACCCTCGAAGTTGCGGTTGCCGGAGAGTACCGAGACCACGGCCAGGTCGTGCTCGTTGACCGCCTGCGAGATCTCCTCGGGCAGCGGGCCCGAGTTGCCGATGCAGGTGGTGCAGCCGTAACCCACCAGGTTGAAGCCGAGCTTGTCCAGGTAGGGGGTGAGACCGGCCCGGTCGTAGTAGTCCATCACGACCTTGGAGCCGGGCGCCAGGGTGGTCTTCACCCAGGGCTTGCGGCTGAGGCCACGCTCCACGGCCTTCTTGGCGAGCAGCGCGGCACCCACCATCACCGAGGGGTTGGAGGTGTTGGTGCAGGAGGTGATCGCGGCGACGGTGACCGCGCCGTGGTCCAGCTCGAAGCTGCTGCCGTCGGCCAGCGTCACGGTGACCGGCTTGCTCGGCGTGCCGTTGCTGACGGCCGGGGCGTCGGAGGCCGGGAAGGACTCCTTGCCCGCCTCGTCCGCGTCCGCGTTCGGCACGTAGGCGCGCACGTCGTCGGCGAACTTGGCGGTGGCGTCGGCCAGCACGATCCGGTCCTGCGGGCGCTTGGGGCCGGCGATCGAGGGCACCACGGTGCCCAGGTCCAGCTCCAGGTACTCGCTGAACTCGGGCTCGGTGCTGGCGTCCAGCCACAGGCCCTGCTCCTTGGCGTACGCCTCGACGAGCGCCAGCTGCTGCGCGTCCCGGCCGGTCAGCCGCAGGTAGCTGATGGTCTCCGCGTCGATCGGGAAGATCGCGGCGGTGGAGCCGAACTCCGGCGACATGTTGCCGATGGTGGCGCGGTTGGCCAGCGGGATGGCGCCCACGCCCTCGCCGTAGAACTCCACGAACTTGCCCACCACGCCGTGCTTGCGCAGCATCTCGGTGATGGTCAGCACCAGGTCGGTGGCGGTGGTGCCGGTGGGCAGCTCGCCGGTGAGCTTGAAGCCGACCACCCGGGGGATCAGCATGGAGACCGGCTGGCCGAGCATCGCGGCCTCCGCCTCGATGCCACCGACGCCCCAGCCCAGCACGCCGAGGCCGTTGACCATGGTGGTGTGCGAGTCGGTGCCGACCAGGGTGTCGGGGTAGGCCTGCCCGTTGCGGACCATCACGGTCCGCGCCAGGTGCTCGATGTTCACCTGGTGGACGATGCCGGTGCCGGGCGGGACCACCTTGAACTCGTCGAACGCGGTCTGGCCCCACCGCAGGAACTGGTAGCGCTCGCGGTTGCGGCCGTACTCCAGCTCGACGTTCTGCTGGAAGGCGTTGGCGGTGCCGAACTTGTCGGCGATCACGGAGTGGTCGATGACCAGCTCGGCGGGGGCCAGCGGGTTGATCCGGGACGGGTCGCCGCCCAGCTCGCGCACCGCCTCGCGCATGGTCGCCAGGTCCACCACGCAGGGCACGCCGGTGAAGTCCTGCATGATCACCCGAGCCGGGGTGAACTGGATCTCCTGGCTCGGCTGGGCGCTGGCGTCCCAGCCGGCCAGCGCCCTGATGTGGTCAGCGGTGATGTTCGCCCCGTCCTCGGTCCGGAGCAGGTTCTCCAGCAGCACCTTCAGGCTGTACGGCAGCCGGTCGGAACCCGCCACCTTGTCCAGCCGGAAAATCTCGTAGGACTCGTCGCCCACCCGCAGGGTGCTGCGAGCGTCGAAGCTGTTCGCCGACACGACTGTCTCCTTCACCACATGATTCGCGCGTTCTACCGCAATCCTGCCGTGCACGTCGGGCCGCGACTCGCTAAGGGAACCCTAAGTTGCCCCGCGGAAGGCACGTGCCGACAGGCGGTCCTCGCCGTCAAGTATCTCGATGTCGAGATAACCCTAACCCATCGAGGGCCGCCACGTCCGGAATCCCCACCCCGAACGACCGGTTCCGGCCGCCGGACCGGCTCAGGAGGAGGTGGCTAGGGAGGCGGCGCCTTGGGAGGAGCGGCTCAGGGAGCCGGCTCGGTCGGCGCGGCGAGTTGGGACTCGACCAGACCCAGCACCTCGTGGTCGCTCAGCCCCAACGCCCTGGCCTCGGCGACCAGCCCGGCGGCCAGCGTCAGCAGCCGGGCCCGACCGGCCGCGTCCGCCCGGCTGGTGATCACCGTGCCCCGGCCGCGCCGCAGCTCGACCAGCCCCTCGTCCCGCAGCCGCTGGTAACCCCGCAGCACGGTATGGACGTTCACCCCCAGCGACTCGGCCAGCGAGCGGGCCGGCGGCAGCCGCTCGCCGGGG
The DNA here is from genome assembly GCF_031845445.1 of Streptomyces chisholmiae. Lineage (NCBI taxonomy): Bacteria > Bacillati > Actinomycetota > Actinomycetes > Kitasatosporales > Streptomycetaceae > Streptomyces > Streptomyces chisholmiae. The sequence continues at coordinate 167,876 of NZ_JAVREO010000004.1, read as the reverse complement.
CGGGCCGCGCCCTCGGCGACGGCACCCCGGACGCAGGCGGCGATCTGCTCACCCAACGGCACCGGCGAGTCGGTGGTCACCCGGAACAGCATCGGCTCAGCCGCTCCCCTCGCGGCGACGCGCCACCAGCCCGTTGAGCAGCGCCGCCGCCGTGTGCGCGTCGTCCACGGTGACCACGAAGGCCCGACCGCCGGCGCGCCGCACCTGGAGCGCCTCGCCGGAGCGCAGCACCAGCCCGGTGGCGCCGGGGCGCACCCGGTAGCCCCAACCGCCGAAGTCGGCGACCGGGCTGACGCGCCGCACCTCGGCGGACTCGATCCGGGCCAGCGGGACGGTCAGCCGGGGCCGGGACAGCAGCGGCGGCGCCACCCGCAGGCCGCCCGCGTCGACGGTGACCCGGACGGTGGCCAGCACCCCGGTCAGCACGGCCAGCAGGAGCAGCGCCCCGCCCGGCGCCCACGCCCCCAGGAGCAGCGCGACCAGCGCGCCGAGCAGCGTCACCAGGGCGCCTGCCCGCAGGCTCCGGGAGCCGACCTGGTGGCTCCAGACCGCCGCCTCGCCGGCCCGCAGTCGCAGCACCGGCGCCTCGCCACGGGCCCGCTCGACGTCCTCCGGCGCGTCGTCCCCCGCCAGCCGCCAGGCGGCCCAGCCGACCAGCCCGGCGACGGCCAGCAGGGCCGGCAGCCACCAGGGCGACAGCCGGGCGTCGGCCGGGTCGGCCAGCCCGGCGTTGACCGCCAGGCCGAGCCCCAGCAGCGGGCCGAGGAACACGGCGACCGCCGCGCCGACGGCAGTGAACAGCCGCTGCGCCCCGGCCCGGCCGAACCAGGTCAGGGCGGTCAGCACCGCCCCGGTTGACAGCGGCACGACGACGCTGAGCGCGACCGCCAGCCCGCGGGCCTGGAAGCCGTCCGCCGCGCCGGCCAGATCGAAGTGGACCGCCATCCGGTCGGGCAGCCGCCCGTACAGCCCGATCGCGACGGCGGCCAGCGCCAGCCCCACGACCGCGTGCGGCACGGCCACCAGAGCGACTCGTCTGGTTCTTCGCATGCCAACCCCCATCAGTACTGCCCTTGTTCGCATTCAATGAGAACAAGTAAAACATGTGCCGCGGCGGCGTGTCATCACTCCAATGGCCCACCCAACGGGGAGCGATCTCATATCTGAGATAGGCTCGTTCACATGATCGATGACTACCTGGCCCGGATCGGACAGCTCATTCGGGACGCCCGCCAACATCGCGGCTGGACACAATCCCAACTCGCGGAGGCGCTCAACACCAGTCAGAGCGCGGTGAATCGCATCGAGCGAGGTAACCAGAACATCAGTCTTGAGATGATCGCCCGCATCGGCGAGGCCCTGGACAGCGAGATCGTCTCCCTGGGCTACTCCGGTCCGATGCACCTGCGGGTGGTGGGCGGCAAGCGGCTGCACGGCAGCATCGACGTCAAGACGAGCAAGAACGCCTGCGTGGCGCTGCTCTGCGGCAGCCTGCTCAACTCCGGCCGCACCGTGCTGCGTCGGGTGGCCAGGATCGAGGAGGTCTTCCGCATCCTGGAGGTGCTCAACTCGATCGGCGTGCGCACCCGGTGGATCAACGAGGGCGCGGACCTGGAGATCACCCCGCCGGCCGAGCTGGACATGGACGCCATCGACCTCGAGGCGGCCCGGCGGACCCGGAGCATCATCATGTTCCTCGGTCCGCTGATGCACCGGATGGACCAGTTCAAGATCCCCTACGCCGGCGGCTGCGACCTCGGCACCCGCACCGTCGAGCCGCACATGATGGCGCTGCGCCGGTTCGGCCTCGAAGTCACCGCGACCGAGGGCGTCTACCACGCCACCGTCAGCCCGGGCGCCTCCCAGGACCGCCCCATCGTGCTGACCGAGCGGGGGGACACGGTCACCGAGAACGCCCTGCTCGCCGCCGCGCGGCACGACGGCACGACGGTGATCCGCAACGCCTCCTCCAACTACATGGTCCAGGACCTCTGCTTCTTCCTGGAGCAGCTCGGCGTCCGGATCGAGGGCGTCGGCACCACGACGCTGACCGTGCACGGGGTGCCGCAGATCGACCGCGATGTCGACTACTCCCCCTCGGAGGACCCGGTCGAGGCGATGAGCCTGATCGCCGCCGCCGTGGTCACCGAGTCGGAGCTGACGATCCGCCGGGTGCCGATGGAGTTCCTGGAGATCGAGCTGGCCGTGCTGGAGGGCATGGGCCTGGACCACGACCTCGGCCCGGAGTACAAGGCCGACAACGGCCGCACCCGGCTGGCGGACCTGACCGTGCGCCCCTCCAAGCTGGAGGCGCCGATCGACAAGATCCACCCGATGCCGTTCCCCGGCCTCAACATCGACAACGCGCCGTTCTTCGCGGCCATCGCGGCCACAGCCCACGGCTCGACCATGATCCACGACTGGGTCTACGACAACCGGGCCATCTACCTCACCGACCTCAACCGGCTCGGCGGCCGGCTCCAACTGCTGGACCCGCACCGGGTGCTGGTCGAGGGACCGACCCGCTGGCGGGCCGCGGAGATGATGTGCCCGCCGGCCCTGCGCCCGGCGGTGGTGGTGCTGCTGGCGATGATGGCCGCCGAGGGCACCTCCGTGCTGCGCAACGTCTACGTCATCAACCGCGGCTACGAGGACCTGGCCGAACGGCTCAACTCCGTGGGCGCCCAGATCGAAACGTTCCGCGACATCTGACAGATTCCGACCGCCGCGCCCCTTCCGACCTGCGGACTGGCAGGTCGGGGAGGGCGCGGCGGCGTGTTCGGCGCGTGCTTCGGGAGTCGCCGCCGGTTTTGGGCCACGCGAAGTCCACCACAGCGGTCCGCGGCACCGCGAAACCCCTGCCGTCAGGGCCGCGGTCACCTTCACCGCCGCGCGACGCCAACGCCGGAAAACCCGGCTCAGGGACATGTCGCTCTTCGGCAGGCACCATGGGGACCGGCGGCGTTGTTTCGTGGCCACCACGGGGCTGCCCGGGGTTCGAAAACCCGGCGACCTCAAGCACCGCTCAGATAGGGGAGCCGATCGTGTGAAGGGCGCATGGCCGCGCGAGCTCTTGGCTAGTCTGCGGACGTGGATCTCAACGCGTGGGGGGTAGTCATCGGCGCCGTCGGTGCGATCGCTGGGGTCGTCTCGGCCAGCATCGAGGTCTACGCCAGAAAGTCCCGTAGAAAACCTCCTGCCCCTGCCCCTGCCCCACCTGCCGCAGACCCGAGCAGCGGTTACGACGTCTTCATCTCCTATACCGAGGCGGATAGCGATGCGGCGGAATCACTGGGTTCCCGGCTGCGCGCCGAAGGGCTGACCGTTTTCCTGGCCAGGTGGATCGGCCCTGGCCTCGTGGAGAGTCTGGAAAAGGAAGAGGCCCTGGGCGCCTCGGCCAACGGACTCCTGGTCTTCAGCGGCGCCACGATGCGGGACACCGCGATCCGCGACGAGTACGCGGCCCTGCTCCAGCGTGTGCACTCGGGCGGGCGACGGTTCATCCCGGTGCTGGTGGAGGACGTGGATCTGCCGCCTTTCGCTCGCATCCGCAGACCGGTGGACCTGCGCGACGCACACAGTGCCCAGTTCGACGAGAATATCGCCATGCTGGTACGGGCGGTGCGGCCCGGGAGTGATGCCATCTGATCGACGTCTTCGTCTCCTACGCTCACCAGGACAGCACCTGGGCGAGAAAGCTGGCGAGCGACCTCTCCCGCTACGGCCTGCGAGTCTTCTTCGACGAATGGGAAGTGCTCCCCGGCGATGTGATCCTGCGCCGTACCGACGCGGCGATCAGCGACGCGGCGTGCGCCATCGTCATCGTGAGCCCGGCTTCCGCGTCATCACCGCGGGCCCTTGAGGAATACGCCGCCCTGGCTACTGCCGGAGCGACCGGAGACCTTCGGTTCATTCCCGTGTTGATCGGAGACGCCGCCCGCCCGCCTTTCGCCGCCAATCGGGTCTGGCGCGATTTCAGCAACGTGGACGAGCGGGGGTACGAGCAGAAGGTCGAAGAACTCCACGCGGTCATCCTGCGGCAGACCGCTGGGGAGACGCCGGGCGGCTCGGGTGCGTCGGTGCGGGAGGAGAACCTCGCAGCGGCACTGCCGTCGCCGCCCCGTCCTCTCACCGAGCCGGAACAGCGCGCCTTCGTCATCTGTTTTGCGCCGGCCGACGCGGCGTACGGGGTGGCCCTCGCCGACCAGCTGCGCACGGCGGGACTGCCCGTCTGGTCGGCCGCTGATCTCAAGCCGGGAGACTCCCAGTTCTGGACGATCCGGCAGCAACTGTCCTACGCGGCAGCCGTCATCGTGCTCATGTCGCCGCACTCCCAGGATTCCGACGACATCACCCGCATGATTCTCGAGTCGATGCTGCACCAGCGTCCCTTCTTCCCGGTCCTGTTAGAGGGGCAACGCAATTACCACCTGGCCCATACCTGGTACGTCGACGCACGCGACGGCCGGCTGCTGCGCCCCGCGGAACTCAAGCTGCTGCGAGACCTGAACGCCACCGAGGGCATCGCCCAACCGGCCACACCGGTCTTCCCCGCCCCACTCACCCGCCCCACGGTGGGTGCCGTGCGCGTACCGCCGGCGGCCTCCCTCGCGCGCCTCGAGTCCTACCTGGCCGAAGGGGAGTTCACGCACGCCGACCTGCACACCACCGCTGTCGTACTCGAGGCGGCTGACCGACTCGACGAGGGCTGGCTGGGCGCCCGGCATGTGCGCGCGGTCCCGTCCTCGGTGCTGGCCGGTATCGACGCTGTGTGGGCGGACCACACACACGGCAGGCAGGGGCTTCGCGCACAGGCGGCGCGATCCCGGGTGCGCCGCGCGCGGCACGCGGACTTCCTCGCGCTGTCGGTGGTCTGCGGGTGGCGCCTTTCCGCGGATGCCGCCGTGCCGCGGAGCTACCGCGAGTTCACTCAGCTGGCCGGGCCGGGGCCCCGTGGAGGGTTCTACCCGACCCTGCGTAATCCACAGAACGAGCTCTTTCTTGACTGGTACGACCAGTGGACCGCCACGGTCCTGGCCGTTCAACTGCGCGCTCAGGATGGGGGGAACAACAGGTGAACGCGGCCATTTTTCTGCTCGGCTTCTTTACCGCCAAGAGCGTCGACGTACTGGACCCCGCGCTGCTCTTCGTGTACGCGTTCGGCATCATCACACTGTTGCGTCGCACGCGGCGAAAAGGCCGTGAACGCGATCAGCACGGCCCGAAGTTGCGCAATAACTCGATGCTGGAGATCGCTCTCCTCCTGATCCTGATTCAACTGTTCGGCAGGAAGGTATCGGACATGAACCCGCTGGCGATCTTCTCAGTCATTCTGGTCATCCTTCTGGCAGCCGCCGCGCTCCTCGCCTGGCACGGTTACCGAACCATTCCTGCCGAGCACGTCGGTATCGTGCACCGGTTCCACGGTCCGAGCCACCCGAAGTTCCGACACATCACGCCGTACAACACGCGGGGGATCCTGGCACGCACCCTGCTACCTGGCCACTCCAGTTGGCTGCTGCCCGGGCTGCACCGGGTCGATCTGGTTCCCAGGACGCGGGTAGCCGAGGACAAGATCGGTCTGGTCACAGCCAAGGAGGGGAAGACGCGGCCGGCGACTCGCGCGCTGGCCCGGCCTGTCGCGTGCGACGACTTCCAGGACGGTCAGGCCTTCCTGCTGAACGGAGGGGAGCAGGGCCGGCAGGTCAGCACCCTGAACAACGGCCAGTCCTACTACATCAACGCGGCCCTGTTCGAGATCGAGCAGGTCGACCGCGTGCACGTGCCGGAGAACACGATCGGCCTGGTGAGCGCGAAGGCGGGTGAGGTCCGGCCGCCCGGCCGCCTCTTCGGATCGCACGTGGACTGCGAGAACTTCCAGGACGGCGGCCAGTTCCTGGCTGCTGGCGGTCAGCAGGGCAGGCAGTTGGCCATTCTCCAGGGAGGCGCCTACTACAACATCAATCCCGCGCTGTTCGACGTGGTCACCGTGAAGAACATCCGTGAGAACGCGGGCGAGCTGACCCCCTATCACCTGCAGGAGATCTCCATTCCCATCGGCTACACGGGAGTGGTGATCACCCTCGACGGCGCGGAACCGGAATCACCGGAGCAACTCGGACCGCGGGTGCCGGGGCACCGGGGGTTCCAGCTGCCCTGGGTGTTCCTGCAGAACGGAGGGCAACGGGGGGTGCAGCAGGAGACCCTCCGCGAGGGCACGGTGTGTTCCCTCAACCCGTACTTCGTGCGCGTCGTACCGATTCCTACCCGGCTGCTCATCCTGGAATGGAACGACAAGTCTCAGGCGGAGTACTGGAACTACGACGCGCAGCTGGGCCGGATCGCGGTCACCGTCCAGGGCCACCGGCTGTTCGTGGACATGAGCCAGACCCTGCGAATTCCACCGGAATCGGCTCCCATGCTGGTCAGCAACAACGGCGGCAGCCAGATGACGAGTCTGGGCGGCCTCGACTGGAATCCGCTCCCCATCCAGCGATTCGTGGAACGGGTACTGGGTGCCATCGTCGCCTCCTACTTCAACGAGATCGCCGCGGCGGCGACCGTAAGAGACTTCCTGGAGGCGTACGCCGAGACCCGGACCGACCTGGCGGCACAGGTGCGCAACGCGCTTCGGGAATGGGGCGTGGAGGCACAGAACACCACACTCGGTGAGTTCCGGGCCGAGGACCCGATGCTGAACGAGATCCTGAAGCGGCCGGCCCATGAACAGATGCGCGGCGAACTCCTCGATCTGGAGTTGGCCAACGCCGAGCGCGACGATGCCATCGACGAGGTGCGGGTGCGGACCGAGACCCGGCGCAAGGCCCTCGAACTCAGGGCTCGCATCGACGCGTTGGGCCTGAACAACGTGATGGTGCTGGACATGCTGGAAAAGGTCGCCCAAGCACCCGTTCCGCAGTTCATCGGAGGCGGTGACCTTGCCGCCTACCTGGAGACGCAGCCGATCGCACGGTTGGAGGAACTCCTGGACAAGATGCGGGGCCTGCACGGGCAGGCCGGGCCCGAGGGAGGGGCGCAGCCTGCGCTGCCGCCCCAGGCGCGCGGCCAGGAGGACACCCAGAGTGTTCCGGAAGCCCCCACCGACGCGTGACGTGGCCGGTGCGGCGGGCTGGTGGCGTCGACGTACCCGACGAGTCACCAGGGCGAACAGCCGCCTCAAGGGCGGGTGGGCACTGCGACCAGCGCTACCTGGGGCGCGGCGCCTTCGTTCGCCGGGCAACTGGCCAGGGGACGAACAAGCCACGCCCGCCGTCGGGGCACTCCCACGGGCCACCGGCCCGCGCTTCCGGAGGCGGACCCGGGAGGTTGACCTGGACCTGACGGAAGAGTCCTCCGAGGAGTGCCCCCGCATGCGGATGAAACTGCCCCAGGCCGCCTCCTGCTCCGAGTCCAGCCAGCGAGGCCGGCCATCGAAGGAGCCCGGCCGGGACTCCGGCAGCGGGCCGGAGCCCGTCACCACCTGCGGGTGGGGACCCGGGCGTGGCGGCCGCGGCTGCGGCGTGGGTGCTGGCGGCGGTGGGCGACCAGCAGCACGCCGGCGACCACGAGGAAGCCGAGGACGATCAGCCCGAGCCGCTCCGGCACCGCCTCGTTCGGCGCGTAGAGCACCCGGTCGGGCTCGTCGCCCTGCCAGGGCCACAGGGCGCGGAGCGCGCCGGCCATCACGCCGGTGAGGACGACCAGCGTCATGTGGTGGTAGTGGTGGAGCAGCCACCGGAGCGACTTCACGGCGACGGCGAGGCCGACGAGCATGCCGAGACCGAAGGTGGCCACATAGGCGATGTCCCGGTCGTTGAGCGCGTCGACGGTGGGCTCGTACATGCCGAGCGCGAGCAGCAGGAACGAGCCGGAGAGCCCGGGCAGGATCAACGCGGTCACGGCGATCGCGCCGGCGCCCGTGACGATCAGCGGGTTGTCGGCCGAGGCGGCCACCGAGAGCGAGGTCAGCCAGAAGGCGAGCACGGCGAAGGCCAGCGCCAGGGCGTAGTGGGCGGCGGTCCAGCGCTGGCCCGAGCCGCTGTAGGGCACCCACAGGGACGCCAGGACCAGTCCGAAGAAGAGCGCGTAGGCGTGCCCGGTGTGCTCGGAGACCAGCGGGGCCAGCAGCCGCGCGCTGAGCAGCAGCCCGAGCACCATCCCGATGGCCAGCGGCACGATCATCCGCCAGTCCACGCGCCGGGTCTCGCTGACGGTCCGGCCACGACCCTGCCCGGTGAGCAACGCCCGTACGGCGGCCGCGAGTTGGCTCGCCGCGCCGATCAGTCGTTCGAAGACGCCGATGATCAGCGCGACCGTGCCGCCGCTGATGCCTGGCAACGCCTCGGCGATGCCGATCAGTGAGCCGCGGAAGGCGTTGAAGGCGTGGCTTTCTGCCGGGGGTCTGTTGTCCGGCAGGGCCTGCGAGAGCACGGGCATGGTCTCCGATTCGGGAACGGGGAGGGTGGGGCGACGCGCGGAAGCGCGGAAGGACCCCCGGGCGATGGGGTCCGATCATCCTAGGGGTCGCCGCCCCGGCCTCCCCGAGCCGGGCGGCGTCGCCGACCTCGGGCGCCGGCCGGCGGACGCGCGGCCCAGCGCGGGCGCCGGCGGGGCACCCCCGGCCGGCGGTTGGCCGCCGTCGGCCGCCCGGCGCACCCCCACGATGTTCGCCCACGCGATGGTGGTGACGCTCGGTGCACGGGGGGTCTCATCTTTTTTCGGCCACGTTCAGTCGCGCGTGCCGGCCACGCAACTCCCTTACGAGCGGCGGCAGAAGCGCGTCCGTCGGCACCGTCCGGCCGGCGGAGGCCGCCGAGAGGGCCGGCGAATTCGACCGGTTACCGCGTGATGAAAACGGAGTCTGTTCGCACTCGCACACATATCGGAGGGGCGCACGTACGCTCCCCCGTGTGCGAGAGAACCCTGAGAACGTGAGGGGCCCCGTGCCCCCGGACCATCCGGCGCCCGGCCCCCGCCGCCGGCGCTCGAAGCGCGGCAGAGCCGTCGCGGCCGTGGCCCTGGCCACGGCCGTGGCCGGCGGCCCCCTGCTGGCCGGGCCGGCCACCGCCGGCCCACCTTCCGTCTCCCCGGCCGCCGCGGCCGACGGCGGGCGCCCCGCGAGCGCGGGCGAGGCCCGCGAGATCGTCCTGATCACCGGCGACCGGGTGCGGCTCGACGCCGCGGGCGAGGTGCTCGCGGTCCGCCCCGGCCCGGGCCGCGAGGACCTGCCCATAGCGGTGACCGAGGACGCCGGCGGCACTTTCGTGATCCCCGCCGACGCCCGCCCGCTGATCGCCGAAGGCCGCCTCGACCTGCGGCTGTTCGACGTCACCGAGCTGAGCCGCCCCGAGTACGCCCGGCTGGCCGGGGACGGCGTCCCAGTGATCGCCGCCCACCCCGGCGGGCGGCCCGCCGCGCTGTTCGCCGACGACGGCGTGCGGGTGCGCGCCGAGCTGGCGAGCATCGACGCGCAGGCCCTGACCGTCGCCCCGGAGGCGGCGGCCGGGTTCTGGGAGACGCTGACCGGCCCGCGGACCCGGGCCGCCGACGTCCCGTCGCTCACCCTCGACCGGGTCAGGACCGCCGCGCTGGACCACAGCGTCCCGCAGATCGGGGCACCGGCCGCCTGGGCGGCCGGGTTCGACGGCACCGGCGTGACCATCGCCGTGCTGGACAGCGGGATCGACACGACGCACCCCGACCTGGACGAGGGCCGGGTCGTCGCGGCGGCCAACTTCACCGACACCGACGGCGTCGAGGACCGCTACGGCCATGGCACCCATGTCGCGTCCATCGCGGCGGGCGCCGGCGGCGCCTACACCGGCGTGGCGCCCGGGGTCGCCCTGCTGAACGGGAAGGTGCTCGACGACTTCGGCGGCGGCACGGACTCGCAGATCATCGCCGGCATGGAGTGGGCCGTCGAGCAGGGCGCCGACATCGTCAACATGAGCCTCGGCGGCGACGACACCCCGGAGGAGGACCCGCTGGAGCAGGCGGTGAACCGGCTGTCGGCCGAGACCGACGTGCTCTTCGTGCTGTCCGCCGGTAACTCGGGGCCCGAGCCCGGCACCCTGGGCTCGCCCGGCACCGCCGACGGGGCGTTGACCGTGGGCTCGGTCGACCGGGACGACGCCCTGGCGCGGTCCTCGTCGGTCGGCCCGCGCCCGGGGGACGCGGGGCTCAAGCCGGACCTTACGGCCCCCGGGGTGGACATCGCCGCGGCGGCCGCCGAGGGCAGCTGGCTCGCGGACGGCGCCGAACCGGCCGGCGAGGGCTACCTGCGCCTGTCCGGCACCTCGATGGCCGCGCCGCACGTCGCGGGCGCGGCGGCGCTGCTCGCCCAGCAGCACCCGGAGTGGTCGGGCGAGCGGTTGAAGGCCGCGCTGGTGGCCTCCGCCACCCCGGTGGACGGCTACGGCGCGTTCCAGCAGGGCGCCGGGCGCGCGGACGTGGCCGCGGCGATCGGGCAGACCGTCGTGGCCGAGCCGGTCTCGCTCGGCTTCGGCGCGCAGGAGTGGCCGCACGCGGACAACGAGCCGGTGACCCGGGAGCTGACCTACCGCAACCTCGGCGACCAGGACGTCACGCTGGACCTCGCGCTGACCACGGTGGGGCCGGACGGCGGGCCCGCCCCGGAGGGCACCTTCCGGCTCGGGGCCGAGACCGTCACCGTGCCGGCCGGCGGTACCGCCACCGTCGAGGCGACCGCCGACACCGCCTTCGCCACCGAGGACCCCACGGGGGCCTACAGCCTGTTCGTGACGGCGACCGGCGACGGACACACCGTCGGCACCGCGGGGGCGATCGAACTGGTCGGCGAGTACCACGACCTGACCCTTGAGGCCGTCGGGCTGGACGGCGCGGGCCACACGAACTGGTGGGGGTCGCTCATCGACCGGGCCACCGGCGAGAGCACGCCGGTCTTCCCGGACGGCGACTCGGCCGTCCTCCGGCTGCCGGACGACGGCGAGCACCTGCTGCAGGCCACCGCGTACGGCGAGGACTGGGAGGCGCGGCACATCGTGGTACTGCCCACCCTGACCGAGGACACCACCGTCACGCTCGACGCCCGGGACGCCGAGGAGATCGACCTGTCCGTCCCCGACGAGGACGCCGAGGCGTTCCACTCGTTCACCAGCCTCGAACTGCCCGCCCTGGGCGCGGGCTACGGCTGGGAGGGCGGGGGAAACACCGAGGTGCGCACCCAGCACGTCGGGCCGGCGCTGCCGGCGGACGAGCTGGTCGTCAGCCACCAGACGTCCTGGGCGGCCGGCGACACCGAGTACCACACCGTGATCGAGCGGACCGGCAGCTACTTCACGGGACACCAGCGGGAGTTCACCCACGCGGAGCTGGCCGAACTGCGGCTGACCCTCGGGGCACCCACCGCGGACACCACCGGGCGGCTTGAGGTGGTGGGCAGCGGGCGCGGCGGGACCGGCCCGGAGCGCGCCCTGCCGGCCGTCACCACGCTCTACCTGACCGGTGGCGTCTGGTCGTACACGCTGAGCCTGACCGGGCCGGGCGAGGCCGGCTCGTTGACCGTCCCCGGCCGCGAGGTCGTCCCGGGCCGGACGTACCACGACAGCATGGGCGTGGGGGTGTTCGCCCCCGTGCTGCCGGCCGGCGGCGGGCTGAGCCGCGCCGGCGACCAGCTCGACGCCTCCCTCACCACGGTGTCGGACGGGGCCGGGCACTCCGGCTGGCTCTCCGGCGGCGAGGGCACCACCACCCTGTCCTACGAGGGCGAGGTGATCCACCGCCAGGACGACTTCCTCCGCGGCTGGGCGAGCTTCGAGGTGCCGGCCGCCGAGGGCCACTACGAGCTGACCACCACGGCCCGGCGGCCCGACGCCGGGGTGAGTACGGAGATCTCGGCGACCTTCGGCTTCACCTCGGCCTCAGTCCCGGACGGGGAGACCCGAGCGCTGCCGGTCTCGCTGGTGCGCTTCGCCCTTGAACTGGCCCCCGACAGCACGGCGGCGGCCGGGCGGGAGACACGGGTACCGGTCTCCGTCGAGGGCGCCGCGGCGGACGGGCCGGCGTCCCTGACGGTCCGGGTGTCCCTGGACGGCGGCGCGTCCTGGCAGGTGGCGCCGGTCGTCGACGGCGGGGTGACGGTCACCAACCCGGCCGCCGGCGGCTCGGTCTCCTTCCAGGCCGAGCTGGCCGACCAGGACGGCAACACCACCGAGCTGACGATCATCGACGCCTACCGGACGGCCTGACCGCGAGCCGCCGCCCCCTGCCCCCGCGCGGGCGGGGGGCGGCGGCCGCCGCGGGGTCCGCCGCCCACCCGTCCGGGCCCGGGGGGACCGGGACGGAAACAACCGGCGGGCGCCCGACGTTGCGAGGAGGCGCGTCCGTGTGGGGCGCGCGTCACGGACGAGGAGAGGAAAGCCGGCATGGCGGACCTGTACGACACCCCGCTGCGCACGCTGGACGGCGAGGACAGCTCGCTGGGCGCGTTCCAGGACCAGCTGCTGCTGGTCGTCAACGTGGCGTCACGCTGCGGCCTGACACCGCAGTACGCGGGGCTGGAGCGACTCCAGCAGCGGTACGAGCAGCGGGGCTTCACCGTCCTCGGCTTCCCGTGCAACCAGTTCGCCGGGCAGGAGCCGGGCTCCGCCGAGGAGATCCGCACCTTCTGCGCCACCACCTACGGGGTGACCTTCCCGATGTTCGAGCGGACCGAGGTCAACGGCCCGGGCCGGCACCCGCTCTACGCCGAGCTGACCCGGACGGCCGACGCCGCCGGCGAGGCCGGGGACATCCAGTGGAACTTCGAGAAGTTCCTGGTCAGTCCCGGAGGCGAGGACGTCCTGCGGTTCCGGCCCAGGACCGAGCCTGAGGACGCCGAGCTGCTGGCGGCCATCGAGGCACGACTCCCCCGCTGACCGGCCGCGCGGCCGGGGCCCCACCCTACGGGCGGACCCAGCAGTAGAGGTGGTGGTCGCGGCCGACGGCCCCGGCCGCGAGGGCGGCCAGCCGCCGGAGGAAGGCGGCCAGCTCGGCCACCTCGGCGGGCTCCAGCGGGACGTCGAAGTCGCCCGCCGCCGCCCACGCCCCGGCCAGCTCGGCCAGCGCTGCCTCGTCGCGGCTGGCGAGCGCGTCCCGTAGGTCGTCGGTGAGCGACAGGGTGAGCAGCTCGCCGTCCTCCGCCATGGCGACCAGCCGGCCGCGCCCGGGGACGGCCAGCACGGCCTCCTCGGCGCGGCCCGTTATCAGCGCCTCGACCGTCAGCAGGCTGGCGACCGGGTCGATGCCCTTGACCACCAGCTCGTCGGGCCCGGCGCCGGCGGGCGCGTCGTCCCCGCGCCGGACGGCGCGCGCGGCGTCCCGGTCGTCGGCGGCGGCGTAGTAACCGAAGAGAATCCCCATGCGGCCGATCATGGCAGCCGCCACTGACAGTCGACCTCGCCGGCCGCCGGCCCCGCGTCAGGGGCGGCGGCCCACGCCGGTGGCCAGCTCCCGGGCGCGGCCGCCCGGCGGGTGCGGCGCCAACGGCGGGGTGTCCGCGCCGCTGTTCTCCCGCAACCCGCGCACCAGCTCGGCCAGCGCCTCCCCGGCCGACCGCGCCGGCCGCCAGCCCAGCTCGTCGCGGGCCCGGTCGCAGTTCATCACCGGCAGCCGGAGCAGGGTGTCGAAGAGCTGCGGCGGCGCCGCGGCCAGCCGGGCCCGGTAGGCGCCGGCCAGCGCGGCCCGCACCGCGGCCCGCGGCACCCGCACCGACCTGGCGTGCCAGAGGTCGGCCAGCAGCCGCGCGTCCACGACCGGGTCGGCGGCCAGGTTGAAGGCCCCGCGCACCGGCCGGATGATGGCCAGCCGGTAGGCGTCGGCCGCGTCGTCGGTGTGCAGCACCTGGCAGCGCAGGCCGGGGAAGTCGGGCACCACGGGGCTCAGTTCGGGCCGGACCAGCGGTCCGACGAGCAGCGGTCCGACGAAGAGCCGGCGCTGCTCGGCGGCCGCGGCGCGGGAGAAGAGGAACCCGGGGCGGAGCCGGACCACCCGGATGTCCTGGTGGTCCCGCTCGAAGAGGTCGAGCAGCCGCTCCACGTAGGCCTTCTCCCGGCTGTAGGCCGCGGTCGGCCAGCCGTGGGTGGGCCAGCTCTCGTCCACCGCGCGGTCGTCCGGCCCCGGGGAGTAGGCGGCCACCGAGGAGGCGACCGCCAACGTCGGGACGCCGGCCGCCGCGACGGCGCGCAGGACCGCGGCGGTGCCGAGCACGTTGGTCCGCCAGGTCTCGCGCGGGTCGCGGGCCGGCTGGATCATCCAGGCCAGCTGGATCACCGCGTCGGCGCCGGCGAAGAGCTCCGCCAGGCGCGCGGGCGCCGCGTCGGACCGCAGGTCGACCGCCCGCCACTCGGTGCGCTCCGCCGGCCTCGGCGGGAGCCGCCGGGCCAGCCCGAGCACCGAGGTGACCGCGGGCTCCCCGGCCAGGGCGCGGACCACGGCGCTGCCGACGTTGCCGGTCGCTCCGACCACCACGACACGCATCGGCGGCCTTCCCTTCCTCGGGCTCCGGGGGACGGCACGGGTTCCCCGGCGGGCCCGCGCCAAACGCGGGTCCGCCGGGGAGGGCCGGGCGGGCTCAGGGAGTGAGCACGACCTTCCCGGTCTCCTTGTGCTGGAACCGCTCGTACGCCTCGGGCGCCCGCTCCAGCGGCAGGTGGTGGGTGGCGAACTCGTCCACGCCGAGCGGGTCATCGGCGGTGAGCAGCGGCAGGATGTCCGGCACCCAGCGCCGCACGTTGGCCTGTCCCATGCGCAGCTCGATCTGCTTGTCGAACAGCTTCAGCATGGGGATGGGGTCGGCCATGCCGCCGTAGACGCCGCTCAGCGAGATCGTTCCACCGCGCCTGACCAGGTCGATCGCGAGGTTCAGGGCGACCAGCCGGTCCACCCCCGCCCTGCTGGCGGCCGCCTCGGCGAGCGGGCCGGGAAGCCAACCGGCGAGGTTCTGGAGCAGGGAGCCGGCGGTGCCACCGTGCGCCTCCATGCCGACCGCGTCGATCACCGCGTCCGGGCCGCGCCCGGCGGTGAGGTCGCGGGTGGCGGCCACGATGTCCTCGTGCTGGCTGAGGTCCAGGGTCTGCACCCCGCGCGCGGCGGCCCGGGCCAGCCGGTCGGGCACCAGGTCGATGCCGATGACCTGCCCGGCGCCCCGGTGCCGGGCGATGCGGCAGGCCATGTCGCCGATCGGCCCCAGGCCCAGCACCGCCACGCTGCCACCTTCGGGGATGCCGGCGTACTCGACGGCCTGCCAGGCCGTGGGCAGCACGTCGGAGAGGTAGAGGTAGCGGTCGTCGGGGACGCCGTCGTCGGGGACCCTGATCGGGCCGTACTGGGCCTGCGGCACCCGCAGGTACTCGGCCTGGGCGCCGGGCACCGAGCCATAGAGCTTGGTGTAGCCGAACAGCGCGGCCCCGCTGCCCTGTTCCCGGATCTGGGTGGTCTCGCACTGGGTCTGGAGCCCGCGCTGGCACATGAAGCACTCGCCGCACGCGATCTGGAACGGCACCACCACCCGGTCGCCCGGGCTGAGGCCGGTGACGGCGGATCCGGTCTCCTCCACCACGCCCATCGGCTCGTGCCCCAACACGTCCCCGGGCGTCATGAAGGGTCCCAGCACCTCGTACAGGTGCAGGTCGGAACCGCACAGCCCGGTGGACGTGACGCGCACCACCGCGTCCGTCGGCTGTTGGATGACCGGGTCGGGCACCTCCTCCACCCGGACGTCGCGCTTGCCGTGCCACACCGTGGCCTTCATCTCGAACACCTCCGTGACCTGGGAGAACACTGTCCGCTCTGGTGGGTCAGGGCAGCGGCGCACCTCCCGTGGCGTTGAGGACCTCGGCGGTGATGAACGCCGCGTCCTGGGAGGCCAGATAGACGTAGGCGGGGGCCAGTTCGGCGGGCTGGGCCGGCCGGCCGAAGGCGGACTTGGCCCCGAAGCCGGTGGTGTCCGGCATGGTCGCGGGGATCAGCGGCGTCCACACCGGTCCTGGGGCCACCGCGTTGACCCGGATGCCGCGTTCGGCGACGTGCGCGGCCAGGCCCTTGGTGAAGGTGACGATGGCGCCCTTGGTCATGGCGTAGTCCAGCAGGTGCGGGGAGGGCTGGTACGCCTGCACCGAGGTGGTGTTGATGACGCTGCCGCCCTCGGTGAGGTGCGGCAGGCACATCCTGGTCAGGTGGAACATCCCGTACAGGTTGGTGCGCATCACCCGGTCGAACTGCTCGGTGTCGATCTCGTCGATGCTGTCCGGCCGGGCCATCTGGTAGGCCGCGTTGTTGACCAGCACGTCCAGGCCGCCGAACGCGGCGACCGCGCGGTCCGCGAGCCGCCGGCACTCCTCCTCCCACCGGATGTCACAGGCCACCGGCACGGCGCGCCGGCCGGCCTCGGTGACCAGCCGGGCGGTCTCCGCCGCGTCCTCCTCCTCTTCCGGCAGGTAGCTGAAGAGCACGTCGGCGCCCTCCCTGGCGTAGGCCAGGGCGACGGCCCGGCCGATGCCCGAGTCGCCCCCGGTGATCAGCGCCCGTCGCTCGCGGAGCCGGCCGCAGCCGCGGTAGCTGTCCTCCCCGTGGTCGGGGCGCGGCGTCATCTCCCCGGTGTGGCCGGGGACCTCCTGCGACTGGTCGGGGAACTCCGGGCTCGGCTGGCGCTCCGCCGGGTGCGCGGGTCGGTCCTGTGCTGCCTCGTCTGGCATGGGTCCTCCTTCCCTGGCCCCGTCGGGTGCCCGGCGTCCGGCACGCGTATGCCTCCCGTTTCCCAGCAAATCGGGGTAACCGGCGCCGGGGGGCCGGCCGGGCACGCGGCGCGGGCGGCGCCGGTGTGGCGGCCCGTTCCCGGAGGGGGCGCGCCCGCGCGCGTTCGCCCGGGCTGAGGCTGGCCCGCGCCCCCCGCTCGCCGTGGGCGCCGCTCCGCGCGCCCCCGGGGCGACGGCGCCTCCCGCCGGGTGCCGGCGGCGCGCGGTGCGGCCGATGGGACGGAAGCCCGGGCCGGTCGGTGCCGTTCCGCTCTCCGGCGCGCCAGCGGAGGATAACGTTCCGTTTGTTGTCCCCGCCGGTTCCCGGACCCGCCGGCGGCTGCTTCTACCGATCTCCCGAGGTGTTCCGGATGGCGCATGAGCCACGCCCAACCTGGGGAAAGTGATCAGCAGGATGGCTACATCCCGGCAGCGGTGAGGAGTTCCGTCATGGACCAGGCTCTGGACAACCGGCTGGACAATCGGCTGGACCGGAAGACCACGCGACACACCCGCCTGCTCTTCGCGGCGACCGCGGCCCTCGCCCTGGTGCTCTCGCCGGTGCTGTTCCTCTACGAGGTGCTGGTCGGCGCGCTCGGCCTGGTCGGCACCGGTCTGGCCACCCGGCAGCACGAGGGGCCGGTGGCCAGGACGGCCACGGTGGTCTTCGCCGGGCTGCTGGCCGGCGCCCTCCCGTACCTGGTCTTCGCCGCCCTGGCCTGACCGGCCGGCGGCCGGCTCCCGCTCGTCGCCGCGCGGCGGTCCGGCGGGCGGGAGCATGGGAATGCGCGACGTTCTCTGGTATCCAGGGACCTCGTGGATACGGACTTCGATCATGCGGACAACAGCGGCCACCTGGACCACCGAGAGCGCCGGACGCCCCGGCAGTGCGAGCGCGGCGCCGAGGTCCTGCCCCGCGATCGCGCCCCGCGCGCGGTGCTGGAGCTGATAGCCGGCAAGTGGACGATGCTCACCCTGGTCGCCCTGGCGGACGGCTGCCCGGTGCGGTTCAACGAGCTGCGGCGTCGGCTGGAGGGCGTCACCCAGAAGATGCTCACCCAGACCCTCCGCGCGCTGGAGCGCGAGGGGCTGCTGACCCGAACGGTCTTCCCCACGGTGCCGCCGCGGGTGGAGTACCGGCTGACCGCCCTGGGCTCGGAGATAGCCCAGCTGGTGACCCGGATCGCCGAGTGGAGCGCGACCCACGCCGAGCAGCTGCGGGCCGCCCGGGCCAGCTTCGACGGACGGGCCCCGCGCCCCCGCCCGTTGAGCGCCTGACCGCACCGGGGGCGGAGCGGCCCGGCCGCCCGTAGCCTGGGGTGGTGTACGCGCGTCGGCGTCGCCGCTACCTGGTGCTGATGGCCTGCTGCCTGGTGCTCTTCGTGGGCGGCGGGGCGGTGGTCCGGCTCTGGTCGGTGCCGCTGGCCGTCGCGCTGTGCGCGCTGGCCGCGGTGCTGCCGCCGATCGCGACGATCGTCGCCAACCGCCGCGAGCGGGACGACCGTTGGTGGGACGAGTGACCGGCCCGGCGGCCCCGACCGGCCGGCGGTGGGGTCAGTCGTCGTCGGCCAGCAGGGCGTTGAGGTCCCCGTAGTCCAGGGCCGGGGTCAGCGGCTGGTAGCCACCGGTGGTCAGGAACTCCCCGGCGGCGCGGGCGGCGGTCGCGTAGGCGGCCTGGGCCACGGCGGAGCCCAGGCTGAGCCGGGCCGCGCCGGCCGCGGCCAACTCGGCGACCGGCGGGGCGCCGGGGCCGACCAGCAGGTTCACCGGCGCGGGCAGGGCGGTGGTCAGCTCGCGCACCAGCGCCGGGTCGGTGACGCCGGGCACGAAGACCCCGTCCGCGCCGGCCGCCAGGTAGGCGCGGCCGCGTTCCAGCGTCGCGTCCAGCAGCGCCGGGTGGGCGCCCGGCCGGCGCAGGAAGACATCGACCCGGGCGTTGACGAAGAGGGGCACCCCGGCCGCGTCCGCGGCGGCGCGGGCGGCGGCGAGCCGTTCGGCCTGCTCGGCGACCGGGCGTAGCGGCTCGGCCGGGTCGTGGCTGGAGTCCTCCAGATTGACCCCGGCGGCGCCGGCGGCGAGCGCCAGGCCGATGGTCTCCCGCACGCCGGCGGCGTCCACCGCGTAGCCGCTCTCCAGGTCGGCGGTGACCGGCAGCGGGACGGCGGCGGCGATCCGGCCGACCAGCGCGATGGCGGCGTCCCTGGCCAGCCGGTCACCGTCCGGGGCGCCGAGGCTCCAGGCCACGCCCGAGCTGGTGGTGGCGATGGCGGCGGCGCCGGCCCGGGCGGCGAGCCGGGCGCTGGCCACGTCCCAGGCGTTGGCCAGCAGCAGGGGCTGGGCACCCCGGTGCAGGGTGTGCAGCAGGCGGGCCCTGGTGGCGAGGCTTTCGAGGCGCGGTGCGTGGTGGCTTTCCATGGGCTCAGTGAAACAGCCCCGCCGGGGGCTGACCGGCGCTTTTCGGTCCTCATGGTACGGAGCACGGCACCCCCCCGACCGGAGGCATCCTTGTTGGCCTGAACATGGCATCCGGTGGGCAGGATGGGACCGTGGCGACGACGCGCGAGGAATCCGAACTCCCCACCAGACGCTGGCGCATGGTCGGCCCGGGGCTGGTGGTCGCGGCGACCGGCGTGGGCGCCGGGGACCTGGTGGCGACCACCGTGGCGGGCGCCCGCTACGGGCACACGCTGCTGTGGGCGGCGGTGGTCGGCTGCCTGATCAAGGTGGCGCTGGCCGAGGCCACCGGCCGCTGGCACCTGGCCACCGGGCGGACCATCTTCGACGGCTGGCGCACCCTCGGGCGCTGGACCACCTGGTACTTCGGGATCTACATCGTGATCTGGGGCTTCGTCTACGGGGCCACCGCGATGTCCGCCAGCGGGCTGCCGCTGGTGGCGCTCTTCCCCGACGGTCCCTCGCTGCGGGTGTGGGGCATGATCTGCGGGGTGGCCGGGCTGCTGTGCGTGTGGTTCAACCGCTACGCGGTGGTCGAGCGGCTGATGATGGTCCTGGTCGGCGTCATGTTCGTGGTGGTGGTCTCGCTGGCGGTGCGGGTCGGCCCGGACGTGGCGGCGCTGGGCACCGGCCTGTGGCCCACGTTGCCGGACGGCTCGATCGTCTACACCCTGGGGCTGATCGGCGGGGTGGGCGGCACCATCACGCTGGCCGCCTACGGCTACTGGGTGACGGCCAAGGGGTGGACCACGCCCCGCTGGATGCCGATGATGCGGCTGGACAACCGGATCGCCTACCTGACGACCGGCGTCTTCGTGATCGCCATGCTGGTGATCGGGGCCGAGCTGCTGCACTCCGCCGAGATCGCGCTGGCCACCGGGGACCGGGGGCTGCTCGACCTGGGCGGGGTGTTGGAGGAGCGGTTCGGGCCGGTCACCGCCGACTTCTTCCTGGTCGGCTTCTTCGCCGCCTCGTTCAGCTCGGTGATCGGGGTCTGGCACGGGGTGAGTCTGCTCTTCGCCGACTTCCTGGCCCGCACCCGGCCGCACTGGGCCGGGCCGGCGGCGGTGGCGGGGCAGCGGGAGCGGTCGCTGCCGTTCCGCGCCTACCTGCTGTGGCTGACCTTCCCGCCGATGGGGCTGCTCTTCCTCGACCAGCCGATCGGGCTGGTGCTCACCTACGGGGTGCTGGGCTCGTTCTTCATGCCCTTCCTGGCGCTGACCCTGCTGTGGCTGCTCAACACCGGCCAGACGCCGCTGAGGTGGCGGAACGGCTGGCTGAGCAACGGCGCGCTCGCCGCCTCCGGGGTGCTGTTCCTGATCCTCTGTGTCGAGCAGATCCGGGACCTGCCCTGGTAGTGAGCGGTGCGGCACGGCTGCCCGCAGAATGGGGCCATGCCCTTTCACGTTGACTCCGAGACCGGCCGGCTCAAGCGAGTGATCCTCCACCGGCCCGGTCTCGAAATGAAGCGCCTGACCCCCACCAACAAGGACGAGTTGCTCTTCGACGATGTGCTCTGGGTCAAGCGCGCGCAGCAGGAACACGACATCTTCGCCGCGCTGCTGCGCAGTCGGGGGGTCGAGGTCCGGCTCTTCGGCGAGCTGCTGGCGGAGAGTCTGGAGCTGCCCGCCGCCCGCGCCCTGGTCCTTGACCGGGTGTTCGACGAGCGCGAGTACGGGCCGCTGGCCACCGAGCCACTGCGGGCGGTCTTCGACAGCCTCCCCGGCGCGGAGCTGGCCGAGGCGCTGGTCGGCGGGATGACGAAGCGGGAGTTCCTGGAGCGCTACCCGGGGCCCAGCTCGCTGCGGCTGCACGTGATGGGGCTGGACGAGTTCCTCCTGCAGCCGCTGCCCAACCACCTCTTCACCCGGGACACCTCGGCCTGGGTCTACGACGGGGTGGCGATCAACGCGATGCGCTGGCCGGCCAGGCAGCGCGAGAGCGTGCACTTCGAGGCGATCTACCGGCACCACCCGCTGTTCGCCGGGGCGGCCGGCGCTCCGTTCCACCACTGGTCGGAGCCGGACGGCGGGCACCCCTCGACCATCGAGGGCGGCGACGTGCTGGTGATCGGCCGGGGCGCGGTGCTGGTCGGGATGAGCGAGCGGACCACCCCGCAGGCGGTGGAGCAGTTGGCGCGCCGGCTCTTCGCGGCGGGCTCGGCGCACACCATCGTGGCGCTCGACCTGCCCAAGCGACGGGCCTTCATGCACCTGGACACGGTGCTGACCATGGTCGACCAGGAGACCTTCACGCAGTACGCCGGGCTGGGGATGCTCCGCTCCTACACCATCCGGCCGGGCGCCGGCGGCCGGGAGCTGTCGGTCACCGACCATCCGCCGGAGCACATGCACCGGGCCATCGCGGAGGCGCTCGGTCTGGCCGACATCCGGGTGCTGACCGCGACCCAGGACCCACACGCGGCGGAGCGCGAGCAGTGGGACGACGGCTGCAACGTGCTGGCCGTGGAGCCGGGGGTGGTGATCGCCTACGAGCGGACCGTGACCTCCAACACGGAGCTGCGCCGCAACGGCGTGGAGGTGCTGGAGATCCCCGGCAGCGAGCTGGGCCGGGGGCGGGGCGGGCCGCGGTGTATGAGCTGCCCGATCGAGCGGGAGTCGGTGGACTGAGCGAGGACGGGGCGGGGCGCACCATTGCATACCCATAAGGAGATCTGTATATAATTGCGGCTCTTCACGGGGGTGGCCCCGCCCCACCCAGCACAGCGAGATCGGAGCCCGCCCATGGCGACCACACTCACCGGCCGGCACCTGCGCAGCGAGCTGGACCTCAGCTCGGCCGAGTTCCGTCAACTGGTGGAGCTGGCGGCTCGGTTGAAGGCCGCGAAGCGGGCCGGCACCGAGCGGCAGCGGCTGGCGGGCCGACACATCGCGCTGCTCTTCGAGAAGAGCTCCACCAGGACCCGCTGCGCCTTCGAGGTCGCCGCGGCCGACCAGGGGGCGCGCACCACCTACCTCGACCCGGCCAGCTCGCACGTGGGATACAAGGAGTCCACCCGGGACACCGCCCGGGTGCTCGGCCGGATGTTCGACGCCATCCAGTTCCGTGGCAGCGCGCAGCGGACCGTGGACGAGCTGGCCGAGCACGCCGGCGTCCCGGTCTACAACGGGCTCACCGACGACTGGCACCCGACCCAGATGCTCGCCGACGTCCTGACCATGACGGAGCACTGCGCCAAACCGCTGACCGAGCAGGCCTACGCCTACCTCGGCGACGCCCGCAACAACATGGGCAACTCCTACCTCGTCACCGGCGCCCTGCTGGGCATGGACGTGCGGATCGTCGCCCCCGAGGAGCTGTGGCCCGAGCCCGGGGTGGTGGCCGAGGCCCGCCGGCTCGCCGCGGAGACCGGGGCCCGGATCAAGCTGACCGAGTCGGTGGCCGAGGGCGTCGCCGGGGTGGACTTCGTGGCCACCGACGTGTGGGTCTCGCTGGGCGAGCCCGTGGAGAAGTGGGGGGAGCGGATCGAGCTGCTCCAGCCCTACGCCGTGACCGCGGAGGTGCTGGCGGCGACGGGGAACCCCGAGGTGCGGTTCCTGCACTGCCTGCCCGCCTTCCACGACCTGGGCACCGAGCTGGGGCGCACCCTGCACGAGCGGTTCGGCCTCAGCTCGCTCGAGGTCACCGACGAGGTCTTCGAGTCCCCCGCGTCCGTGGTCTTCGACCAGGCGGAGAATCGGCTGCACACCATCAAGGCGCTGCTGGTCGCCACCCTCGCGCCGGCCGGCGACGAGGAGCCGGAGCGCCACTAATCCGTTGCCAGCCGGAGGGAGGGGCTGCTTGGATCGCCTGTCATGGACAACTCGCCTTCCAGCAGCGTCGGTTACCCACCACTGACCGGCGAACTCGTCCGGCTGCGCGCCATGGAGGCGGGCGATGTCGAGAGCCTCTGGCGGTGGAACCACGACCCCGAGGTCACGCGCTGGCTCAACGCCGACGTCCCGCAGTCCCTGGCCAGCGCCGAGCGCCGGTTCGCCGAGCGCCCGCGCAACTCCTTCGAGACCACCCTGCTGATGATCGAGCGGCGCGCCGACCAGCGGCTGATCGGGGTCACCGGGCTGCGGGACGCCAGCCCGATCGACGGCCGGGCCGAACTCGACATCTATCTCGGGGAGAAGGACTGCTGGGGGCAGGGCTACGGCACCGACGCGGTACGCACCCTCTGCCGCTGGGGCTTCGACCAGCTGCGGCTGCACTCGATCGCGCTCTGGGTGGTCGTGGAGAACGCGGCGGCCGTCCGCGCCTACGAGAAGGCCGGCTTCCAGCGGGACGGCCGGCACCGCGAGTGCTTCCGCGGGGTGGGCCGCTTCCACGACATGTACCTGATGAGCGTGCTGGAGGGCGAACTCCGCTGACCCGGCCGCCCCCGGCTCAGGCCGGCCGGCGGCCAAGGCCCCGCACCGCGGCCACCACCAGCTGTACGCCGCCGACCGCCATCAACACCACCCCCACCTTGCTCAAGGTGAACACCGGGGTCTCCACCTCGTCCAGGAACACGAAGAACACCAGGCCCACCAGCGCCGTGCCCAACCCCTCG
Source organism: Streptomyces chisholmiae (assembly GCF_031845445.1). NCBI lineage: Bacteria > Bacillati > Actinomycetota > Actinomycetes > Kitasatosporales > Streptomycetaceae > Streptomyces > Streptomyces chisholmiae. Next base: position 144,113 of record NZ_JAVREO010000004.1, on the reverse strand, counting down.
ATCGTCTGCCTCGCCCCTCGACTCACGCACCCTCCCCTGCCGAACTCCGGGCCCTCGGCCCCTCATCACTGAGCGTAGGCGTCGGCCGGCTCAGCGTCCTCGACCGGCGGGAGGAGACGTCACTACATCCTTCGTCGGACACCCCGGAGCCGCACATCAGACCGTGGTTGACACGTCAATCCGCCGGCGCCGGCCGGCCGTGCACCGCCCGCCCCGGCCCGGGGCCGCCGCCGTTCCGCCGTGTGCGCCGTGCGCGCCGGCGCGTGCGCCAGGGACGTGCCTCGACCGGAAGACCGCCGGCCGTGACGTTTCGAAGGAGTTCGGGCGGGCGGACGAGGTTGGTGGAACGATGGCTACCCGTGACCTCGACTTCGCATCTCGCTCATGACGTGGCCGGTGACGGCCCCGCGTTGCTGCTGCTGCACTCCACGGTCTGCGACCGTCGGATGTGGGACCCGCAGTGGCGCATCCTGATCGACGCGGGCTTCCGTGTGACGCGGTGTGACTTCCGAGGCCATGGCGACAGTCCGGCGGCCGACCGGCCCTACCGGGACGCCGAGGACGTGCGCGACCTGCTGAACGCCCTGGGGGTGGACCGGACGGCGGTGGTCGGCTCCTCCTTCGGCGGCGGGGTGGCGCTCGAGGTCGCCGCCCGCTGGCCGGACCGGGTGGGCGCGCTCGCGGTGCTCAACGCGGCGCCCCCACTGACCCGGCCGACCCCGGCCCTGACCGCGTTCCAGGCCAGGGAGGCCGAGTTGATCGCGGCCGACGCGGTGGCCGAGGCGGTGGAGCTGAACGTGGCGACCTGGCTCGGGCCGGAGGCGGACGGCAACACCCGCGCCATGGTCAGGCTGATGCAACGGCACTCGCTGGACGTGCGGTTGGCGGCCGAGAAGTTCGCCCGGCCGTCTGCGGAGTACCGGCTGGCCCGGATCGGCGCTCCCACCCTGGCCGTCTCCGGCGGCCACGACCTGCCCGAGTTCCGGAGCACCGCCGCCGAGTTGCCCCGGCTGCTGCCCAGGGCCCGCCACCAGGAGCTGCCGTGGGCGGGGCACCTGCCCAGCCTGGAGCGCCCGGCCGAGGTGGCGCGGCTGCTGGTGGACTTCCTGCGCGAGCCGGCCTGAGCACGCCGGCCGCGCCGGCCCCCGAGCCCGGGGGCCGGCGCGGCCGGGCCGGGCGGCGACCGGCGCGGACGTCGGTCAGCTCGCCTCGACGATGTCGAACTCCAGGTCGGTCAGGGTGCGTTCGCAGGACTGCGGGGTGAGGTGGGCGCCGCCGATGACGGCCGAGCCCAGCGCCCAGTCCGGGGCGTCGGCCGCGACCAGCACCCGCAGCCGGGCGGTGGCGGACTCACCCGGCTGGAGCGCGTCGGTGGTGCCGAACCAGTCGTACCAACCGCGCGTGGTCAGTGGCGTCCAGGCGCCGTCCGCGAACCACTCGGTGGTCACCGGCACGTCGGAGCCGTCCAGGGTGTCGTAGGCGGTGATCTCGGCGAGCGTCACCAGGCCGTCCACCGGCACGTCGAGGGTGTTGGTGATCCGGTAGTCGAACTCGGCCCACTCGCCCGCGACCACCGGGTCCGGGATGTTCTCCAGGCGCACGTCCAGGGCGCCGTCGTTGTACCAGTGTCGACAGGCGGAGTCGTCGGCCCCCGGGTGGATGGTGGCGGCGGTGGCGGCGGTGGCCGGCGCGGCCGAGAGCAGGGTGGCGGAGAGCAGCGCGGCGGACAGGGCGGAGACGGCGGTGGCGGTACGACGGACGGGCATGGAACCTCGCAGGGTGCGGCCGGACGCGGGCAGGTGAAGGAGCGGTGAACAGGACATCGCTCCACCCGAGCAGGACCGTTCACCCGGGGAGGTGGTTGCCTTCGGGCGGACAGCTCTCACCGAACAGCCATCGGACGACCATGACCGGAACGCCGACCTCCGGAGGGCGCGCCGTCCGCGCGGCTGGCTGACGCGGGGAGGCGGGCCAGCGCGCGGAGGCGGGGCCGGGGCCCGCGCCCTGCACCGCGGGGGCCTCGCCCAGGGGAGATTCTGCCGCAGGAGGACCGCCCGACCGTGGGTATTCAGTCAGCTATGCGACCCTCAGCACCCACCCCACTACCGATGGTGAGGCTCAACGGCGGGGTTTCGTGGCCGCCGGAAGGTCGGCCAGAACTCACGGGTCGGGCGCGACGCCGAGCGCGGCACCGAGCGCCGCGATCCGGTCCGGCCCCACCCGGCAGCAGCCACCGATCAACCGGGCCCCGGCGGCCCGCCAGCGCCGGGCCAGGCCCGGCGCCAGGGTGGCCGGCCCACGCCAGTCCCCGGCCACCGGGTCCCACCGCTCCCCCGCGTTCGGGTAGGCGACCGCGGGCCGGCCGGTCACGGCGACCGCCAGCGCCACCGCCTCCTCGACCTCCTCGGGGCGGCAGCAGTTGACGCCGACCGCCACCACCGACGGCTCGTCGGCGGCCAGCGCGAACGCCTCGGCCAACGGCTGCCCGGCCCGGGTGCGCCCGCCCGCGACCGTGTAGGAGAGCCAGACCGGCGTCCCTTGGCCGCGCACCACGTCGAGCAGCGCCGCGGCCTCCCGGGTGTCCGGCACCGTCTCCAGCGCCAACAGGTCGGGGCCGGCCGCCAGCAGCGCCGCCACCCGGGGCGCGTGGAAGCGGGCCAGCTCGGCGCCGGTCAGCCCGTAGTCACCCCGGTACTCGGCGCCGTTCGCCAGGGGCGCGCCATACGGGCCGACCGAGGCGGCCACCAGGGCGGGGCGCCCGGCCCGGCCGGCGGCCGTCCTGGCCAGCCGCACGCTGTCGCCGAACAGCCGGGCCGCCGCCCGCCGGCCGACGCCCCGCCGGCCGAAGCCGGCGAAGGACGCCTGGTAGCTGGCGGTCAGCAACACCCGGGCGCCGGCCGCCAGATAGGCGGTGTGCGCGGCGACCAGCCGCTCCGGGTCGTCGGCCAGCAGCCGCGCCGTCCACAGCTCGCCGGACAGCTCGGCGCCCTGGGCGAGCAGCTGGTTGGACAGCCCGCCGTCCAACAGCAGCGGGCCGCCACCGGGCGCCAGCGCCTCGAGGTCCATCGGTCCGGCCGGTCAGTCCAGCTGGCGGGCGACGTCCTCGGCGATGACCGCCAGGTGGTCGAGGTCGTCCAGGTCCAGGATCTGGAAGTAGATCCGCTGGCAGCCGGCCTCGCGGTAGCTGGCGATCTTCTCCACCACCTCGCCCGGGGTGCCGGCCAGGCCGTTCTCCCGCAGCTCGGCCACCTCGCGGCCGATGGCCGCCGCCCGACGCGTCACCTCGGCCTCGGTCCGGCCCACGCAGGCCACCAGGGCGTTGGAGTACACCAGGTCCTCAGGGGCGCGGCCGGCCTCCTTGGCGGCCTCCCGGACGCGGCCGAACTGCTCGGCGCTGTCGGCCGCCGACTGGAACGGGATGTTGAACTCGTCGGCGTAACGGGCCGCCAGCCGCGGGGTGCGGACCTTGCCCATGCCGCCGACCAGCACCGGCACCTTCGCCTGCGCCGGCTTGGGCAGCGCGGGCGAGTCGGTCAGCTGGTAGTAGGTGCCGTCATAGGAGAAGGTCTCCCCCACCGGGGTCTCCCACAGGCCGGTGACGATGGCCAGCTGCTCCTCCAGCCGGGGGAACTTCTCCTTCGGGAACGGGATGCCGTAGGCGGTGTGCTCCTCGGCGAACCAGCCGGCGCCCAGGCCCAGTTCGATCCGCCCACCGGACATGGCGTCGACCTGCGCCACCTGGATGGCCAGCACCCCGGGCAGCCGGAAGGTGCCGGCGGTCATCAGGGTGCCCAGCCGGATGCGGCTGGTCTCCCTGGCCAGCCCGGCGAGGGTCACCCAGGCGTCGGTCGGCCCCGGCAGCCCGTCGCCGTCCCCCATGTGCAGGTAGTGGTCGGAGCGGAAGAAGGCGTCGAAGCCGAGCTGCTCGGTGGCCTGGGCCACCGCCAGCAGGGTCTCGTAGCTGGCGCCCTGCTGCGGTTCGGTGAAGATACGAAGATCCATGGCCCCTATTCTGCGCCGCCGGCCGCGGCGCCCCGCGCACCCGGGGTCCGCCGGGGCCGCCCCGGGGTGAGCAGGGCGTTCTCGCCCGGGGACAGGTCGAGGCCGACGGACTCGGCGGCCCCGTCCCGGAAGACCGCGATCCGGCCCGGGGTCAGGCCCCGGACGAAGTCGCCGGCGGCCGGGCCGAGCAGCCGCTCGGCGACCTCGGCGAACTGGGCGTCCAACGCGACCACGGTCCGCGCGCCGGCCCAGAACGCGGACCGCCGGGGCGGGTTGCGGGTGACGTGCAGCACCGTCCGCCAGGGCCCGTCGGCCAGCGCCGCGGCCGGCGGCCGGCGCAGGTCGCAGACCAGCGCCTGCGGACCGTCGCCTGCCGAGGGCGCGGACGGCGGCCGGCCGGGCCAGCGCCGGATCCCGTCGTCGACGGTCAGCCGCTCCCCGGCGGCCAGCGCCACCCCGCGCCACTGGTCGGGCACCCGGGTGGCGACGGTGACCCGGGCGCCCACGCCGAGCAGCCGCAGCGCGAAGAGCCGGCCGAAGAGCGACTCGCCGAGCACCCCGATGCGGGTGCCCTCGGGGGTGGGGGCGGGCAGCGTCACCGGCTGGCCCGCGGTGCCGGCGCCCAGGTGCACGCCGGCGCCGACCGGGGTCAGCGTCAGGGTGTGCGCGACGGCGGCCTCGGCCGGATGCCAGACGGTGGCCGGCAGCCGGCCCAACTCGGGGATGATCCTGGGGGTGTTCATGGCACTCCTCGGCGCGGCCGGCCGGTCGGCCGGGGCCGCCGGGCCACGCCCGGCGTCGGCGCGGCTCACCGGGCCGCGCCCTGGGTGGGGAGCAGGCCGGTGGCCTCGGTCAGCGGCTGGCCCGGGCAGGCCACCGGCAGGGTGGCCAGCAGGCCGCTGTAGGACTCGGGCGGCTCGGCGTCCAGCACTCCGGCGGCGACCAGCCGGGCGCGTTCCGCGATCGCCAGCTGGGGCAGCGCGCTCACCAGCCGGACCGCGACCCGCACCTCGGCCCCGGCGGAGCCGGCGGCGCCGCCGGTCACGGTGGCGCAGGCCAGCGCCCGGTCCGTGGCGCAGCCGCTGAGGGTGGCCAGCAGCCGGGTCCAGGCCGCCTGGTCGGGCACCCGCGCGGTGGCCAGGCAGTGGGTGGCCAGCTCCCCCGACCAGAGCCCGGGCAGCGGCTCGCCCCGGCCGTCCGGGTCGCCCGTCTCCCGCAGCAGCGCCGCCAGTTCGGCCGCGCCGAGCGGCGTGGCGGCCACGCCGCGCGCGGCCAGCCGGGCGCGCAGCCGCGCGGTGGCGGCGGCCACCGCCGCGCCGGCGCCGGCCGCGCCGCCACCACGCCGGCGCGCGGCGGCGGGCGCCCGCAGCGGCTCGTAGCGCACCAGCAGCACCGTGCGCAGCGCGGTGGGACCGCCCCCGGTGGGCAGCTGGCGGTAGGCGATGGTGGGCTGGTAGCGGTGCTGCTGGTCCCAGGGGGGCGGCGCGAACCGCTCGACCAGGAGCTGCACGGCCGCCGGCCGCGCCGGGTCCTCGGCGAGGAAGTCGGCGAACAGCCCGACCGGCAGGCTGGGCAGCGCGCCGGACGGGCAGGCCAGCGCGGCGGCGTGGCCGCGCCCGTCGGCGAGCACGCCCAGCGGCGGCCCGTTGCGGTCCGGCACCTCGGTGATGTCCAGGGCCGGCAGCACGGTGTGGGCCAGCCCCAACGGCTCGGCGGGCGCCGGCGGTTCGGCCGCCGTGGCCAGCGTGCCCCGGCTCAGCCCGGCCAGCAGCCGCTGGTCGGCCCACTGGCCACGCACCCGGAGCAGGGCGCCGGCCAGCACGGCCGCGCCGCCGCCGGCCAGCGCGTAGCCCCACGGGCTGGCCAGGGCGATCCCGGTGGCGGCACAGCCGAGCCCGGCCTGGAGCGCGACCAGGCGGCCACGCCCGGGCAGACGGACGCTCATCCAGACTCCTCCGACGTCTCGTTGCCGACCCCGCGCTGTTCACGGGCGGCGGCCTGCGGGTCGAGCACCGGACCGGCAGGCAACAGCCCGACGTAGCTCTGCGGCACCGAGGGCGCCGCGTCCGGCTGGTAGCCGAGCCGGGTCACGGCGTCCGGCGAGGCGAACGGGTAGGCCGTGCCACTGTCCGTGATCAGGGTGTAGGTGCCGCCGGTGCCGGCCGAGGTGGTGGCGCGCACCACGGCACCGGAGCCCGGCGCCAGGTAGACGGCGTCCAGCAGCCCGAGGCGGTCGCCGTCGGCGGCGGTCACCGGGGTGAGACCGGCCGGGTCGGGCAGCGCGTCCGGCAGGTGCACGACGGCCTGCCACGGGGCGTCGCCCGGCTGCCCGCCGGGCGGGGTGGAGACGCAGACCGGCTGGTCGCGGCCCGGCTCGTCGGCCCGCGGCAGGCCGTCGGGCCAGGCGCGGTCGCCCGGCGCCGGCTCGTCGGCGCGCGGCGCGCGGGCCGCGTCGGTGAGGCTGATCGGGTGGTCGGCGCCGGCGGACGCGCTCAGCAGGGTGTGCAGCAGCGGCGAGACGGCGACCAGCCCGTCCGGGCGGACCAGGAAGAACTGCCGCGCCGGGCCGCCGGTCTCGGTGTGCGCCAGGTCGCCGACCAGGGCGTCGAACGGCAGCTCGACGGTCGGCTGCTGGCCGGCCGCCGGGCCGGGCTCAGGGATGGTCACGGCCGGGCCCTCGGGGACGGTGGCGATCAGCTCCCTCGGCAGTGGGGTGGCGGCCACCTGCTGGAGGCCCAGCAGGTCGCGGATGGCGGGCGCCAGCGCGAACCTGCGGCCCTCGGTGAGCAGCCACAGCTCGCCGTCGTCGCCCGCCACCAGCACGGTCGCGCCGCCGCCCGCGTCGGCCGCCGGTGCCACGTCGGGCACCGCCAGGTAGAGCGCGGTGTGCGTGGGCGGGCCGCCGGTCTCGGCCGGGACGGCGCACAACGTCCAGGGCTCCTCGGTGAGTTCGTCGGCGCCCGGCAGCGCGTCCGGGGCGCCGGGGATGCCGACCGGCAGGCCGCGCGGCGCGTCGTCCAGCACGCCCTGCCGGACCTTGGTGAGGTCGCCGCCCCCGACCAGCAGGGCCGAGGAGAGGTTGAGGGCGGGGTGCACCACCCCGTCGTTGACGACGTAGCGGTCGCCGCTGTCGCCGACCACCACGGCGCCGTTGTCCGGGAGTCCCGGGCCACGGCCGCCGCCGAGCCAGCCGGCGATGCCGAAGCCGGCCATGATCAGCACGCCGAAGGCGATGCCGCCGCCCAGCGACCGGTTGAGCCGGCGGCGCGGGTCCTGGCGGGCCTCGTCCGCACCACGGATCAGGCTGGTGGTGCGGCGGCGGTTCTCGTAGGCGTAGGCGTCGGCCTGTTCACGTGTGGTGGCCATCTATCGGGTCCGGTTCCGGGGGGTGGGGCGGTCGGTGGACGAGGGCGTGCCGCGCAGCCAGTCCAGCCGCGGCGCGGCCGGCGGCCGGGCGGGGCGGGGGGCGCGCGCCCGCTCCTCGGGGGTGGGGCCGGCGCGCCAGCCGCGCCGTGCGGCGCGCCGCACGGCGGGCGCGCCCAGCAGCCCGAGCGCCACGGCCAGCAGCAGGCCGCCGGTCCAGGCCAGCGCGGTGGCCTGCACGTCGGTGAGCAGCGGCGGGTCGTCGGGGACGGGCAGCACCGGGATGTGGCCGGGGCGGGCGGCGGCCTCCGGCGTGCCGTCGGTGGCGCCGTCCAGATGGGTCAGCGCGCCGAACGGGTCGACGATCCCGGCGCCGGTGCGCTCGTTGGGGCCGCCGCCGACCGGGGTGGCCGAGGCGGTGAGCCGCTCGGCCAGCTCGGTCGCGGTCAGTTCGGGGAAGCGGGAGAGGACGAGCGCGGCCGCGCCGGAGACCTGGGCGGTGGCGAAGCTGGTGCCGGCCTCCGCCCGGTAACCGCCGCCGGGCGCGAGCACCGCGAGGTCCTGGCCGTAGCCGGCGAGGTCGACCCAGGGGCCGGAGTTGGATGACTCCAGCGGCTGGCCGTCCGCGCCGACGGCGCCGACGGTCAGCACCCCGTCGTAGGCGGCCGGGTACATCGGGCCGCCGTCCGGGGTGTCGTTGCCCTCGTTGCCGGCGGCGGCGACCACCAGCACCCCGGCGTCCACCGCGCGGGCCACCGCGGCGCGCAGCGGCTCGGCGTCCACCGGGTAGGCGAAGGAGAGGTTGAGGATGTCGGCCCCGGCGGCGACCGCGTCGTCGACGGCGGCGGCCAGGGTGTTGGGGGTGGCCCGGTCGACGCCGTCGGCGATCCGGATCGGGTAGATCGCGGCGCCGGGCGCCACCCCGGCCATCCGGTCGCCCTCGGCGCGGTCCCCGGCGATCATCCCGGCGACGGCGGTGCCGTGCCCCGGGCAGTCCCGCTCCGGCGGCGGGGTGGTGCGGACGAACTCGCGTTCCTCCGCGACCACGGTGAACTCGGCGCCGCGCAGCACCGCGTCGGCCAGGTCGGGGTGGCCGCCGTCCACGCCGGAGTCCAGCACGGCGACGGTCACCCCGTCGCCGGACGCCAGGTCCCAGGCCTGCCGCAGGCCGAGTTGGGCGATCAGCGGGTAGGGGCCGGCGTTCCCCGGCAGTTCCTCGCCGGTGGCCTGTTGGGCGCAGTCCTGGGCGTGCGCCTCGGGCACGGTGCCCGGCGGCGGGACGACCAGGGTGAGGCCGACGGCGAGCAGCAGCGGCCAGCCCAGCCGGCGGCGCGGGACGGTAGCGGCACGCATGGTCAGGCCCGCAGGTCGAGCAGCGCGGCGTAGACGTCCCAGACCGCCAGGGCCAGCGGGACCACGGCCAGCAGGGCGGTGGTCTCCAGCAGGTCCAGGGCGCGCGACAGCCGCGGGTTGAGCCGGGTGCGGCCGGCGAGCAGGCCGACGGTGGCGGCGACCAGGGCCACCACCAGGGCGACCGGCAGCGCCACGCCGAGCGGCGCCAGCCGCTGCCCGAGCAGGTCGGTGAGCGTGAAGGCCGCCCCGCCGACCGCCGCGAGCAGCGCGCCGACCAGTGGGATCGCCGTCTGGCCCGGCTCCCGGAAGAGCCGGGCGCGCAGCAGGGTCAACACCACGAGCACCGTGCCGAGGACGCCGGCCCACAGCTGGCCGGCGGCGAAGAGCACCAGGGTGCCACCGACCGCGACCAAGTGGCTGCCGGCGAGCATGCCGATCAGCAGCCGCCGGGCCCCGGCCACCCGGGCGCGCAGCTGGCCGTGCGTCAACTGGCTGGGCAGCGCCGCCAGTTCCTCGGTGGTGGCGGCCACGTCCGGGGCCGGCATCCGGGCCACCCGCAGGGCGAGGGTGGGCCACAGGGTGGTGAGCGCCAGCGCCAGCGGGGCGACCACCGCGGCGGCCCGCGCCGGGTGCACGTCCCAGACCGCGCACGGCAGCGCGCCGACGGCGGTCAGCGGGCCGGCCACCACCAGCGCCGTGAAGGTGCCGTCGCCGCCCCCGACCAGCAGCGGCCCGAGCGCGCCCAGCACCGCCAACACCGCGCAGGCCAGCAGCAGATGGCCGGCGGTGAAGCCGGCCACGGTGCCGGCCTCGGTGCCCAGCAGCCGCACCGCGCCCAGCAGCGCGGGCGGCGCGGCCAGCACGGCGGCACAGGTGCCGGCGGCCACGTCGCCGAAGGCGCGGGCCAGCAGCACGCCGACCACCAGCGCCAGGACGGCGGTGGCCAGCCCCAGCCAGCCGGGCAGCCGGCCGGGCGCCACCGCCAGCGCCGCGGTGGCGGCCAGGGTGGCGCCGGTGGCCAGCGCCGCGCTGACCCGGCGGGTCGCGGCGGGCGACCAGCCCTCGGCGGGTCCTGACTCGCCGATCACCTCGACCACGTCGTCGTAGAGCGGCTCGCCGGTGTCCTCGGCGCCGTGGCCGAGGAAGAGCAGGTCGCCCTCCACCACGCCCTGGGCGGCGAGCGAGGTGGCGGCGAGCAGTCGGGTACCGTCGGCCCGACGCAGCACCCAACCGCCGTGCCGCACCCCGCCGTCGGGCCCTGGCTCGGCGCCGGCGTGGGAGAGCAGGCTGGGCAGCAGCCGGGCGACGGGCACGTTCGCCGGCACGGCCAGGTCGGCGCGGCCGGCCGGGCCGGCCAGCCCGATCCGCACGAACTCGGCGGCACCGCCACCGGGGGGCGGCACGGTGGCCGGCGTCGGCTGGGCGAGGTTGGCGGTCATCGAGAGGTCCTGACGGAGGTGTCGGCTGGGGACGGTGCGGCGCCGGTGGCACCGCCGAACGGCGAGTCGGCGCGCACCAGTTGCACCGGGACGTTGCCGAGCCTGCGGTGCAGCAGCAGCGCCCGGCCCTTGGCCCGGCGGGCGGACTTGACGCCCCAGATCGGCATCTCGTCCTTGGGCACGCTCAACAGCGCCGCCGGCGTGTTGAGTTCCTTGAGGCGGCCGAGCACCGGCTCGGTGACGGCGCGGGCGGCGCCGCCCGCCTGCCGGGTGAGGTAGAGGTGCAGGCCGATGCTGCGCGCCTGGGGCAGGAAGTCCAGCAGGGCCTTGAGCGGGTTGCCGCGGGCGGTGGCGACCAGGTCGTAGTCGTCCACCAGCAGGTAGATCTCGGGGCCGGTCCACCACGAGCGGTCACGGAGCTGCTCGGGGGTGACGTCGGTGCCGGGCAGCCGCTTCCGGAGGCCCTCGGCGAGGCCGCCGACCACCTCCATGGAGCGCTCGTGGGTGGTGGAGTAGCCGAGCAGCGAGGGGCCGTCGAACTCGCGGAGCATGGTCATCCGGTGGTCCAGCACGATCAGCTTGGCCCGGTCCGGGGAGTGGCTGGCGACCACCTGCCGGCCGACGGCCCGCAGCAGCGAGGTCTTGCCGGTCTCGCTGTCGCCGACGACGAGCAGCCCGGCCTCCTCGCCCGGGGTGAAGACGACCTGTTCCAGCCGGTTGCCCTCGACCGCGACGGTGACGCCGGGGCCGCGCCCGGTCACCTCCTCGACCGGGAAGGCGGTCGGCAGCAGCCGCACCGGGCGCGCCCTGGCCCCGGTCCAGCCCTCGTCGACCCGGCGCACCAGGTCGGCGACGCCGTCGGTGAGGCCGGCGTCCGAGCGGACCGAGTCGACCCGGGGCACCGCCACCAGGAAGTGCTCCTTGTCCCGGGTGATGCCCCGGCCCGGGCGGCCCTCCGGGATCGTGCGCTGGGCCTTGCGGTCCATCTCCGAGTCCAGCGCGTCGCCGAGCTTCAGCTCCACCTTGGTGCCGATCAGGTCGCGCAGCCCCATCCGCATGTCCAGCCAGCGGTTGCCGGTGACCACCAGGTGCACCCCGTAGGTGAGCATCCGGCCGGCCAGCGCCATCAGGGTGGCTTCCAGGTCGGGGTAGCTCTGCCGCAGCACGGCCCAGCCGTCGACCACCAGGAAGACGTCGCCGTGCGGGTCGTCGGTGATCCGGCCGGCGGCGCGCGCGGCGCGGTAGGCGGCCATGGACTCCACGCCCAACTCCCGGAACCGGGTCTCCCGGCTCTCCATCACCTCAAGCACCTCGGCGACCGTCCGGTTGACCACCTCGGCGTCCAACCGGCCGGCGACGCCGCCCACATGGGGCAGGCCGGCCAGCGCGAACAGCGTGCCGCTGAAGTCAAGGCAGTAGAACTGCACCTCCGCCGGGGTGTGCCGGATGGCCAGCGAGGCGATCAGCGCGCGCACCGCGTTGGACTTGCCGCTGTGCGGCCCGCCGACCACCGCGACATGGCCGCCGGCGCCCGACAGGTCCAGGTCCAGCGGGTCGCGCCGCTGGTGGAAGGGCAGGTCGAGGACGCCGATCCGGGCGGTGAGCGGGGCGTCGCCCGGGGCCACGCCGTAGCCGCGCGACGTGGTGCCGAGCCGGCCGCCGTGCAGCAGGTCCAGCGGCTCCGGGCGCTCCAGCGGCTCCAGCCACACCTGGTGGGCCTGCGGCCCCTGCCCGGTGAGCTGCTCCACCATCACGCCGAGCACGGTGGCGCCCAGCTCCTCGCCGTCGCCGAACTCGTCCGCCGCGGGCTCCGGCACCGGCTCCGGCTCGCGCTGCCCGTCCGGCACCGGCACCAGCCCGGCGGGGAACGGGCGGACGGTGGCGGCCCCGGCCAGCGCGGCGCCGGCGCCCTCCTCACCGACCCGGTAGGGGCCGGAGACATAGGCCGCGCGGAACCGCTTGAGGGTGGCGGTGTCGGTCCGCAGGTAGCCGTGCCCCGGGGCGCTGGGCAGGTGGTTGGCGTCCGGCACGCCGATCGCGGTGCGGCTCTCCGCCTCGGAGAAGGTGCGCAGGCCCACCCGGTAGGAGAGGTGCGCCTCCAGGCCGCGCAGCCGGCCCTCGTCCAGCCGCTGGGAGGCGAGCAGCAGGTGCAGTCCCAACGACCGGCCCAGCCGGCCGATCTGCACGAACAGGTCGGCGAAGTCGGGCTTCTGGGCCAGCAGTTCGGAGAACTCGTCGACCACGATGAAGAGGCTGGGCAGCGGCGGCAGGGCGGCGCCGCGCTGCCGGGCCCGCTCGTAGTCCCGGACCGAGACGAGGTTGCCGGCGTCCCGCAGCACCTCCTGCCGGCGGTTCATCTCGCCGGAGAGCGCCTCCCGCATCCGGTCCACCAGGGTGAGGTCGTCCTCCAGGTTGGTGATCACGGCCGCCACGTGCGGCAGTTCGGCCATCCCGGCGAAGGTGGCGCCGCCCTTGAAGTCGACCAGCACCAGGTTGAGCTGCTCGGACGAGTGGGTGGTGGCCATGCCGAGCACCAGGGTGCGCAGCAGCTCGGACTTGCCGGAGCCGGTGGCGCCGACCAGCAGGCCGTGCGGGCCCATGCCGTTCTGCGCCGACTCCTTGATGTCCAGCTCCAGCAGCCCGCCGTCGGCGGAGACGCCGACCGGCACCTGGAGCCGGTCCCGCATCGGGCGGGGCCGCCACAGGCTGTCCAGGTCCAGCTGGCCGGGGTCGGGGATGCCCAGCAGCGCCGGCAGGGTGTTGACGGCGGTGGTGAGGTCCTCGCTGTCCGCGCCCTGCGCCGCGGTGTCGATCCGGAACCGGGCGATCCGCATGGCCAGCGCCTCGGCCTCGGCCGTGGACAGCGCGTCGGCGGTGCCCAGCTCGTCCCGGCTCTCCCCGGAGCTGACCACCAGGGCGCCGTCCGCCTCGACGGCCAGCGCCACGCCGTGCGCCTCGGTGAGCGGCCCGGCCCGGCCGTCCAGGTCGAGCACGGTGACGGCCATCATCCCGTGCGGGTCGAGCAGCGCCTCGCCTCCGGTGACCAGCCCGCCGTCCAGCACCACCAGCAGGTGCGGCAGGTCGGGGTCCGGCTCGGCGGTGCGCTGGAACCGGGTGCGGCGGGTCAGCTCGGCACCCAGCCACTCCTCCAGCACCGCCAGGCTGGGGTGGGTCATCCGCAGCGGGCCGACGTGGTCCAGCTCCTCCGGGTGGTGGGCGTGCGGCAGCCACTTCAGCCAGGCCCACTCCGGCGCGTCGACCCGGTCGGTGCACACCACGATCCGCAGGTCGCGCGGGGAGTGCAGGGTGACGGCGTGCGCCAGCACCGCGCGGACCAGGGCCCGGGCCGCGCCCGGCTCGGCGGCGTCCCGCACGGCGAGCGCGGCGAAGCGGCGCAGCGCCACCTGCACCGGCAGGTCAGGCACCACCGCGTGGGTGTCGACAAAACGCTTCAGCGCCACCGAGCAGAGCGGGTCGAGGTCCTCGACCGGCGCCGACTCCCCCGGCACCAGCGGGGTCGCCAGGTAGCGCGGCCCGGTGCCGACCCGTACCACCCCGAAGTCCTCGCACGAGCCGCGCCGTTCCCACAGCCGCCGGCTCTCGGCGACCGTCCACAGGGTGTCCGGCGGCGGCGCGTCCCAGGTGAGCGCCGCCCGCTGGGCCCGCGCGGTGCGCCGCACCTCGCCCCTGGTCCGCTCCAGGTAGCGCAGGTACTGCCGGCGGTCCTCGCGAGCCTGGCTCTTGGTCGAGCCGCGTTGCCGCAGCACCGAGCCGATGACCATGGCCAGGCAGGAGACCAGGAACATGGTGCCGACGATGTAGCCGATCGGGCCCCGGCCCATGGTCAGCATGTAGAGCACCGAGCCGAGCCCGCTGAGCGCGGGCAGCGCGGTCATCCAGACGTTGCCGTCCTCCGGCTGTGGCAGCTCGGGCGGCGCCTTCAGCACCAGCTCCTGGTCCGGCACGACGGGCCGCGCGGCCCGGGCCGGCCGCCGGAAGACGGTGGTGGGAGTGGTCAACGGGAGGTTCCTCTTTCCAGACGAACGGGGGGCCGCACCGGCGGCGGGAGCGCGGGCCTAGCTGTAGCGGGCGCTCGCCGAGAGGCTTTCCTTGGTCTTGTCGTAGTCGAGCGACTCGTCGGCCCCGTAGGCGTGGACGTGCGGCAGGGCGTCCGCGACGCTGGTGTGGTCGTCGCTGCGGTAGCTGATCCCGTTCGCGTTCTCGTTCAGCCCGATGTGGGGCGTGCCGGCGCCGTTCCAGGAGGCGATCGCCTCCTCCGGGGACATCACGTCCAACTGGTTCTCCGGAGAGGCCTGTTCGTTGTGCGCGTCGATGGCGCCCGCGGTCAGGGCCCGCTGTTCCATCAGCGTGTTGATCTCGTGCTCGTCCAGCGTGTACGCGGCTTGGGCGCCCGGCTCCTGCGGCTTGTAGTCGGGGAAGAGCACCGGGTCGACCAGCCCGTAGCCGGTCGTCCCCAGGCTGACCGCGGTGCCGTAGGCGCCGGGGGCCAGGGTGCCGGTGACGCCCAGCGCCGCGCTCAGGGTGGCCTTCGCCATCTTCTGCTGCTGGGCCGCCTGCGCGTCCTCGCGGCCCTCGTACCAGTTGATGACGTCCCGCTCGCCCCACTCCATCAGCCCGGTCAGGTTGGCGATGGACTGGAGGGTGTTGAGCTGGTCGCCCTCCTGCGGGCTGCCGTTGGCGTAGTACTCGTAGGCCATGTTCCGCTGGGCGTCGTAGACCCCGGACTTGAAGTGCTCGTAGACGCTCTCGTCGGTGGCCGCCATCAGGCTGAACGCGGCGTAGCGGTCCTCGGTGTCCCACACTCCCTCGGCGCCCTCCAGGCCGACGATGGCGTCCAGCCGGGACAGGGTCGCGTCGGAGACCGCGCCCTGGAGGCCCGAGGTGTCCCACGGGTAGTGCCCGTACATGAGGTTGGTCGCCTCGTTCCAGTCCTCCACCAGCATCGCCGGGCTGTCGGTGAAGTGCTGGATCACGGTGTCCGCCAGCGCCCGCCGCTCGCCGTCCGACTCGCCGCCGGTCGGCAGGACCGCGCTGCGCACCAGGTCGCCGACCCCGTCGCTGTCGGCCCACACGGCGCCCAGCAGCTCGTCGCGGGTGTTCTCGTTGCTGAGGATCTCGAACGAGGCGTCGGTGTTGAGCGCCACGTTGCTCAACAGGCCGCTGCTCCCGGTGTTCTCCAGGAAGTCCGGCATCACGAGGTCGGTCGGCGGATCGCCGTCCGCCGCGATGGCGGCGTCGTTGTAGGCGCCGACGTTGATGGCGTGCACCACCTCCTGGACGTCCAGGGCCGAGGCCGTCAGGTGGTGGGCGAAGGAGTCGCCCGGCGGGACGGTCGCCTGGTCCATCAGCGCGCCGAAGCCGTTGAAGTTGTTGAGCACGCCCCGCTGCTCGTCCAGGGACTCGGCGTCCCGCAGGTCCCCGTCGGCGTCGTAGACGAAGGCCCGGATGGACTCCGGGATATCGACGGGGCCGTCGATCGACGGGTGCGCGTCGATGTTGAGGCCGCCGATCTCCGGGTTCATCAGCATGTTGATGCCGTTGCCGAGGGCCGCCTGGATGCCGTGGATCTGGTCCCACTGGTTGCTGATGGCGTGCTCGTGCCCGGCCCCCACGTCCGGGCCGCCCGGCGTGCCGGGGGCCAGGTCGCCCAGTGCGGCGAGGGTGTCCTCGTCGAGGTTGTCGTAGAAGGCGTGCAGGTACTCCCGCTCCTCGCGGGTGAGGTCGCGGCGCGGGGTGGTCGGATCGGCGGGGTCGTAGACGCCGAGCCCGATGGCCGCCAGCCCCTCGGTGTAGGTGGCGATGCGGTCGAGGTCCCGCTCGTCCTCGGGCTTGGCCATCTCCTCCTCGATGCCCTCGGCCGCGTACTCCGCCATCTCCTCGGTGTGCCACAGGTTGTGCGGGCCGGCGCCGACGTCGTAGCCGAGATCGGTCAGCTCGCCGGCCCGGCTGAGCATCCAGCCCCGGTAGTCCTCGATCTCGGTCTCCATGTCCCCGTGGAGTGAGGTGATGTCCTCGGCGGCCTTCCCGAGGTAGTGCTCCCGGATGGCGTCCAGCGCGGCCTGCGGGAAGGACCAGCCGTCGATCCGGCCGCCGTCGGCGTCGTAGACCGTGCCGGCCACCGTCACCGACGGGGTCTGGAAGATGTTCACCGCGTCGACGCTCTCCTGGAGCTCGGCGTGCTTGTTCTGGTACGTGGTCCTGGCGTCGGTGAGGTGCTCGTGGAACTTCCCGACCGCGTCGGAGCGGAGGATGCTCACCGACTCCTTGGTCTCGCCGGCCAGTTCGGTCGCCGAGTTGATGATGTCGGCCACGTCCTGGATGTCCTGGCCGCCGCCCTGGAGGTCCTGCTCCGTGATGGTGATGTGCTCGTCGGCGTTGTGGTGCCCGATGCCGTCGGTGGTGGCGGCGTCCTGGGACAGCTCGGAGGCCCGGGCCGCCACCTCGCTGGCGCTGCCGGCCTCGCCGGCCGCCTCGGCGAAGCCCCTGGACGCCGCCGCCATCTCCTCGAGGTCGATCTCGTCGGCGAAGTCGTCAGCGGTCTCCCAGGGGTCGACGCCGGCCTGCTCGACCACGTCCTCCCGGGTGAAGTCAACGCCGGCCATGGATGTCGTCCTCGCTGTTCGGGGTGGTTCGGGTCGGGAGGGGGCGGCGGGGAAGGGGCACGGGAGTCGGTGGGTCAGATGCTGTCGGCGATGTACTGGCCCAGCTCGCCCGTGGTGCCGGCGGCGCGCACCGCGGCGCCGCTGGCGGCGTCGGTGTCCTCGCCGATCGCGGCCGACTGGTAGCCGGAGTCGCCGAGGTCGGCGCGGCCCTCGATCGCGTGGTTGACCCCGCGGGACTGGGTGTCCCGGGTCTCGTTGACGGCGTTGACGAAGGTGTCGGCACCACCGAACGAGCTGGCGCTGGCGGAGACGGAACGCAGGTAGGCGTGCGCGCCCTCCGCCTCGTCCGAGGCGGTGTAGCTGCCCCGGGCACCGGCCCGCAGGGACTCCGGCAGGTATTCGAGCCCCTCGGTCATGGCTGGCTCCCTCTCTCCATGTCGCTTCACTCGCTCCCCGGGCCGCGCCCGGTCGGTTCCTCGGTCCGCCCAGCGCACCGGCTAGTCACCCAACACGCCGCGCAGCGCCCGCTGTTGGCCCGCCCACACCGCGGGGTCCTCGGTGAGGTCGGTGGCCCGGGGCGCGCGGCGCCGGTCGTCCCGGCGGCGCTGCCCGGCCCGGGCGGTGCCGGCCGGGGGCGCCGGCTGGTGGCGGGCGGCGGGGGCGCCGCCCCGGGCCGCGACCGGCGCGGGCCGGCCCGGCCGGGTGCCGGGCCGGTGGGTGGCCGCACCCGGCGGCGGGGTGAACGGGCGGCCGCCCTGGGCCGCCTCGTGCAGCGCGAACCGGCTGGCCACGTTGGCCCGTTGGCCCAGGTGCCGGACGGCCTGCCGGGTCAGCTGGGAGCGCGCCGGCCCGGCGTTGCCGATGCTCGGCGGCATCATCCCGCCGTAGAGGCCGGCGAGCGAGGTGGGCCCGGCGCCGCTCGGCGCGGCCAGACCGCCGGTGGTGACCACCGCGCCGGGGCCGACGTTCAGCCCGGAGAGCCGGGCGGCGTACTCGGTGACGGCGCCGAAGGGCTGGCCGGTGATCGGGTCGATCCACCGGCCGGCCGTCGCGTCGAACTCCCGGCCGGTGGCCGGGTCCACCAGGAAGCCGGTGGTGGGGCTCCGCACCCAGCCGGCGAAGTCCCCGTGCTCCGGCCCGAGCAGCCGGCCGTGCGGGTAGTCGCCGACGCCGACCAGGCCGCCGTTGGCGGCCGGCGCCAGCACGCCGCCGACCGCGCCGGCCGCGGCCCCCATCGCCGCCCCGGCCAGGCCACCGCCACCGCCGGGCACGCCGCCGCCACCGCCGGCACCGCCACCGCCGGGCGCGGCCGGCGCGTCACCTCCGGTGACCAGCGCGAAGCGGGAGGCCAGCTCGTCCAGCACGGCCTGCGCCTCGGCGACCAGCCGCTGCTTCTCCTCGCTCTGCCGCTCGGCCGCCGTGACGGCGGCCATCCCCACGTCCGCGCCGGCCGGCGCCTGGGACGCCTCGGTGAACGCCTCCTCCAGCACCAGCGCCGCCTCGGTGGCGCCGGCCGCGGCGTCGCCCGCGGTGTTCAGCTGGTTGGCGATGGTCATCGCCACCGCGCTGGCGCCGGAGGCCCAACTCGCCGTCGCCGACATCCGGTCGGACAGCTCGATCAGCCCGACCCCGGGCTCGGCCGCCGCCGACTCGGCGGCGCCGGCCAGCCGGTCGTTCTCGCCGGTGCCGGCGCCGGCCAGGGCGATCCAGGCGCCGGCCGCCGCGTACATCCGGATGTGTCGAGCGCTGTAGATGTCGTCGACGATGCCGTGGAACCGCGCGTCGCTGCTCATCGTCAGTACGCCTCCTGGTGCTGGCCGCCGCCCCCACCGCTGTTCATCAACCCGTCGAAGTAGTCGACCGCCTCCCGGGCGGCACCGAGCCGCTGCCCGGCCGCGGCGTCCGTCTCGTCGGCGATGCCGGCCGCCTCGCCGGCGCTGGCCTGGATGTCGGCCACGGTGACGCCGGCGGCCTCCACCTCGGCCAGCATCAGGCGGGCCGCGCTCTCCAGCGCCGCCTCCGCCTCGGCGCCGCCCGGCACGCTGCCGAAGAGGCCCTTGGCGGCGGCGATGTCGATGAACTTCTCGCGCATCGCCGCCAGTTCACCGCTGCCGCCGGCCGCGGACTCGGCGTCGCGCAGCGCGTCCGGGTTGAGTTCGACGTCGCCGGCCATCGACGGCCCGCCCTTTCTTCCGCTCTCGAACCGCTCGTCAGGTGTGCTCGCCCCGGCCGGCCCTCACCGGTACCGCCGGGGTCCCGCGCTGTCCGCGGGCCGTCCCCTGGGGGATCAGCGCCCGCCGCCCATGGCGGCCCTGACCATCGCCGAACCGCCCTCGTTGCCGATCATCTGGACGTCGCGCATGGCGCGGTTCTGGCCGCTGACGCTGTCGTCGAAGCCGCCGGCCTCGCGGCGGAACTGCTCGTCGCGCTCGTTGAGCACGGAGCCGATCGACGCGTCCACCTGGCCCTGCTCGATCAGGCCGAGCAGCTGGGTGTGCACGTCGTCCCAGATCTCCTGGTAGCGCTCCTGCTGGCCGCTGGTCTGGGACTGGATGGCGTCCAGTCCCTCGTTGCCGAACCGCACCATGCCCTCGCCGTAGCCCATGGCTTCCCTCTCCTCGGTCTGTCGCCGAACGGCCCGGTGGCCGCCCCGTGTCGCTGGCTGGTCAGATGGCCTGGGCGATGCTGACGTCCGGGGTGACCCCCGGGGTCTGCACGCCGTTCAGCACGCTCTGGGCGTCCGCGTCGGTCTCCCGGCCGGTGGTACCCACCAGGCCGAGGTCCTGGGAGAGGCCGTCGAGGGCGTTGGCCAGGGCCTGGCCGGCGCGGCCGAGGTCCTCGTAGGTCTCCATGGCCCGGCCGGTGCCCTGGCCGTGGTAGGCGGTCGAGACGTTGGCGCTGTGTCCGCCGATGCCCAGGGCCACTTCCTCCATGTCGGTGTACGCCTGGTTGATGATGGCCATCACCCGGTCCACCTCTTCGGGTGAGAGCTTGATCTCGTCGCTTCCCATGGCCTACCTCCGCCTCGCGAACTGTTCACCCCTGCGATCCCCCGGGCCGTCGAACAACCGCGGGGCACGGTCGGGACCATAGTGGCCGAGCCACCGTAAAATTGCAGCAGCATCTGTGTATCAGAACTGTAGCAGCGGGAAGAGGCCATCCCAGCTGGGAGGTTGGTCGACTAGCTCCCCAAGTACCGGTCGGTGATTCGCACTCGCAAGTGGCTGTTCTCGCGACTGTTGAGGTCCTCGATCACGGCCTTGGCGTGCATCTCCTCGACGTGTGCACGCGTTTCCTCCCCGAGCCCGCGCAGCGCCTCGGCGCGCCAGGTGCGCTGCTGCGCCACCACGAACGGGTCGAACGGCTGCTCGGCCGCGTGCGCCATCCCCAGGTCGCTCCAGTGCGCGGCCTGCTCGTACTCCGCGACCTCCAGGTGGTACTCCGTCAACACACCAGCCGCCATGGTCCGTTCGTAGGGCAGCCGGGCCGCCGCGTAGTTCTCCAGCAGCAGGGCGCGGGCCCGCTCGTGGTCGCCCAGGTAGAGGTGGCAGCGGGCCAGGTTGTTGGTCAGCTGGATGCGGAACTCGTCGTGGCCGCCGGCCAGGATCTCGGCGAGGGTCTCCTCGGCCAGCCGGGTCGCCTCGGCCAGCCGGCCGGCGGAGCCCAGACACGGCACCAGGTTGAGGGTGGTGGCCAGCGCCTCAGGGGTCCGCCCGAGCGAACGGAAGAGCGCGATCCCGTGCCGCAACAGCGCCGCGCCGCGCAGCCCCTGCCCGCGCTGTCCCCACAACTTGCCCAGCTGGCCCAGCGCCACCGCCTCGGCGAACCGGTCCCCCCGGCGCCGGCCGATGGTCAACACCAGCTCGCACAGCCGCTCCTGGGCACACCAGGCGAGCCGGGTGGCGAAGTACGACTCCAGCGCCCGCGCGCTCTCCAGGGCGAAGTCGGACAGCGGCGCGCCGCCCAGCTCCGTGCCCCGGTCGTACTCCGGCGCCGCCAGCTGCTCGGCCAGCGCCAGCACGTCGTCCAGCACCTCGTCGGCCCAGGGCAGCGCCTCGTCCACCGAGGTGAACGGCCGGCCGGCCGGGAACCGCGCGGCGCCTTCCTGGTACCGGGCGCGGTAGTTCTTGGCCAGCGCCATCGGCAGGTTGAGCCGATAGAGCGAGCCGACGTACCAGTTGCCCAGCGCCGCCAGCCGGTCCGTCAGCCAGGCGGCCGGCCGCCTGGCTGCGCTCCAGCCGGCCGCGGCCCGCACCAGGTCGTGCAGCGTGTAGACGCCGGGCCGCGGGCTGTCCACGATCCGCGCGTCGGCCAGCCGGTCCAGCGCGGCGGCGGCCTCCCCGGCGGTGACGCCGGTCAGCGCGGCCACCGAGCCGGGGGTGTAGCCGCGCACCACGGCCGCGCCGAGGGCCGGGAAGATCTCCGCGGCCAGCCGCTCGTCCGGGCGCCGGCCGGTGGTCAGTTGGTCGATGCTCACCATCAGACTGGCCCGCAGGTCCAGGTCGTCGCCGGTCAACTCGTCCAGCCGGCGCCGCTCGTCCCGCAGCGGCCGCAGGAAGTCCGCCACCCGCCAGCGCGGCCTGGCCGCCATCCGGGTGCCGATGATCCGCAGCGCCAGCGGCAGGCCGCCGCACAGCTCGGCCAGCTCGGCCCACTCCGCCGGCTCGCCGCGCGGCCCGCCCGCGGCGCTCTCGACGGTGGCCTGGGAGGTCCCCGCCAGGGAGCGCACCAGCCGCACCGCGTCCGCGGATGACAACGGGCCCAGGCTGAGCCGCTGCTGACCGGGCACCCCGGTCAGCAGCGCCCGGCTGGTGACCAGCGCCGCCGACCCCGCCTCGGTCGGCAGCAGGGGGGCGACCTGCGCCCCGTCCACCGCGTTGTCCAGCAGCAACAGCACCCGGCGCGCGCCGAGTTCGGCCTGGTAGGCGGCGGCCGACTCCGGGTCCTGCGGCATCTCCTTGCCCGGCGTGCCCATCGCGGCCAGCAACAGCCGACGGGCCTCGGCCACGGTCAGCGGCGGGTTGCGCGGATCGGCGCCCCGCAGGTCCACGTACAGCAGGCCGTCGGGGAACCGGTCGGTCAGCTCCCGAGCCAGCCGCACCGCGAGCGCGGACTTGCCGACCCCGCCGGGGCCGTCGATGAGACAGACCCCGGGCGCGTCGCTGGCGTCCGTCAACCAGCGGCGCAGTCGGCCCAGTTCGACGGCGCGGGCGACGAAGGTGCCGACCCCGGCGGGCACCCCGACGGCCGGCGCCGGCACCTCGCCGGTGCCGACCGAGTCGGCCAGCGCCGCCAGGCCGGCCAGCTCGTCGGCGGCCGGGCCGGCGTCGAACGCGGCCGGCCGCGCGCCGAACAGGTCGCCGCCCTCGCCCGGCTCGGCCGGCCCCTGGCCGGCGAACGGGCCCGCCGCCCGCTCCACCGGGAACACCGGCGCCGGCGCCCCGTCCAACGAGGAGAGGTCGCCCGGCACCTCCCAGGAGTCGGCCCCGGCGGCCGGCTCGGCCAGCTCGTCCTCCAGCCGCCCCCGGAGCCGGGCCCGCAGGTCCAGCGCCCGCGACCACAGCCCACGCAGCCGCCGCCGCTCGGTGGCCCGCAACGGGCAGTCGGGGAGCCCCATCAGCGGGTTCCCGGTCCACAGCGGCAGCACCCGCTCCAGCGCGGCCAGCGCCGCGTCGGGACGCTCGTCGGCCAGCGCGCCGGCCGAGGCCAGCGCGGCCTGGAAGCGCCCCAGGTCGACCACGTCCGAGGGCACGGCCAACAGCCAGCCGCCGGGCAGCGACCGGATCGCCCCGTCCGGCAGGACGGTGCGCAGCCGGGTCAGTTGTCGGTGCAGCTGGCCGGCGGCGTCCCCCGGCGGAGCCGATCCCCACAGCTGGCCGACCAGCTCGCCGGCGCGCACCGGCTCCCCCGGACGCAACGCGAGCGCGGCCAGCGCGCCACAGGTCAACGGCCCGGTCACCGGCAGTACATGACCCTCGTCGCCGAGCACCCGCACCAGACCGAGCAGACGGATGTCCACGGGTACCCCCAACGAGCCTTGCCCTCAGCCAGGCACAGCGAACGCCCCCGTCGCCCCCGTTACGCCGCTGTCCGGCTTGAGATGTTCGCACGCCTGGTCAGGCGGTGAAAAGGGACGGGGGGCCTTTCTCACACCTCGGTACCTGGTCGGGCGCCGGCTGCCCTCCCCAGGGATGACACCGCCCGACCAGACGGTCGGCTCAGCCCGCCTTCGCGGCCGGCTGGAGGATCGCCACGCACTCCAGGTGCTGGGTCATCGGGAAGAGGTCGAACGCCCGCAGGAAACGCGGCACGTAGCCGGCCTCCGCGAAGTGCCGCAGGTCACGGGCGAGCGCGGCCGGGTCGCAGGCGACATAGGCGACGCGCCGCGGCCCCAGCCCTGCCACCCGGCGGACCACGTCGCCGCCCGCGCCGGCCCGCGGCGGGTCCAGCACCACCAGGTCGGCCTCCGTGATCCCGGTCGCCGGGAGCACCTTGGCCACCGGGCCCTGCTCCACCCGCACCCGGGGGTAGTCGGCCAGGTTGTGGCGCGCGTCCCGCACCGCCCGGGCCGAGGCCTCGATGCCCAGCACCGCCCCCTGCTCGCCCATCCGCTCGGCCAGCGCGCCCGCGAAGAGCCCGACCCCGCAGTAGAGGTCGATGGCGGTCTCGCCGCGGCGCGGGGTCAGCCCCCGCATCACCGCGTCCACCAGGGTCTCGGCGGCGCGGGTGTGCACCTGCCAGAAACCGCCGCCGCTGACCCGCCAGGTGTGCTCGTCGGCCCGCTCCCGCACGAACGCCCGGCCGTGCACCCGGTGCACCGGCGGCTCGCCGTTCCGGCCCCGCTCGGGCTCCGCCCGCAGCACCGAGACCGGCCGGTCCAGCTCGACCAGCGGCAGCCGCTGCCCGGGGCGCGGCGTGAGCACCACCATCCGGTCGTGCGAGCCCGTCGCCGCCACGGCGTCGACGCTGGCCATGCCGGGCCACTCGCGACGCTCCACGCCCAGCTCGGTGACGCCCTCGGCGGCGATCAGGCAGCGGTCGATCGGCTCCACCTCGTGCGAGCGGTGCCGACGCAGCCCGGCCCGGCCCTGCTCGTCCACCGCGTACTGGACCCTGGTGCGCCAGGCCGGCACCTCGCCGGCGGCCACCTTGTCCCCCGGTACCGGCTCCACCGTGCCGTCCCAGTGCACCTGCTCCGGGGTGAGCCCGGCCAGCTTCGCCAGCTGCTCGGTGAGCACCTCGGCCTTCAGCCGGCGCTGGGCGCCCGGCTTGACGTGCTGCCAGTCGCAGCCACCACACCGGCCCGGCCCGGAGAACGGACAGGGCGCTGGGATGCGGTCCCGGGCGGCGGTCAGCACGGTGACCGCGTCGGCTCGCAGGTAGCGCGAGTCCTCCCGCCCCTCGGTCACCCGGGCCAGCACCCGCTCGCCCGGCAGGGTGTGCCGGACGAAGAGCACCCGCCCCTCGTCGGTCCTGGCCACGCAGTGCCCGCCGTGGGCGACCGGGCCGATCTCGACCTCGTACTCCTGACCGACCAGGGAGGCCGCCTTGTTGGACGCGGGTTCGGTGGCCATGGTGGTGCGGCTCCAGGGGGTCGGGCACTCGGGTGCGCGGGGTTGCGGGGCAGGCGGGGAACTGACGGGGACGGGCCGGTGCCCGCCGGCGAACAGCGGGAAACACGCGGGACGTGCCCGGCGAGGCGGTGGGGCGGGATTCGGGAAGACTCGGGGAAGACGACAGCGACCGTCAAGTCTACGGCGACGCATGGCAGGCTTACGCCCACCGGCCCCGACACCGCTCGCGGCGACGAGGACCGCCAGCCGGTAGCGTGGCCAGCGCGAAGGAGACCTATGCACATCGTGATCTTGGGCTGTGGCCGGGTGGGGTCCACCCTGGCACACGAGCTGGAGGAACGCGGGCACTCGGTCGCCGTCATCGACCAGGACCCGACGGCGTTCCGCCGGCTGGGGTCCCAGTTCGCCGGACGCCGGGTGACCGGCCTCGGCTTCGACCGGGACACCCTGGTGGAGGCCGGACTGCCGGACGCCGGCGCCTTCGCCGCGGTCAGCAGCGGCGACAACTCCAACATCATCGCCGCCCGGGTGGCCCGCGAGGTCTTCGGCGTCCGCCATGTGACGGCCCGGATCTACGACCCGCGTCGGGCCGAGGTCTACGAGCGGTTCGGCATCCCCACGGTGGCCAGCGTCCGCTGGACGACCGACCAGGTGGTCCGCCGGCTGCTGCCCTCGGGCGCCGAGCCGCTGTGGCGGGACCCCAGCGGCGACGTGCTGCTCTCCGAGGTGGCGCTCGCCCCGGCCTGGATGGGCCACCGGGTGAGCCGTTTCCAGGAGGTCACCGGCGTCCGGGTGGCGTTCCTGACCAGGCTCGGCGAGGCCACCCTGCCCACCGCCGGGATGGTGCTGCAGGAGGGCGACCTGGTCCACGTGCTGATGTACCGGGACAAGGTGGCCGAGGTGGAGGCCGCCTGTGTCCGCGGTCCGGAGCCCCGGTGAGCGCCACGGCGGCCCGGGGCCGGCCCGGCGCGCCGCACGCTACGAGGGAGAACGCCCGATGAGAGTCGTGATCGCGGGGGCCGGCGCGGTGGGCCGCTCGGTGGCGACCGAGCTGCTGGAGAACGGCCACCAGGTCCTGCTGATCGACAAGGACCCCACCAAGGTCTCCGTGGAGCGGGTGCCCGCGGCCGAGTGGCTGCTGGCCGACGCCTGCGAGATCACCAGCCTGGACGAGGCCGCGCTCGACCACTGCGAGGTGGTGATCGCCGCCAGCGGCGACGACAAGGTCAACCTGGTGGTCTCGCTGCTCGCCAAGACGGAGTACGGCGTGCCGCGGGTGGTGGCCCGGGTGAACCACCCGGCCAACGAGTGGCTGTTCAACGACTCCTGGGGGGTCGACGTCGCCGTCTCCACGCCCCGCCTGATGTCCGCGCTGGTGGAGGAGGCGGTCAGCGTCGGCGACCTGGTCCGGCTGATGCGCTTCAGCCAGGGCGACGCCAACCTGGTCGAGCTGACCCTCGCGGCGGGCTCGGCACTGGCCGGCACCCGGGTCGGCGAGGTGGCCTGGCCGCAGGACACCGCCCTGGTCACCATCATCCGGGGCAGCCGGGTGATGGTGCCGGACCCGGACGACGCGCTCGCCGCGGGCGACGAGCTGCTGTTCGTCGCCACCGGCAGCCGGGAGGCCGAGCTGGAACGGCTGTTGACCGACCACCCGGAGCGCTGACCGGGCGCGGCTCAGCCGCCCTCGCCGGCGCTGGGCAGCGGGCCTCGGGCGGCCCGGCCGGCGGCGGGCTCGCCGTCCGGCACCGGCTCGCCGGCGGCCGCCCGCTTG
The DNA here is from genome assembly GCF_031845445.1 of Streptomyces chisholmiae. Lineage (NCBI taxonomy): Bacteria > Bacillati > Actinomycetota > Actinomycetes > Kitasatosporales > Streptomycetaceae > Streptomyces > Streptomyces chisholmiae. The sequence continues at coordinate 117,985 of NZ_JAVREO010000004.1, read as the reverse complement.
GCCTCCTCGGCCTCCTTGGCTTCCCTGGCCTCCTTGGCCTCCCACTCGGCGATCACGTCGATCGGCGCGGGCGCCTTCACCAGGATGATCCAGGTGAAGTAGACCGCGATCAGGAACGGCGGGATGCCGAGCGCGACCCGCAGCCAGCCGAGCTGGGTGGCGTCGCCCCAGAAGTAGATCGGGAAGGTGATGCACGACTTGGCCAGCAGGATGCCGCCCCAGACCAGGCTGGACTTCACGTAGGCGCGCTTGCGGCCCGGGTTGCGGGTGCGCCAGGAGAGGTTCTCCCGGAAGATCGGGCCGAGCAGCAGGCCCAGCAGCGGCCAGCCGGCCGCCGCGCTCACCAGGTAGATGACGCTCAGGCAGAGCGTGTAGATCATCCCCGGCAGGTAGAAGTTCTTCGCGTCCCCGGAGATCATCGCGAAGGCCGCGCCGAAGGCGACGCCGAAGACACCGCTGAGCGCGTGCTTCACGCTGTCCCGCCGGGCCAGCCGGGCCAACGCCAGCACGGCCGAGAGGCTGACCGCGCCGATCGCCGACGGGTTGATCTCCCGGGTGATGGTGAAGATCAACACGAAGACCAGCCCGGGCACCGTGGTCTCCACCATGCCCCGCACCCCGCCGAAGGCCTCGAAGAAGGCCTCCCGCGTCGCGGCCTCGTCCGGCGTCTGGTCAGCGGTCTGACTGTCAGGTGAGGTCACCCGGCTACTCCTGTCCACGGGCCTGCAGCTGGTATCGGGGATTGAACAGCACCGCCTCGCCGTCTGTCACGGCGATCCGCCCGGAGGCGACCATCGCGCGGCCCGGCTCGACCCCGGCTATCGCCCGCCGGCCCAGCCACACCACGTTCAACGAGGCACTGCCGTCGTCCAGCCTGGCCTCCAGGGCCGGCATCCCGGCGACGCTCCGCTCCCGGACCTGACGCACCGTGCCGGTGACCCGCACCACCGGGCGGCCGGCGGCCTCCCGGGCGCAGTCGCCGATCCTGGTGCACGGCGCGGCGGCCGGCTCGGCCGCCAGATCCTCGCCGGGGGCGCCCGCCTCGGAGCGCCCCAGGAGCCGCCACAGGCGCCCGCCGCGCTTTCCCGCGCGGCCTTCCGCAGTCATGCCTTCAGCGTAACGTGACCGTCCGACACTCACGGCTCGAAGCGGTAGCCCATCCCCGCCTCGGTGACCAGATGCCGCGGGTGCGCCGGATCGGCCTCCAGCTTGCGGCGCAGCTGCGCCATGTACACCCGCAGGTAGTTGGTCTCGGTCAGGTGGGTGGGGCCCCAGACCTCCAGCAGCAGCTGCCGGTGGCTGACCAGCTTGCCGCTGTTGCGGATCAGCACCTCCAACAGGTGCCACTCGGTCGGCGTCAGCCGCACGTCGTGCCCGTCCCGCTGCACCTTCTTGGCGGCCAGGTCCACCGTGAAGCCGCCCGTCGCGACCACCGGCTCCTGCTCGACGGCCACCGGCTCCAGCCGGCGCACCGCGGCCCGCAGCCGGGCCAGCAGCTCGTCCATCCCGAACGGCTTGGTGACGTAGTCGTCCGCGCCGGCGTCCAGCGCCTCGACCTTCTCCTCCGAGGTCTGCCGGGCGGAGAGCACGATGATCGGCAGCCGGGTCCAGCCACGCACCCGGGTGATCACCTGCACCCCGTCCATGTCGGGCAGGCCCAGGTCGAGGATGATCACGTCCGGATGGCTCGCCGCGGCCAGCCGCAGCGCGGTCGCGCCGTCGGCCGCCGTGTCCACCTGGTATCCGCGCGCCTTGAGGTTGATCACCAACGCGCGGAGAATCTGCGGCTCGTCATCGACCACGAGCACCCGGTGCATGGGCTGTTGTTCCTTCCGGTTCGGCCGCCGCGACGCTCGCGGTCGGCAGGGTGAGCACCATGGTCAGCCCGCCGCCCGGGGTGTCCTCGGCGTCCAGCGTGCCGTGCATGGCCTCGGTGAATCCACGGGCGACGGCCAGGCCCAGGCCGACGCCGTTCCCCTTCGGGCTGTCGCCGAGCCGCTGGAAGGGCTCGAACAGCCGACCACGGTGGTCGTCCGGCACCCCGGGGCCGCGATCCGCCACCCGCAGCTCCACCCGGTTGCCCAGGGTGCTGGCGCTGACCAGCACCGGCTGACCCGCCGGGCTGTACTTGACGGCGTTCTCCACCACGTTGGCCACCACCCGCTCCAGCAGGCCGGGATCGGCGGCGACGAACGGCAGCGACTCCGGGATGTCCAGCACCACGCTCTCCTCGGCGACCCCGCGCAACGCGCCCGGCACCACCTCGTCCAGGTCGATCTCCCGCAGCAGCGGCTCCACCGTGCCGGTCTGCAGCCGCGACATGTCCAGCAGGTTCCCCACCAGCGCGTCCAGCCGGTCGGCGCCCTCCTCGATGCTCTCCAGCAGGTCGGCCTCGTCCTCCGCCGACCAGGCCACGTCGTCGGAGCGGAGCGAGGAGACGCTGGCCTTGATCGCGGCCAGCGGGGTGCGCAGGTCGTGCGAGACGGCCGCCAGCAGCGCCGTGCGGATGCGGTTGCCCTCGGCCAGCTTGTGGGCCCGCACCGCCTCGTCCTTCAGCCGCTGCCGGTCCAGCAGCGCCGCCGCCTGGGCCGCGAAGGCGGCCAGCATCCGCCGGTCCTCGGCCGGCAGCACCCGGCCGCTCAGCGCCAGCATGGTGTTGTCACCGACCGGCACGTCCACGTCCGCCTCCTTGGGCGTCTGCGGCGGCCGCACGTCGTCCCGGGCGGCGACGCTGCCGACACACGCCCAGCGGCGGTCGGCGATGTCCCGCTCCAGCAGCGCGGCGGCGTCCATGCCGAAGGTCTCCCTGGCCCGCTCCAGCAGCGCGGCGAGGGTGTCCTCGCCACGCAGCACACTGCCGGCCAGCAGGGTCAGCGTCTCCGACTCGGCGCGCAGCCGGGCGGCCTGCTGGGTGCGCCGGGCCGAGCGGTCCACCACGGTGGCCACCGACGTCGCTATGGCGAAGAACACCACGATGGCGACGATGCTGTGCCCCTCCGAGATGGTCCACTGGCCCACCGGGTTGGCGAAGTAGTAGTTCAACAGCAGTGAGCCGACCGCGGCCGAGACCAGCCCCGGCAGGAAGCCGCCGGTCAGCGCGGCCAGTACGGTGAACGACAGGCACAGCAGCACGTCGCTGGAGAACTCGGCGCCCGGGTCGGGCGCCTCCAGCACCATCGCCAGCGCCACCGGCCCGGCCAGCCCGATCAGCCAGCCGGTGAGGGTGCGGGCCAGGCCGAGCCGGGCGCCGTGCGCGGCCGGCAGGCCCCGGCCCTTGGCCACCTCGTCGTGGGTGACCAGGTGCACGTCCAGGTCGGGACCGGCCTCCCGGGCCACGGTGGCCCCGACCCCCGGCCCGAAGACGTACTGCCAGGACTTGCGGCGGCTGGACCCCAGCAGGATCTGGTTGGCGTTGGCGGCCCGCGCGAAGTCCAGCAGCGCGGTGGGCACGTCGTCGCCGATCACGTGGTGGAAGGTGCCGCCCAGCTGCTCCACCAGGGTCCGCTGGGCGGCCAGCTCGCGCGGCGAGGCCGAGCTGAGCCGGCCGGAGCGGGAGATGTAGACGGCGAGGATCTCCGCCCCCGAGCTCTTGGCCGCCATCCGGGCCGCCCGCCGCAGCAGGGTGCTGCCCTCGGGGCCCCCGGTCAGCCCCACCACGATCCGCTCGCGAGCGTGCCAGGTCGAACGTATGCCGTGTTCGGCGCGGTAGCGGCGCAGGTAGTCGTCGACCCGGTCGGCCGTCCACAGCAGCGCGAGCTCGCGCAGCGCGGTGAGGTTGCCGGGCCTGAAGTAGTGCGACAGCGCCGCGTCGATCTTGTCCCTGGGGTAGATGTTGCCGTGCGCCAGCCGCCGGCGGAGCGCCTCGGGGGTGATGTCGACCAGCTCTATCTGCTCGGCCCCGCGCACCACCTCGTCCGGCACGGTCTCGCGCTGCCGCACCCCGGTGATGGACTCCACCACGTCGCTGAGCGAGGCCAGGTCCTGGATGTTGACCGTGGAGATCACGTCGATCCCGGCCGCCAGCAGCTCCTCGATGTCCTGCCAGCGCATCTCGTTCCGGGCGCCGGGGGCGTTGGCGTGCGCCAGCTCGTCGACCAGCGCCACCGCCGGGCGGCGGCGGAGCACCGCCTCCGTGTCCAGCTCGGCCGCCGGCCCCTCCGCGCCGGGCAGCCGCGGCCCGGGCACCTCCTCCAGCCCCTCCAGGAGCACGGCCGTGCGCGGCCGGTCGTGGTGCTCCACCACGCCGACCACCAGGTCGGTGCCGCGCTGGGCCCGGCGGTGCGCCTCCGAGAGCATGGCGTAGGTCTTCCCCACCCCCGGGGCCGCTCCGAGATAGATCCGTAGTTCACCGCGGCGTGCCATGGCCCCATTGTCGTCGCTCCGCGAAGCCGCCGACGCCGCCCCGGCCCCGCCCGCCGGTTCAGCCCTCCCGACGGGCGGCCGGCCGGCGGGCGGCGCGCTGCCGGCGGCGGAGCACCACCAGGAGGTCGACCAGCGCGAAGACCGCGCAGACCACGCAGATCAGGGTGACCACCCGCAGCGCGTCGGGACTGACGGCGTCGCCGGGCCGGGCTCGGCCCCACCAGACGCCGAAGACCACCGCGCCGGCGATGAAGAGCGGGGTGAAGACGGCGGACAGCAGCAGCCGCAGCCGGAGCGCGCTGAGCGCGGTGATCGGCTCGGTGCCGGTACGGGCGTGCCGGGGTCTGCTCATGGCCGGGCCTCCCAGGGACGGGACCGCCCGGGTACCCCGCGCGCGCCGTCAACACACACACCGCCACGCGGCGGGGGTGCTGGGGCCGGCCGGCCCCAGCACCCCCGGTGGGCTCAGCGGACCTCGGAGATCTCCGGGCCGCGCCGCAGCTTGTCCAGCCCGCCGGCGAACCGGGAGACCGGCGCCTCGTCGCCCGCCGCGGCCTGCTCCTTCTTGACCCCGTCCGGCACCATCTGGGCGTCGTCCGGCAGCTTCAGCACGATCGGGTCACGGGGCGCCATCGGGCCGTCCCCGCGCACCACCACCGTGTCCTGGAAAATCTGTTCCAACAGGCCGGCGGCCTGCGGCTGCACCGCGCCCTGCCCGGAGATGACCCCCCGCAGGAACCAGCGCGGGCCGTCCACGCCGACGAAGCGCACCACCTGGGCGCCCTGCTTGCCGTCCGGCAGCTTGACCGGCACCCGGGCGCGCAGCTCCCAGCCCAGCGGGCCCTCGATCTCCTCGATGACGCCGCCCTGTCCGGTGATCCCGGCGGCGATCTCCTCGCGCACCTCGCCCCAGATGCCCTCCCGGCGGGGGGCGGCGAACGCCTGCAGCTGCACGGCGCTGTCCTTGAGCACCACGGTGGCCGCGACGATGGCGTCGCCCGCGACCTCGACCCGCAGCTCCATGCCCTGGACGCCCGGCACGAAGAGGCCGCCGAGATCGACCCGCCCCTCGGCCGGCTTGGAGACCTCGCTCAGGTCCCAGGGCCCGTCGGGGCGCGGCGCCGGCTCCAGCTTGACCCGGCGCACCTCGTCCTCGTCCGGAGTCTCGTCGGCGGTCGCCTCGACCGCGTCCTCGGGCTTTGCGTCTCGCTTACGACGACGTCCGAACACGTCACTGTCCTTTCCGGTCGGCGGCCTCGCCGGGGCCGACCGCAGCATAGGAGTTCCCGGCGTCCGCGTGGCCGCCGGTGGAGCCGAAGCCCCCGGAGGACCGCGCCGATCCCGGCAGCTCCGCGACCTCGTGGAACCGCACCGTCTCCACCCGCTGGACGACAAGCTGGGCGATGCGGTCAAAACGCTGGAACCGCACGCTCTGCCGCGGGTCCAGATTGATCACAATGACCTTGATCTCCCCACGGTACCCGGCGTCGATCGTGCCCGGGGCGTTCACCATCGACACCCCACAGCGGGCGGCGAGCCCGGAGCGCGGATGCACAAAGGCCGCGTACCCCTCGGGCAGGGCCACGGAAACCCCGGTGGGCAGCACCATCCGCTCTCCCGGCGCCAGCTCCGCGGCCTCGGTGGTGACCAGATCGAAGCCGGCGTCCCCGGGGTGGGCCAGCGCCGGCACCGGCACCTCGGGGTCGAGCCGGCGCAGCAGCACGTCGACCGGGCGACTCATCGGGCCACCTCCCCACGGGGGGAGGAAAGCCGCCTCGGGGGCGGCGGAAGGAAACGCCTCGGGCCGTGCCCGGAGGACCTCGACAGGGTCAGGACCGCACTCACGATGCAGACCCTACCGCCGCTGGACGGGCCGGGAGGCGAGCCTGCGATGCTTGGGCCATGAAGGCGTATGACGAGCGACTGACGGTCCCACGGACCTGGTGGCTGATGGCCCTGATGGCAGTGCTGCTCCTGGGGGTGGCGCTGGTGCCGCTGGGCCCGGTGCCCCTGCTGGCCGGGATGGCGGCCGGCGGCGCGCTGGTCGGGATGGCGCTGAGCGCCTACGGCGGCGCCCGGATCCGGGTGGCCGCCGGCTCGCTGGTCGCCGGGAACGCCAGAGTGCCCCTTGGCGCCCTGGGTGAGGCCCGGGCGCTCAACGCCGATGAGGCGCGCGCTTGGCGCACCCATCGAGCGGATGCCCGGGCTCATATGTTGTTGCGGGCGTACATCCCCACCGCGGTGCGGGTCGAAGTGTCCGATCCGGATGACCCCACGCCCTACCTCTACCTCTCGACCCGCCGGCCTCAGCGGCTCGCCGCCGCGCTGGCCGCCGCCCGCCCGGACGCGGAGTAACCGCCGGTCCGGGCGGGACCTCAGGCCGCGCAGTCCCGGCAGATCGGCTGGCCGTCCTTCTCGTCGGCCAGCTGGGACCTGTGGTGGACCAGGAAGCAGCTCATGCAGGTGAACTCGTCCGCCTGCCGAGGCAGAACCCGGACCGACAGCTCCTCGTTGGACAGGTCGGCGCCGGGCAGTTCCAGGCCCTCCGCCTGCTCGAACTCGTCGACGTCGACCGTGGACGCGGACTTGTCGTTCCGCCGGGCCTTCAGCTCCTCGATGCTGTCCTCGTTGACGTCATCGTCGGTCTTGCGTGGAGTGTCGTAGTCGGTTGCCATTTCGTTCTCCCCCTCCGGGTGTCTGTGATGTCTCAGCGCACGTAACGCGCGGGGGGTCGGAATTTGTGCCCGACCCAAGGCGGAGATTTTGCCTCACATCAAGTGCTGTTACTCAATCGACACCCAACCGAACGCCTGAAGAGGTGATCGCGGCGGCTGCCGATCGGGCCGAGAACCGGCCAAAAGGCCCGTCCCGGCCAGTGGGGCACGCGGCTAGTAACGCGTGCGTATGCGATTGATCACATCTCCTTCTTTCCCGTCCCACGGCCTCGTCAGACGGGGATCGTCACCCGCATCACGAGGCCGCCGCCCTCTCTGGGGACGGCCTGGACGTAGCCACCATGGGCGCGCGCCACGGACCGCACGATCGACAGCCCGAGCCCGACACCCTTGTCACTACCGGTGCGCTCGGTGCGCAGCCGACGAAAAGGCTCAAACATGTTGTCGATCTCGTAGGCCGGCACCACCGGCCCCGTATTCTCCACCACGAGCACCGCGTGTCCCGACCTGGCCTCCGTGTCCACCCGCACCCAGCCGTCAGCCGGCAGGTTGTACCGGATGGCGTTCTGCACCAGGTTGAGCGCGACCCGCTCCAGCAGCACGCCGTTCCCCTGGACCCAGAGCTGCTGGCGGACCCCGGACAGCTCGACGCCGCGCTGCTGCGCCTCGCCGCGGGACTGCTCGACGGCCTGGCCGGCCACCTCGGCGAGGTCGACCGGCTTGTGGTCGATGATCTCGTTCTCGCTGCGGGCCAGCAGCAGCAGCCCCTCGACCAGCTGCTCGCTGCGCTCGTTCGTGGCCAGCAGGGTCTTCCCCAGCTGACTGATCTCGACGGAGGCCTCCGGGTCGGAGAGCTGCACCTCCAGCAGCGTGCGGTTGATGGCCAGCGGGGTGCGCAGCTCGTGCGAGGCGTTGGCCACGAAGCGTTGCTGGGCCGTGAAGGCCCGGTCCAGCCGGTCCAGCATCTCGTCGAAGGTGTCGGCCAGCTCCTTGAACTCGTCGTCCGGGCCGTCCAGCTCGATCCGGCGGTGCAGGTCGGAGCCGGCCACCTGGCGGGCGGTGCGGGTGATCCGGCCCAGCGGGGAGAGCACCCGGCCGGCCATCACGTAGCCGAAGGCGAAGGCGGCCACCGCGAGCCCCAGCAGCGCCAGCAGGGAGCTGCGCAGCAGCTTGTCCAGGGCGATGGAACTCTGCCGGTCGGAACACGCGTCCAGCCAGCTCTCGAAGGCCTCGCTGCTCACCAGCCCGCTGATACCGGAACACACGTCCGAGGTGATGGTGACCTCGGTGCTGCTGGTGAACTCGAACGGCGGGCGGCTGCCGTTCTCCAGGGCCCGGGCGGCGATCAGGTAGATGATCGTCAGCAGCACCACGCCGGCGATCAGGAACATGCCGCCGTAGAGCAGCGTGAGCCTGATTCGGATGGTCGGGCGGAACCAACTGCGGTGCTGGTCGCTGTCGGCCGGGTCCCACTGGGGCTTGGGCGGGGCGACCGGGCGGGCCGCCGGCCGCGCGGGCGGCCCGGACGGCCTGGGCGGAAAGGAGACCATGGCGCCTCAGATCCGGTAGCCGGCGCCCGGCACGGTCGTGATCACCGGCGGATCGCCCAGCTTGCGGCGCAGCGTCATCACCGTGACCCGCACCACGTTGGTGAACGGGTCGGTGTTCTCGTCCCAGGCCTTCTCCAGCAGCTGCTCGGCGGAGACCACCGCGCCCTCCCCGCGCATCAGCACCTCCAGCACGGCGAACTCCTTCGGCGCGAGCTGCACCGGCCGGCCGCTCCGGAAGACCTCGCGGCGGTTCGGGTCCAGCGTGATGCCGGCCCGCTCCAGCACCGGCGGCAGCGGCGCCGTGGCCCGCCGGCCAAGCGCCCGGACCCGGGCGATCAGCTCGCTGAAGGCGAACGGCTTGGGCAGGTAGTCGTCGGCGCCGATCTCCAGCCCCTCGACCCGGTCACTGACGTCACCCGAGGCGGTCAGCATCAGCACCCGGGTGGGCAGCGCCCGCGCCACGATGTGCCGGCAGACGTCGTCCCCGTGGGCCAGGGGCAGGTCCCGGTCGAGCACCACCACGTCGTAGTCGTTGAGATCGACACGCTCCATGGCCGCCTCGCCGTCGTACACCACGTCCACGGCCATGGCCTGCCGCCGCAGCCCTGTGGCCACCGCGTCGGCGAGGAGCCGCTCGTCCTCCACGACGAGTACCCGCACGTCGGTCCCTCTCTCTGGTCACCTGGCGCGCGGCTTCGCTGACCGCGCGCCACCATCCTGCCCGCAACCCGCGTAAGCCGGTGGTAAATGGCCGGGGCCCGGCAGATGACGAGCAGATTCTCCGCGGCGGGCAGGTTTCCCGGTCCCACGGGCCGGGGACGTAGCCCTCACACACCCCGTGACCACCCGCGAAGGCGGCAAGCCACCCAGCGCTGCCGACCGGACCGGACCGCCGTGGTCGCACCCGCCGCGGCACTCCCCCAGTGCCGCCGACCTGAGACGAGGGGGCGCACCTTGGACGCGTTCACCGCTGACATCCGCCAGCGCATCGAGAACACCCAGTCCGATCTGCACCGCGCCCGTGCGGCAGGAGATCTGTTCACCATGGACGTCGAGCAGGCCGAGCTGGACGACCTGCGCCGACTGGCCGCCGAGCTCGGCGTCAGGGTCGCCTGACGCCGGCGGCCGCCCGACCTCGACGAGGGCGGGGCGCCTCGGGAGAGACCTCCCCGGCGCCCCGCCCTCGCGTGTGCCGGCCGTTCAGTCGTGCCAGGCACCCCAGTCGTCCAGCAGCGGCTGGAGCCGCTCGAAGACCCCGGGACTGGCCGCCACTGTCAGGTTCCCGTCCGGCCGCGCCCCGACCCGGCCGCCGGTGCGCGCGCCCGCCTCCCGGGCGATCAGGTCGCCGGCCGCCAGGTCCCAGGGCATCAGACCGCGCTCGTAGAAGCCGTCCAGCCGGCCGCCCGCGACGTCGGCCAGGTCGATCGCCGCCGATCCCGACCTGCGGATGTCCCGCACCAGCGGGATCAGCCGCTGGGCCAGGGCGGCCTGGGCGGTGCGCACGGTGGCCACGTAGTTGAAGCCGGTGCCGATCAGCGCCTGGGCCAGCTCGGGGCTGGGCCGGGTGGTCATCGGCTGCGGCAGGCCGCCGCTGGCGGTCCGCCGGGCGCCGCCGCCCAGCGTGGCGTGGTAGGTCTCGCCCCGCATGGGCGCCTCGACCACCCCGACCACCGCCCGGCCGTCCAGCTCGGCGGCGATCGAGACGGCCCACTGGGGCAGCCCGTAGAGGTAGTTCACGGTGCCGTCCAGCGGGTCGATGACCCAGCGCACGCCGCTGCCGCCGGCCCGTTCGCCACCCTCCTCCCCGAGGATCCCGTCGTCCGGCCGGCGCTCCAGCAGGAACTCGGTGATCAGCCGCTCGGCCGCGATGTCCATCTCGGTGACGACGTCGATCGGGCTCGACTTGGTCGCCGCCACGCCGAGGTCGGCCGGGCGGCCGTCGCGGAGCAGCACGCCGGCCCGGCGGGCCGCCTCAAGGGCCAGCTCCAGCAGTTCGGCCAGCAGGGCGTTGTCGGGGGGCTCGGGGGGCACGGGAATCTCCTTGCCGGACGGGTACGGGTGACGAGGAAGGGCGGGCGGCTGGCTCACGCCGGGCTGTCGACGCCGGCCGCCGCCGGCTTCGCCACCCGGCCGGCGCAGCACCCCACCGGGCAGACGTCGTGGCTGGCGCCGAGGCCGCCCAGCGCCGGGCGCTCGGGGCGCTCGCCGCGCTCGGTGGCCGCCCGCTCCAGGACCAGCTCCCGCAGCGCGGCGACGAACCGCGGATGGGCGCCGACGGTGGGCGACCTGACGGCCAGCAGGCCCAGCTCCTCGGCGGTGGCCAGCGCCTCGGTGTCGAGGTCGAAACGGACCTCCATGTGGTCGGAGACGAACCCGACGGGGACCAGCACCACGGCCCGCCGCCCCTGGGCGGCCAGCTCCCGCAACCGGTCGTTGACGTCCGGCTCCAGCCAGGGGACGCGGGGCGAGCCGCTGCGGGACTGGTAGACCAGCTCCCACTCGCGGGGCACCCCGGTGGCCTCGCCGACCCGCTCGGCCACCACCCGGGCGGCGTCCAGGTGCTGCGCCAGGTAGGCGCCGCCGGCGCCGTGGCCGGCCGGCGGCCCCGACACGTCGGCGGCCGAGTTCGGGATCGAGTGGGTGGTGAAGACCAGCCGGGCGTCGGCCCGCTCGGCGGCGGGCAGCCGGGCCAGCGACTCCAGCACGCCCTCGGCCACCGTCTCCAGGAAACCCGGGTGGTTGTAGTAGAGCCGCAGCTTGTCCACCCGGGGTGGCTCCAGGCCCTCCGACCGGAGCGTGGTGAGCGCCTCGGCCAGGTCCTCGCGGTACTGGCGGCAACCGGAGTAGGAGGCGTAGGCGCTGGTCACCAGGGTGAGCACCCGGCGCCGGCCGTCGGCGACCAGCTCCCGGAGGGTGTCGGTCAGATAGGGCGCCCAGTTGCGGTTGCCCCAGTACACCGGCAGGTCCACACCCCGCTCGGCGAAGTCGTCGCGGAGCGCGGTCAGCAGCGCGCGGTTCTGCTCGTTGATCGGACTGACCCCGCCGAACAGGTGGTAGTGGGCGCCGACCTCGGCCAGCCGTTCGCGGGGGATACCACGCCCCCGGGTCACGTTCTCCAGGAACGGCAGGACGTCGTCGGGTCCCTCGGGGCCACCGAAGGAGAGCAGTAGCAGGGCGTCATAGGGCTGGGCAGCGAGCACACCTTCCATGCCCGCGATCCTGCCACTAGCCCGTCGGCGCATCCTCGGTGGCGTCCTCCGGCTGGGCGTTCCGGCCGGGCGTGGTCGGCTCGTCGGACGAGGGGGCAGGGGCGGTGGGCTCCGCCGGCGCGGCCGGGGGCTCGCCGGTCTCGGCCGGCGGGGCGTCCTGGGTCGGCGGCGGCGACTCGCCGGGCGTGGTCGACCCGTCCCCGGTGGGTCCCTCCTCGCCGGCGCCCTCCTCCGGCGTGGTGGACGGCTCCTCCGCGCCGGGCTCGGAGGCGTCGGGCCCGGTGTCCGAGTCGGACTCGGGGTCGCTGTCGGTGTCGGTGTCGGTGTCGGTGTCGGCTGGCTCGGACTCGGTGTCGTCGGCCGGCGTACCGCCGGTGCCGCCGCGGCCGAAGAGGTCACCGACCGAGGTCTCGCCGGCCCGGTCCTGCTGCCACCAGCCGGCGAACGAGGAGCCGGAGGCCAGCTCGATCCCGGTGATCGCCGTCATCGCCAGCACGAACACCCCGAGCGCCACGGCCAGCCGGCGCCTGAGCCGCCCCGGGCGGCCGGCGCGGCGCCGGGGCGCCCGGCGCCGCTCGGCGGGGGCCTGGGCGGCCGGGGCCGGGTCGGCGGCCCGGCCGCCGCGGTCCAGGATGTGCTGGAAGACCGGGCCGCCGGCCGTGGCGATCAGGCTGATCAGGCCGGCGCCCAGCACCGTGCCGTAGACGCCGAGCCCGGAGGCGAGCAGCGCGCCGGCGACCGTGGCCGCCGCGCTCGCCACCACCTGGGGCCAGGTCAGCTCGATCCGCCGGCGCCCGGCGCCGCTCGGCGCCGGCGGGGCCGCCGGATCGTCTCCGTCGTCCGCTCCGCGCGGAATCTTTACCTTCGCATCCACCATTCGCCTCAACCCACACACTGTTCACACTGGACCCACGGATATGACCAGCGAACGAGGAGGAAAGTTCCGAATTCGGGGGTTCTGTGAGGCTTGCCACCCGAAGTCACACCGGATCGTTCGGTCAACTCCCCTACCGCCTGAGAACTTCGACCGCGTGGCGCCACACCCCCGTGGCCCTAATGGAGTAGTGTGACCACGCCTGGTCCCAGGTCCGGTTTGCCCCCTGCGACGCGACGCTCTCGCGCCGGTCAGCGCACGTGGCAAAGTGGCGACTGTGCCATAACATCGGTTCCAGACCACGGCCCGACACGCCGGGCAAGTCGGCAAGGTTGTGGCACGCTGCGCCCGGGCAAGTCACACTCGTCTGGCAGGAGCAGCGACGTACGTGACGTCGGCAGGCACCACCCGGGAGGTTCTCGTGCCCGAACTGCGTGTCGTGGCCGTGAGCAATGACGGCACACGACTGGTGCTGAAAGCTGCCGACAACACGGAATACACCCTGCCCATCGACGAACGGCTGCGCGCCGCCGTGCGCAACGACCGGGCGCGGCTGGGACAGATCGAGATCGAGGTGGAGAACCACCTCCGCCCGCGGGACATCCAGGCGCGGATACGAGCCGGTGCGACGGCCGAGGAGGTCGCCCAGTTCGCCGGCATCCCGGTCGACCGGGTGCGCCGGTTCGAGGGGCCGGTCCTGGCCGAGCGCGCGTTCATGGCGGAGCGGGCCAGGAAGACCTCGGTGCGCCGGCCGGGCGAGACGGCCGGGCCGCAGCTCGGCGAGGCCGTCGCGGAGCGGCTGATGCTGCGCGGCGCCGACAAGGACGCGGTCCGTTGGGACTCCTGGCGCCGGGACGACGGCACCTGGGAGGTGCTGCTGGTCTACCGGGTCGCCGGCGAGACGCACTCGGCGAGCTGGATGTACGACCCGCCGCGCCGGCTGGTGCAGGCGGTGGACGACGAGGCCAGGTCGCTGCTCGGGGAGACCGACGACACGCCGGAGCCCAGCACCCCGTTCGTGCCCCGGATCGCCCGGCTGCCCCGGGAGAACGAGCGGGCCGACCGCCGCGTGGCCCCCGAGCCGAGCCCGCGCCTGGAGAACGACACGGACTCGCTGACCAGCCTGCTGGAGGCGGTGCCCAGCTTCCGTGGCGATCTGGTGGTGCCCGAGTCGCCGGCGCCCGCCCCGGACGCCGAGGACCAGCCGGAGTTCGCCGAGGCCGACGAGGAGACGCCGGCGGCCAGGGGACCGGCCGCGGCGGCCGGCAGCGCCGGCTCCACCTACGCGGACGTGCTGATGCCGCGTTCGGTCGGCGGCCATCGGGACCGGCTCACCGGCACCACGGACCGCCAGGCGGAGGCCGACGGGGTCCGCCCCGGCCGCCGGGCCGCGGTGCCGAGCTGGGACGAGATCGTCTTCGGCACCCGCCGCAAGAAGAAGGACTGAGCGGCCTCCCCGGAGCGGTGCGCGACGCACCGCCCCGGGAGGACCCGTCAGCCGGGCTGCGGCCCGCGCGCGACCGGGCGCCCCGGCTGGGCCGCCCACTCGCTCCACGAGCCCGGGTAGAGCGCCGCGGGGACGCCCGCCACGGCGAGCGCCAGGACCTGGTGCGCCGCGGAGACGCCGGAGCCGCAGTAGACGCCGACCGCGCTCCCCTCGGTGACGCCCAACGCGGCGAAGCGGTCGCCCAGTTCGGCCGGCGAGCGCAGCCGGCCGTCCGGGCCGACGTTCTCCGTGGTGGGGGCCGAGACGGCGCCCGGGATGTGGCCGGCCACCGGGTCGATCGGCTCCACCTCGCCCCGGTACCGCTCGCCCGCCCGAGCGTCCAGCAGCACGCCGCGCCTGGCCAGTTCGGCGGCGCCGTCCGCGTCGAGCACCGGCAGGCCGCCGGGCTCCGGCACGAAGTCGCCCTCGGCCGGCGTGGGCTCCGTCGTCTCCAGCGGGCCAGGCCAGGCGGCCAGGCCACCGTCCAGCACCCGCACGTCCCGGTGCCCCGCCCAGCGCAGCAGCCACCAGGCGCGGGCCGCCGCCCAGCCGTCCCCGGCGTCGTAGACCACCACCGGCCGGCCCAGCGACACACCCGCCCGGCGCATCGCGGCACCGAAGACCTCCGGGTCGGGCAGCGGATGCCGGCCGGCCGGGCCGGCCGGCCCCGCCAGCTCCCGGTCGAGGTCCACGTAGACCGCCCCCGGCAGGTGCCCCGCCAGGTACTCGGGGTGTCCGGGCGGCCCGCCGAGCCGCCAGCGGACGTCGAGCAGGACGGGCCGCTCGGTGGCTGAAGTCGCAGGGGTGGTGATGGCGGCGAGGTCCGCGGCCGGGATGATCGCTGTCATGGCCCCATTGTCCCCGCGCGCGGGGGAGACTTGTTCGGTGTGCGCGGGGGCAGGGGTGTGGATGGGTATCGAGGAGGGAGCAGGATGACCGAGGCAGCGAATCCCCCGACGTCGGGGACGCACCGTTGGGTGAGCCTGATGGTCCATGACCTGACGGTCGCTCAGCGGTTCTACGGTGAGCTGTTCGGCTGGGAGTTCGACGCCGGGCCGGCTCAGCTGGGCCCCTACGTCAGGGCGCTGCGGGACGGCCACCCGGTGGCCGGGCTCGGCGAGTTCGCGTCCGAGGTGCGTCAGCGGGTGGTCGCCTGGCTGCCCTACATCGCCACCAGGGACGTGGACGCCACCGCCGCCACGATCCGCGAGTGCGGTGGCACGGTCGCGGTGGGACCGATGGAGGTGGACCAGGTGGGGCGGCTGGCCATCGCCTCGGACGTGAACGGGGCGGCTTTCGGCCTCTGGCAGGGGGGACCGCGACGCAGCGGCCCCTACTCCGGGCCGAGCGGCGCGCCGGAGTGGAACGAGCTGATCACCGCGGACACGTCGGTGGTGAGCAAGTTCTACACGCATGTCCTGGGCTACGAGGCCACGCCCGAGCCGGCGCAGCCGGCGGAGCTGGACTACCTGACGCTGCGGCTGGACGACCGTCCGGTGGCCAGCGTCCGGGGCGTCGGGGCGCGGGCCCTGCCGCAGGACCGGGGGCCGCACTGGCTGACGTACTTCTCGGTGCCGGACGTGGACGAGGCGCTGCGCACCGTGGAGGGGCTGGGCGGCAAGGCGCTCACCGACCCCGAGGTCTCGCCGTTCGGCCGCTGGGCCAAGGCGGCCGACCCGGAGGGCGGGATCTTCGCCGTCGTCCGGCCGCCCGGCCGCTGAGCCGGGGCCGGCGCGGCGTGCCCGACCGGTGACGGCCGGCGCCGGCGGGACGGCCCCTCGGGCCGGTCCACCGGCGCCGGTCCCCCGTCGGCGCGGCTCAGCTGTGCTGCCGGGGTACTCCTTCCGTGGGAAGCACCTCGGGCGACAGTTGACCCGCGCCGGCGGTGGCCGCCGTGAGCCGCCTGCGGTGGTGGCGGCGGCAGAGCACCTCGTACCCGACATCGCCCCGGCGCGCGTCGGGGCCGCCGGCCACGTCCCCGACCACCACCTGCGCCCCCTCGACCACCATCCGGCCGCCGACGGTGCGCGCGTTGTGCGTGGCGCGGGCGCCGCACCAGCACAGCGCCTCGACCTGGAGCACCTCGACCCGGTCGGCCAGCTCGATCAGCCGCTGCGAGCCGGGGAAGAGCTTGGTGCGGAAGTCGGTCGTGATGCCGAAGGCGTACACGTCGATGCCCAGGTCGTCGACGACCCGGGCCAGTTGGTCGACCTGTCCCGGCGAGAGGAACTGCGCCTCGTCGGCGATCACGAAGTCGACCCGGCCGCCGGCCGTCAGGTGGCGCACCAGGTGCGCGTGGAAGTCGAAGTCCTCCCCCGTCTCCGTGGCCTCGGCGACCAGCCCGAGGCGGGACGAGATCCGGCCGGCGCCGGCGCGGTCGTTGCGGGTGAAGATCATGCCCAGCAGGCCGCGCGCGGAGCGGTTGTGCTGGATCTGCAGGGCGAGGGTGCTCTTCCCGCAGTCCATCGTGCCGGAGAAGAAGGCGAGTTCAGCCAAGGGAACGGCTCCAGGTCAGGTGCGGACTTCCAGCAGCGGTACCAGCTGCTCTGCGGAGGTGAGGGAGCCGTGCATGCCGATCAGCGCGGACTCGCGGGGCTCGGACTCGCTGGCGATGACCGCCGCCGTGCCCGTCATCGCCACCACCACGTCGCCGATCCGAGGGCGGACCCGGGGCTCCAGCGCGCCGCCCGGCGGCCCGAACCAGCCAAGCTCGACGGCCTCGTCCCGGGTGACGACCCAGGCGTCCTCGGCGAGCACCTCGCGCCAGACGGCGTACACGTCGGCCGCGGCGCCGGGGACCGCGTAGAGGTGGCGGGCCCGTCCCTCACCGCCGAGCTGGGCGACGCCGGCCGCCAGCTCCCAGTCGTGGTCGAAGTCGAACCTGGCCTCCTCGGTGACCGGCACGTCGACCATGCCGTGGTCGCCGGTGACGTAGAGGACGGCGCGCGGCGGGAGCCGCTCGGCCAGCCGGCGGGCCAGCCGGTCGGCCTGCATCAACTGGCCACGCCAGGCGTCCGAGTCGACCCCGAAGCGGTGGCCGGCGCCGTCCAGCTCGGCGTAGTACGTGTAGACCAGGGTCCGGTCGGCCTCGCCGAGCCGGCTGGCCGCCAGGTCGACGCGGTCCTCGACCAGGGCTCGCCCCAGGAAGGAGCCACCGGAGAGGGCGACCCGGGTGAGCGGGGTGCGCTCGAAGTGCGGGGCGGAGACCTGGCAGGTGGCGACGCCGGCGGCGGCGGCCCGCCGGAAGAGCGTCGGGTGCGGCTGCCAGCGCGCGGGCTCCGTCCAGGGCTCCCAGCGCAGCTGGTTCATCAGGGCGCCGCTGCCCGGGTCGAGTACCCGGTAGCCGGCCAGGCCGTGCGCGGCCGGCGGCAGGCCGGTGCCCAGCGAGGCGAGCGAGGTGGCGGTGGTGGCCGGGAAGCCGACCGTGATGGGGGCCCCGGCGCCGGCCCGTGAGGTGGGCAGCAGCGAGCTGAGGAACGGGGCCAACTCGGCGTGCGCGCCGAGCTGTTCCCAGCCGAGGCCGTCGATCAGGAAGACACAGACCCGGTCGGCCGGCGGCAACTCGAAGGCGGGGCTGGGGCCCGGCACATCGAGCCCGGCGAGCACGGCGGGCAGCAGGTCGGCCAGCGATCCGGTGCCGTACCGGGGCGCGGGGGCACCGCGTGGGTCGAGCGGGCGCGGCGAGGCGGACCAGTCGCCGGGGAACGGAGCGGGCGGCTGGCCGTCGGGGCCGGCGGTCACCTGCCGGACACCGCGGTCGCCTCGGAGAGCGCCTGCGCGAACTCCAGGGCCTGGCGCACCGTTTCCGGACCGTCGCCGGCCTCGCTGACCCGCAACGACAGGTCGTCGGCGGTGGACGAGCCGGTGTAGCCGTGGTCGGCCTCGCAGTTGGGGTCGCCGCAGTTGGCCGGCTCCATGTCGATCCGGGAGACCGCGCCCCAGCCGATGGTCAGCACCACCTCGCGCGGCAGCGTGCCGGGGACGTAGGACTGCGGGTCCGCGACGACCCGGCTGAGCACGACGGAGGAGATCCGGTTGAGCTTGACCGACTCGGTCGAGGTGGTGGCGTAGGACGTCGGGGCGTTGCCGTCGGCCGGCTGCTCGTCGGTGTGGCTGACGATGAACCGGGTGCCGGTCAGCACCAGCACGGTGGCGTGCCGGCGCACCTCGTTGCTGTCGAACGTCGTCTCCTGGTGGACCAGGAAGGAGACGACGGGCTCCCGCCCCACGGCGGCCTCCACCGCCTCAGCGACGAGCGCTGGGTAGTAACCGCTGCGCTCGATCGCCTCCCGCAGCCCCTGGGACGTGGTACCGGTCTTCGCCATGCGCCCATCCTAAGGGGCGACCCCGACAGCGCAGGGGGCGCTGACCGGGAATCCACGCCCTGGGGGTCGCGCGCCGGGCGCCGGGCGTGGTCAGTAGGCGGGCAGCCGACGCGGCCCCAGGTCAGGGCGGGGTGGCGGCGGGGCGAGCAGCACCGTCGCGGAGAGCACCGCGACCCCCCGGTCGGCGACGACCACCGGATCGAGTTCGACGCGGGCGATCTCGGGGTGGTCGTCGACCAGCCGGCCGAGTCGCCCCAGCAGCCCGGCCAACGCCTCGGTGTCCACCGGCCGGGCGCCGCGCCAGCCGAAGAGCATCGGGGCGGCCCGGGGCGCACGGATCAGCGTGGCCACGTCCCGGTCGGTGACGGGCAGCAGTCGGTGGGCGATGTCGCCGAGCAGTTCCGCGGGCGGGCCGGCGAGGCCGAAGGAGAGCGCGGCGCCGATCGCCGGATCGACGGTGGCCC
Source organism: Streptomyces chisholmiae (assembly GCF_031845445.1). NCBI lineage: Bacteria > Bacillati > Actinomycetota > Actinomycetes > Kitasatosporales > Streptomycetaceae > Streptomyces > Streptomyces chisholmiae. The sequence continues at coordinate 99,040 of NZ_JAVREO010000004.1, read as the reverse complement.
GCACCACGGTGTCCACGCCACGCGGCGCCATCGGCTGAACCATCGGGCGCAGGCCGGCGGGATCGCCCAGCCGTTGGGTCAACTCTCCGTAGGCACGTCGCAGTTCGACCTCGGTGCCGAGGTCGAGCCGGATGGAGCCCGGCACCGCCCGGTGCCGCAGCCGGGGCGCGGTGGCCTTGAGCGCCACCGGGTAGCCGAGGGTCTCGGCCGCCGCGACGGCGGCGTCCACGGTGGGGGCCGGCCTGGTCGGCAGCACGGCGATGCCGTAGGCGCCGAGCAGGGCCATGGTGTCCGCGGGCGACAGTTCGCTGTCCCGGGCGGGCCGGGACACCCGGACGCCGGCCAGCAGCCGGGCCGCGGCCGGCTCGTCGATGTCGTCGAACTCCAGGGCGCGGCCCCGCTGGTGGGCGCCGGCCAGCCACTCGGCGTGCCGCACCGCCAGGCCCAGCGCGCGGGCGGCGCGGTCGGCCGACGGGTAGGTCGGCACGCCCCGGGCGCCGATCTCGGCGGCCAGCTCGTCCAGCGCCAGCTGGGCGACCAGCACCGGCTTGTCGCCGGCCGCGCCGGCGCTGGCGGCGCGCAGCGCGGTCGCCAGCTCGTCGGTGCCCGGGCCGCCGGCGACGGTGGGCGCGAGGGTGACCAGCACCGCGTCGGCCGCCGGGTCGGCGAGCGCGGCGGCGACGGCCGCGCCGAACGCGGCGGCGTCGGCGGCGTCCTCGACATCGCCCAGCGGCAGCGGCCGCAGTCGCTGGGCGCGGCAGGCGTCGTGTGCGCTCAGGGCGAGCGCCTGGGCGTTGCCGACCACCGCGACCGCGGGGCCGGCGGGCGCCGGCTGCTGGGCCAACAGCAGCCCGACGTCGACGAGTTCGACGGCGGTGTCGACCTGGATCACGCCGGCCTGGCGGAGCAGCGCGGCGACCGTCTCCTCGGGCGCCTGGCTGGCCGGCACGAGGTGGCCGCTGGGCGGCGCGCCGCCGCTGTGCCGGCCGCCGCGCACCACCACCACGGGCTTGCCGGCCGCGGCGGTGCGGCGGGCGAGCCGGGTGAACTTGCGGGGGTTGCCGACCGACTCCAGGTACAGCAGGGCGACCCGGGTGCGTTCGTCGTCGTGCCAGAACTGGAGCACGTCGTTGCCGGAGACGTCGGCCCGGTTGCCGGCGGAGACGAAGGTGGACAGGCCGCCGCCGCGGGACTCCAGCTCGTCCAGCACCGCGATGCCCATGGGCGCGGACTGGGTGAACAGGCCGATGCGGCCGGGGGTGGGCAGTCGGGGGGCGTGGCTGGCGTTGAGGCTGACCTCGGGCGCCGTGTTGATCACGCCGAACGCGTTGGGGCCGATGATCCGCATGCCGTGGGCCCTGGCCTGGCGCACCAGGGCGCGCTGTTCGCTCCTGCGGTGGCCGTCGGCGAGCACCACCAGGCCCTGGGTACCGCGCTCGGCGCAGTCGGCGAGCAGCCCGGCGACCTCGGCGGCGGGCACCGCGAGCACCGCGAGGTCCACCGGCTCGGGGATCTCCCGCACCGAGCGGTAGCCGGGTACCCCGGCCAACACCGCGGTCTCGGCCGGCAGTTCCCGGTTCACGGCGGACAGCCGGCCGGTGAAGCCGCCGGCCAGCAGCCCGGCGAGCACGGTGCGGCCGGCGCCGCCCGGCTGGCGGCCCACGCCGACCACGGCCACGCTGCCCGGGTTGAGCAGGCGGTGCACGGAGCGGGCCTCGGCGCGCTGCTCGCGGGCCCGCATCACGGCCAGCGACTCGGCGGTGGGCGTCAGGTCGAGGGTCAGGTGGACGGCGCCGTCGGCGAAGCTGCGGCGCTGCGAGTAGCCGGCGTCGGTGAAGACCTTGATCATCTTGCGGTTGGCGGGCAGCACCTCGGCCTCGAACCGGCGCACCCCGCGTTCCTGGGCGACCGCCGCGATGTGCTCCAGCAGGGTGGAGGCCAGACCCCGGCCCTGGTGGGCGTCCTCGACCAGGAAGGCCACCTCGGCGCGGTCGGCGGGCAGCGAGGCCGCGCGGCCGTGCCGGTCGATCCGGTCGTAGCGGACGGTGGCCAGGAACTCGTCGCCGACGGTGGCGGCCAGGCCGACCCGGTCGACGTAGTCGTGGTGGGTGAAGCGGTGCACGTCCCGGTCCGAGAGCCGGGGGTAGGGCGCGAAGAAGCGGTAGTACTTCGACTCGTCGGAGACCCGCTCGTAGAAGTTGACCAGGCGGTGCGCGTCGGCCGGGGTGATCGGCCTGATGTGCGCCGTGCCGCCGTCCCGCAGCACCACGTCGGCCTCCCAGTGCGCTGGGTAGGCGGGTTGGGCGGTTCCCTCCATGGCTTCAGCGTACGGTTGGCATGGTCGCAACGGGTGGTTCGGGACCCGGCTGGCGGCCAGCGGTCCACTCCCGACCTCGGAAGGAACACCCACATGGTCGAGCGTCGCGTCACCATCGGCTGGCCCGAGGGGCTGCACGCCCGTCCCGCCTCGATCTTCGTGCGGGCGGCCACGGCGACGGGGGTGCCGGTGACGGTGGCCCGGGCCGGCGGCGCGCCGGTGAACGCCGCCTCCATGCTGGCGGTGCTCAGCCTGGGCGCGCAGGGCGGCGAGGAGATCGTGCTGACATCGCCGGCCGCGGGCTCGGCAACGGACGCGGCGGTGGCCGACGAGGCGCTGGAACGACTGGCGAAGTTGGTTTCCGAAGGGCTTGAGGAACTTCCGGAAACGGTCTGAGCAATTCCACTCAGCGGCCCGCCGAATTCGGGCAGCACCATAAAACGCCGAGGCGATATCGGGCACCGCGGGAACGCGTTTCGACGTTGTTCGCACCAGGTGTATACGACCGCTGTTAAATCTGGCCGCGCAGCGTGTTTACGGCAGGTTTCCTGGCGCTCACCACGGCAGCCTGGAACTGCCGGCGGGCCGGGTCGCTCCGCGCCAGCTGGGCGGCCGAGAGCGCCCGGGCGCGCTCGGCGTCCCCCCGGGTGATCGCGTCCACCAGCGCGCCCCGCTCCTGCCAGAGCGCCACCGCCCCGGCCAGCGGCTCGCCCGTGTAGAGCCAGGTGATCTTCCGTCGCAACTGCACCAGCAGGTCGCTGAGTCCGGGGCTGCAGGTGGCCTGGGCGACCGTCTCGTGGAACCAGTCCCCCAACGACCGCAGGTCCGCCTCCTGGCCCTGGGCGGCCCGCTGCCGGCCCAGCCTGACCAGGCCGCGCAACACCTTCAGGTGCGCCTCGGTGCGCCGTTGGGCGGCCCGGGCGGCGCCCAGCGGCTCGACCAGGGCCCGCACGTCCAGCAGGTCGGCCGCCTCCCGCTCGCCCAACTGGGCCACGCACGCCCCGGCATGACGCCGGGAGACCACGAAGCCCTCGGACTCCAGGGTGCGCAGCGCCTCCCGCACCGGCACCCGGGAGACGCCGTACCGCTGGGCCAGCTGCTCCTCCGCCAGCCGGGCGCCCGGCACCAGCACGCCGCCCACGATGTCGTCCCGGATCGCGGTGCATACCGTGTGCGCGGAGATCCGCATAACCAACCCCCACAGCCAATCGCCGGCACTGCCCTGTCGCATTTCCACCGGGTCACTCACCAGAACTGTATGGCAAAACCCCGGGAATGCCGATAGCCGGCCGGAGGAACCGGCCCCTTTCGGTCGTTTATCCGAAAAAGCGTGGGGAGAACGCGGCCCGGCCACGCTCTCCCCACGGACGACGTCGGCGACGGTCAGCCGCCGACCACCTCGACCTCGCCGATGCCCAGCGCCCGCACCGGCTCCGCGATCTGCTTGGCGTCACCGACCAGCACCGTCACCAGCCCGTCCGGCGGGAACGCCCGCACCACGGCTGCGGTGGCCTCGACCGTGCCGGTCTCGGCCAGCCGGGCGTAGAGCCTGGCCTGGTAGTCGTCCGGCAGCTCCTCCTCCACCTGGTCGGCCAGCGCCCCGGCGACGGCCGCGGCCGTCTCGAAGCTCAACGGCGCGACGCCGACCAGGAACTGGACGGCCGCGTCCCGCTCCTCGTCGGTCAGCCCGTCGGCGGCCAGGGTGCGCAGCACCTGCCACAGGTCGGCCAGCGCCGGCCCGGTGACGTCGGTGGCCACCGAACCCCGGATGCCGAGCAGCGAGATGCCGTCACCGGCCGCGCTGGAGCGCAGCACCTGGCTGCTGGCCCGCACCCCGTAGGTGTAGCCCTTCTCCTCGCGCAGCACCTTGTCCAGCCGCGAGGTCAGGGTGCCGCCCAGGCAGTAGACGCCCAGCCGGTGCGCCGGCCAGACCGGGTCGTGCCGGTCGGGGCCGACCCGGGCGATCAGCAGCTGCGTCTGGACCGCGTCCGGGCGGTGCACGATGACCACCCGCGGGGTGTCCCGCACCTCGACCGGCGCGAAGCTGACCGGCTCGGCCGGCGCGCCGGTCCAGCCGCCCAGGGTCTCCTTGAGCACCGAGTCCAGGTCGATCCCGGTCAGGTCGCCGACGATCACCGCGGTGGCGGCGGCCGGCCGCAGGTGCGCCGCGTAGAAGGCGCGCACCGCGGCCGCGTCGATGCCGCGGACGCTCTCCGCGGTGCCCTGCCGGGGCCTGGCGAGCCGGGAGTCCTCGGGGAAGAGCGTGGCGTACATCGTCATCGCCGCGCGCCGGCCCGGGTTGGCCAGCTCGTGCGGGATCTCGTCCAGCCGGTTGGCGACCAGCCGCTCGATCTCGTGCTCCGGGAAGGCGGGGGCCCGCAGCGCGTCCGAGACCAGGCGCAGCGCGCCGGCCAGCCGGGACGCCGGCACCTCAAGGGAGACCCGGACGCCGACGTGGTCGGCGAAGGTGTCCAGGGTGGCGCCGCAGCGCTCCAGCTCGGCGGCGAACTCCTCCGCGGTGTGCCGGTCGGTGCCCTCCGACAGGCCGCGCGCCATGATGGTCGCCACGCCCTCCAGCTCACGCGGCTCGGCGGCCAGCGGGGCGGTCAGGTTGATCTCCACCGCGACCACCTGTTGCCCGGGGCGGTCGGCGCGCAGCACGGTCAGCCCGTTGGGCAGCGTACTGCGGTCCGGCGCCGGGAAGGCCCACGGCTTGGGCGCCCCGCCGGTCGGGCGTGGGTGCAGCGTCATCCGCGCCGCGTTCCCGGTCCCCTCGGTCACTGCTCGGCCCCCTCGTTCTCGTCGTTCCCGGTCGCCGACCGCTCCTCGGTCGGGGTGGGCTCGTAGACCAGCACCCCGCGGTTGTCCGGGCGGAGCCGGGCGGCGGCCACCGCCTGGACCTCCTCCGGGGTGATCTCCAGGATCCGCTGGACGGCCGTCAGCGCCAGCTGCGGGTCCCCGAAGAGCACGGCGTACTTGCAGAGTTCGTCGGCGCGGCCCCCGACCGTGGCCAGCCGGTCCAGCCACTCCCGTTCCAACTGGGCCTGGGCGCGCTCCATCTCCTCGGGCGTCGGGCCCTCGGCGGCGAACCTGGCCAGCTCCTCGTCCACGGCCGCCTCGATCTCGGCCACCTCGGCCTCGCCCGAGGTCTTGACGTCCAGCCAGCCCATCGAGGGGGCGCCGGCCAGCCGCAGCATGCCGAACCCGGCCGAGACCGCCGTCCGGTCGTGCCGCACCAGCCGGTTGTAGAGCCGGGAGGACTCGCCGCCGCCCAGCGCGGTCAGCGCCAGGTCGGCCGCGTCGGCCTCCCGGGTGCCGTCCTGCGGGAGCCGGTAGGCGGCCATCAGCGCGCGGGCCGGCACGTCCTCGCGGACCAGCTCGCGCACCTCGTCGCCGATCACCTCGGGCAGCGCGCCGTCCCGCGGCGGCAGCTTGCCGTCGTGGCCGGGGATGCTGCCGAAGTACCGCTCCACCCAGGCCAGGGTGCGCTCCGGGTCGATGTCACCGACCACCGCGAGCACCGCGTTGTTCGGCGCGTAGTAGGTGCGGAAGAACTCCCTGGCGTCGGCCAGCGAGGCCGCGTCCAGGTCGGCCATCGAGCCGATCGGGGTGTGGTGGTAGGGGTGACCCTCGGGGAAGACCATCGAGGTGAGCTTCTCGAAGGCGGTGCCGTAGGGCACGTTGTCATACCGCTGCCGGCGCTCGTTCTTCACCACGTCGCGCTGGTTCTCCATGGACTCCTCGTCCAGCGCGCTCAGCAGGGTGCCCATCCGGTCGGCTTCCAGCCACAGCGCCAGCTCCAACTGGTGGGCCGGCATGGTCTCGAAGTAGTTGGTGCGCTCGAAGCTGGTGGTGCCGTTGAGCGAGCCGCCGGCGCCCTGGACCAGCTCGAAGTGGCCGTTGCCCTTGACTTGTTCCGAGCCCTGGAACATCAGGTGCTCGAAGAGGTGCGCCAGCCCCGTTCGCCCCGCCACCTCGTGGCGGGAGCCGACGTCGTACCAGATGCAGACGGCGGCCACCGGGGTGAGGTGGTCCTCGGAGAGCACCACGCGCAGGCCGTTGGCGAGTCTGTGCTCCTTCGCGGTGAGCCCACCGACGGTATCCTGCGGGCTGGCCGTGTGGCCCATGGACATGAGGTCCCTTCGCTCGGTCGGTAGAGACGCCTGTCACCTTATGCAAGGTGAGCCAGCGTGTGCGAAGTTCCCGGTTGTCAGCGGGGCGGTCCACAATGGTCGCCAGCAACCCGCCCGCCTGTACGAAGGAGCCCTGCCGCGATGGCCCGCCGCAGCAAGCAGTCCCCGCCTCCTGAGGAGTTCGAGGAGCGGATCCTCGACATCGATGTCGTCGATGAGATGCGGGGCTCCTTCCTGGAGTACGCGTACTCGGTGATCTACTCGCGCGCCCTGCCGGACGCGCGGGACGGCCTCAAGCCGGTACAGCGGCGCATCCTGTACCAGATGCACGACATGGGGCTGCGCGCCGACCGCCCCTACGTGAAGTGCGCCCGGGTCGTCGGCGAGGTGATGGGCAAGCTCCATCCGCACGGCGACTCCGCCATCTACGACGCGCTGGTCCGGATGGCCCAGCCGTTCTCGATGCGGCTCCCGCTGGTCGACGGCCATGGGAACTTCGGTTCCCTGGGGAACGACGACCCGCCGGCCGCGATGCGGTACACCGAGTGCCGGTCCGACGCGGCGGCCGGGCTGATGGTCGCCTCCATCGACGAGGACACCGTCGACTTCGCGCCGAACTACGACGGCAGCGAGCAGGAGCCGGCGGCGCTGCCCGCCGCCTACCCGAACCTCCTGGTGAACGGCTCCAGCGGCATCGCGGTCGGCATGGCGACCAACATGCCGCCGCACAACCTGGTCGAGGTGATCGCCGCCGCCCGCCACCTGATCAAGCATCCGGGCGCCGACCTGGAGACGCTGCTGCGCTTCGTGCCCGGCCCCGACCTGCCCACCGGCGGCAAGATCGTCGGCCTCGGCGGCATCCGCGACGCGTACCGGACCGGCCGCGGCACCTTCCGGATGCGCGCCACGGTCACGGTGGAGAAGGTCTCGGCCCGCCGACGCGGTCTGGTCGTCACCGAACTGCCGTTCGCGGTGGGCCCGGAGAAGGTCATCGGCAAGATCAAGGACCTGGTCAACGCCAAGCGGCTGACCGGCATCGCCGACGTCAAGGACCTCACCGACCGGGAGAACGGGCTGCGCCTCGTCATCGAGGTGAAGAACGGCTTCAACCCGGAGGCGGTGCTGGCCCAGCTCTACAAGCTGACGCCGATGGAGGAGACCTTCGGCATCAACAACGTGGCCCTGGTGGACGGTCAGCCGCTGACCATGGGCCTGCGCGAGCTGCTCCAGGTCTACGTCGACCACCGCTTCGAGGTGGTGCGCCGGCGCAGCGAGTTCCGCCGCGGCAAGCGCCGGGACCGGCTGCACCTGGTCGAGGGCCTGCTGGTGGCGCTCCTCGACATCGACGAGGTGATCCGGCTGATCCGCTCCAGCGAGAACGCGGCGGAGGCCAAGGAGTCCCTGATGGCCCGCTTCGAGCTGTCGGAGATCCAGACGCAGTACATCCTGGACACCCCGCTGCGCCGGCTGACCCGCTTCGACCGGCTGGAGCTGGAGGCCGAGCGCGACCGGCTGACCGGCGAGATCGAGGAGCTGACCCGCATCCTCGACTCGGACGCCGAGCTGCGCAAGCTGGTCTCGACCGAACTGGGCGAGGTGGCCAAGAAGTTCGGCACGCCGCGCCGCACGGAGCTGGTGGAGGCCGAGGGCACGCAGGTCGAGGCGGTGCCGCTTGAGGTCTCGGACGACCCGTGCCGGGTGCTGCTCTCGTCGACCGGTCTGCTGGCCCGCACCGCGGACGGGCAGGGCGGGCTGAGCGAGCAGGCCAAGCGCGCCAAGCACGACGTGATCGTCTCCGCCGTGCAGTCCACGATCCGGGGCGAGGTCGGCGCGGTCACCTCGGCCGGACGGCTGCTGCGGATCTCCGTGGTAGACCTGCCGACGCTGCCGCCGGCCGCCTCGGCGGCCAGCCTGGCGGGCGGGGCGCAGCTGTCGGAGTTCGTCTCGCTCACCGCGGACGAACGGGTGGTCTGCCTGACCACGCTGGACGAGTCGTCGCCCGGGTTGGCCATCGGCACCGAGCAGGGGGTGGTCAAGCGGGTCGTCCCCGACTACCCGGCCAACAAGGAGGAGTTGGAGGTCATCTCGCTCCGCGAGGGGGACCGAGTCGTGGGCGCCGCCGAGTTGCAGACCGGCGAGGAGGACCTGGTCTTCATCACGGACGAGGCGCAGCTGCTGCGCTACCCGGCGGGCCAGGTCCGGCCGCAGGGGCGGCAGGCGGGCGGCATGGCGGGGGTGAAGCTCGGCGAGGGGTCGCGGGTGCTCTCCTTCTCGGTGGTCGATCCGGCCCGGGAGGCGGCGGTCTTCACGGTGGCCGGCGGCTCCGGCACGTTGGACGACGCGTTCGGCACGGCCAAGGTGACACCGTTCGACCAGTTCCCCCGCAAGGGGCGGGCCACCGGCGGGGTGCGCTGTCAGCGCTTCCTCAAGGGTGAGGAGCGGCTGATCTTCGCCTGGGCCGGGGCGACCCCGGCGCGGGCGGCGGGGAAGGCCGGCGCGCCGGTCGAGCTGCCGGCGCCGGACCCGCGCCGGGACGGCTCCGGCGTGCCGCTGGCGAAGCAGGTGACGGCGGTCGCCGGGCCGGTGGGCTGACCGGCCCGGCGGTCAGCCCCGGTCGGGGGACGAGGCGGCGGCGGCCCAGGGTTCCGCTGGTTCCCGGGCGCCGGCCGGGTCGTCCTCGGGCGCGCCGGCACGGTCGACGAAGCGAAGCAGCCGCCAGTGCGCCTGCTGGTCGCCCGGCTCCCCTTCGGGCCGCTGGTCGGTGGCCCGGCAGGCGGCCAGCTCCGCGCGCAGCGCCGCCGGGTCGAGCCCGGTGCCGATCAGCACCAGGCTGGTGGGCGCGGCGTCGCCGGCCGGCGGCGGGTCGGGGAAGAATCGCAGGAAGCGGCCCACCGCGTGCAGCGTGTAGCGCGCGCCGCCGGCGATCCGCACGAAGCCCTTGATCCGGTAGAGCCCCGCCCGGCGGCCGTCCAGGAAGTCCATCAACCGGCCGGCGTCCAGCGGCTCCTCGCTGTGGAAGCTGACGCTCTGGTAGCCGACGTGCGGGTGGTCCGCCGGGCCGCGCCCGGCGCCGGCGTGCTCGGCGAGCAGGTCGGCGAAGGACAGCTGCCGCGGCCAGGGCACGGTGGTCCGGTCGTCGGCCGGCCCGTCCACCAGCAGCCCGGGGTCGATCCGCCCGTGGCTGGCGGCCACCACGGGCGAGCCCTCGGCCCGGTCCCGGAGGTCGGCCAGCAGCGCGGCCCGGTGTGCGTCGGGCACCAGGTCGGTCTTGTTGAGCACCACCAGGTCGGCCAGAGCGGTGTACCGGTCGGTGGCCGGCTGCCGCTCCCGCAGCCGGTCGTGCTCCACCGCGTCCACCACCTGCACCAACCCGCCGTAGATCACGCCGGGGTGCTCGCTGGCCAGCACCATCCGCACCAGCGTGGGGGGCTCGGCCAGGCCGCTGGCCTCGATCACGATCAGGTCGATGCCGGCGGCCGGGTCGGCCAGCCGGGCCAGCGCGCCGTCCAGCTCCTCGGTGTCCACGGCACAGCACAGGCAGCCGTTGCCGAAGGCCACCATGGAGTCCACCTGGCCGGCGACGGACAGGGCGTCCACCGGCACGCTGCCGAAGTCGTTGACCACGGCGCCGATCCGCACCCCGGTGGCGTTGGTCAGCAGGTGGTTGAGCAGGGTGGTCTTGCCGGCTCCCAGGAATCCGGCGAGTACCAGCACGGGGACCCGACGAGCGGTCACGGGCGTGGACTCCTCACTTCGCCTCTCGACGCCTCCGGCGCGCGGGCCGGCGCCGCCCGCGCGCTGGTCACCCTAGGCGATCCAGCGCGCGGGTCGCCCGGTGGTCCCGCGCGCCCGGCCCGGGCGGTCGGGCGCCGGAACGCCCCGGCGGCTCCACGAGCGACCGCCGGGGCGTTCCCGCTGCCGCGAGGTCAGCGGGCCCGGGCGCCTACGCCGGCGGCCGCGGCCAGGTCGAGCAGTCCTCCCAGGTGGTGTCGAGGCCGGTGTTGCCCCCGCCGTCGTTGATGGTCAGCGGCGGGTTGCCGGCCGGGAAGGGGCAGTTGTAGACGCCGGCGACGCCGACGTTCTCTGCGGTCAGCCCCCGGACGGTCACCTCCCCGGTCGTCTCGGCCTGGAGCACCACGGTCCCGACGCCGTCCACCCGGGCGCCATCGATGGTCACCCGGTCGGTGGCCAGCCCGGTGCCGCCACCGGAGACGAACTGGAAGGCGCTCCAGGGGCTGTCCAGCACGGTGGTGTCGGTGATCAGGACGTCCGCCTCGATGGGGTGGTTGTAGGCGTCCACCCGCAGGGCGGACATCGGGTGGTCCCAGTTGGGGTTGTGCGCCCCGGCACGGACCAGGGTGTTCCCGTCCACCGTGATGGTGCCGGCGAGCGGGAAGAAGGGCTGCATGAACGCCTGGTTGGAGATGGCGATGCCGCTGCCGAGGGCGTTGGTGTCCCGCACCAGATTGCCGGTGACGGTGATGTCCTCACCACCGTAGATGGCGATGCCGTTGGCCAGGTTGGGCTGGATCACGGTGTTGCCGGCGAAGGTCGAGTCGCGGTTGGCCTGCGGCAGCGACCACATGGCGAGCGCGTCGTCCCCGGTGTTGCGCAGGTAGTTGTTCCTGACCTGGGCGCCGTCGGCGTTGCCGTTGAGGTTGAGGCCGTCGGCCGCCATGTCCACGATGCGGTTGTCCTCGACGACCAGGTCGGTGTTGGTGCCGGTCAGCCAGAGGCCGACCTTGAGGTGCTGGAGCCACATGCCGGAGACGGAGGAGTTCGGGCCCAGGGAGCCGTTGACGAAGTTGTCCGGGTTGCTGTCCACCCGCTCGGTGACGTCGCCGAGCACGGCGAAGTCGGCGAGGTGCACGTTGCCCGGGCTTTCCCCCTGGTTGACCAGGCGGGAGCTGTGCACGACGGAGTGCCAGTGCCCGGCGCCCCGCAGGGTGACGTTCTCCAGGTAGAGCGGCTGGTTGACCTGGTAGTCGCCCGGCGGGATCCAGACCACCCCGCCGCGGCCCCGGGCCACGGCTTCCACGAACGCCTGGCTGGAGTCCGTCCGGCCGGTCGGGTCGGCGCCCAGCTCGGTGACGTCGAGCGCGCCGGCGGGTGCCTCGGCCGGCGGCGCGACCAGCTCGAAGTCGGCGGTGTCGAGGGTCACCTGGCCGCTGGCCTCGAAGGTGACGGTGTCCCCCGCGGCCAGGTCCTGGCCCAGCTCGACCCGGGCGTGGGTGAAGAAGTGGTGGGTGGTGGAGCCGGCGATCCAGGGCGCCTCGAAGTACTGGTACCGGGAGTTGACCGGCACGGTCTCGGCTGGCGGCGTGCCGTTGACCGAGACGGTCAGCGCGCTCTCGGCGCCCTCCGGCACGTTGTAGGTGACGGTGGCCGCGTTGGCCGCCTCCGTCAGGGTGAAGGTGACGCGCTGACCGGCGGTGAGCTCGACGGCGGTGCGCCCGGACGCCTCGGAGGCGACGGTGCCCTGGGTGATGTCGGGGCCGAGCAGCGTGCCGTCGTGCTCGGCGGCCTCGGCTTCCTGGGTGACAAAGGGGAGTTGTGCCCCGACGGTCGGGGTCGGTGGAGTGGTCGGCTCCGCCGGGTCGGCGGTGGCCGTGCCCGTCGGTGCCACGATGCCGAGCAGCACGACGCCGGCCGAGGCCACGCCCGCCGCGCGCCAGCGCCGCCGCGCTATTGGTGTGCTCATGACAGTCCCTTTCCTGGGAGGGGTGGGGGTGCGGGCGGCCCGGCCGCGGGTCGTTCAGACCCGCAGCCAGACCGCCGTGTCCCGCGGCAGCCGGCCCGCGTCGTCCAGCGGGCCGCTGCTCAGCAGGACGGCTTGGTGGGGTGGCAACGGCAGCGGCTCGGCCCCCAGGTTGACCGCACAGACCAACCCGTGGTCACGGGCGAAGACCAGGGCGTCCGCCGGCGAGTCCAGCCAGGTCAGGTCGCCGGCTCCGGCCGGCCAGCCGCGGCGCAGTCGGAGCGCGGCCCGGTAGAGGCTGAGCGCGGATTCGGGGTCGGCGGCCTGGGCCTCGACGGTGTGGCCGGCCCAGTCAGCCGGTTGCGGCAGCCAGGTGTCGGCGCCGCCGAAGCCGTACGGCGGACGCTGGCCGGACCAGGGCAGCGGCACCCGGCAGCCGTCCCGCCCCGGATCGACGCCGCCCGACCGGTCGTGCATCGGGTCGACGATCCGCTCGCGCGGCACCTCGGCCTCCGGCAGGCCCAACTCCTCGCCCTGGTAGAGGTAGACCGACCCGGGCAGCGCGAGCGTCAGCAGCGCCGCCGCCCGGGCCCTGCGGGCGCCGAGCGCCAGGTCGGTCGGGGTGCCGAAGCGCTTGGCGGCGAACGCGAAGCCCGTGTCGGCGCGGCCGTAACGGGTGACCGTGCGGGTGATGTCGTGGTTGGCCAGCACCCAGGTGGCCGGCGCGCCGACCCCCGCGTGCGAGGCCAGCGTCCCGTCGATGGAGGCGCGCAGCCGGGCCGGCTGCCAGGGGCAGGCCAGGAAGTCGAAGTTGAAGGCGGTGTGCAGCTCGTCGGGCCGCAGGTAGCGGGCGAACCGCCGGGTGTCAGGCAGCCACAGCTCGCCGATCAGCACGCCCCGGTAGGCGTCGGCCACCCGCCGCCAGGAGCGGTAGATGTCGTGCAGTTCGTCCCGGTCCACGAACGGGTGGGGGTCCGTCTCCGGGTCGAAGTCGGGCAGCTCCGGGTCCTTGGCGAGCAGCGCCGCCGAGTCGATCCGGACCCCGGCCACGCCCCGCTCGAACCAGAAGCGCAGGATCTCCTCGTGCTCCTGCCTGACCCTCGGGTGCGCCCAGTTGAGGTCCGGCTGGCCGGGCGCGAACAGATGCAGGTACCACTCCCCCGGGCCGCCGTCCGGCGCGGTGGAACGGGTCCAGGCCGGCCCGCCGAACTCGGAGCGCCAGGTGTTGGGCGGTTCCGCGCCGTCCGGGCCGCGCCCGGGCCGGAAGTGGAACAGCTCCCGTTCCGGGCTGCCGGGGGGCGCGGCCAGCGCGGCCCGGAACCAGGCGTGCTCGGCGGAGACGTGGTTGGGCACCACGTCCACGATGGTGCGCAGGCCCAGGTCACGCGCCTCGGCGATCAGCTTCTCCGCCTCCGCCAGGGTGCCGAAGGCGGGGTCGATGGCCCGGTAGTCCGCGACGTCGTAGCCGCCGTCGGCCAGCGGGGAGACGTACCAGGGCGTGAACCACAGGGCCCGCACGCCGAGTTCGGCCAGATAGGGCAGTCGGGCGCGGACCCCGGCGAGGTCGCCCGTACCGTCACCGTTACCGTCCGCGAAGCTGCGAACGTAGACCTGGTAGATGGCGGCTGACCGCCACCAGGCATCGTCGTTGTGCGACACGAAGTGTTCCTTTCGCGTGATCGGCTCGCGCGTGTTCAGCCCTTGAGGCTGCCGGCCGTGAGACCGGCGAGAATGTGACGCTGGAAGATCAGGAAGACCACCACGAGCGGAATGCTCGCCACCACCATTGCGGCGATCAGCATGTTGAGCGACGTGGTGTCCGCGATGCGCTGGAGATAGACGGTGATGGGCTGCTTGGCCGGATCGGGCAGCACCACCATCGGCCAGAGGAAGTCCCGCCACAGCGCGGTGACCGACAGGATTGACACCACGGCGATGATCGGCCGCGACAGCGGCAGGATGATCCGCCACATGGTGGCCAACGCCCCCGCGCCGTCGATCCGCGCGGCGTCGAGCAACTCGTCCGGCAACTGGTCGAAGAAGTTCTTCAGCACGTAGATGTTGAACGCGTTGGCCGCGGCCGGCAACCAGACGGCGGCGGGGTTGTTGATCAGGTTCACCCCGAGGAACGGCACGTCGGTGACCGTCAGATAGGTGGGGATCAGCAGGGCGGTGGCCGGCACCATCAACGTCACCAGCATCAGGCCCAGCACGATCCGGCCGAACCGCGGCCGCAGTTTCGACAGGGCGTAGGCGGCCGGCAGCTGGATCGCCAGACTGAGCAGCCAGGCACCACCGATCAGCACCAGGGTGTTACCGAAGTACCGGGCCAGCTCCAGCCGGTCCCAGGTGTCCGTGTAGTTTCCCGGATGCCATTCCTCGGGCACGTAGGTGGGCGGGTTGCGGGCCAGTTCCGGCGAACTCTTGAGGCCACCGGTGACCATCCAGTAGAGCGGGATGAGAAAAGCGACAGCGAACAAGACGATCGCGATCGTGAACAGTGACCAGTAGACCAGTCGGCCACGGGGGGTGCGGAGCACCGCGGGGCGTACCAGCGTGCGCAACTGAGCCTCCCTCAGGGCTGCCGGCTGCGGGTGACCCGCAGGTAGGCGGCGGAGAAGACGGCGAGGACCACCAGCAACAGCAGGCTCATGGCGCTGGCGGCGCCGAAGTTGTTGTAGACGAAGGCGTAGCGGTAGATGAGCAACATGACCGTGACCGTCGAGTCCTGCGGCCCGCCGCCGGTCATCACGAAGGGCTCGGTGAAGACCTGCATGGTGGCGACGACCTGGAGCAGCAACAGCATCAGGATCACGAACCGGGTCTGCGGGATGGTCACGTGCCAGATCCGCCGCCAGAGGCCGGCGCCCTCCAGTTCGGCCGCCTCGTACAGCTCGCCCGGAATGGTCTGGAGCGCCGCCAGGTAGATCAGGGTGGCGGTGCCCAGGTTGGCCCAGGTGGAGACGATCACCAGCGAGACCAGCGCGGTGGACGAGGAGTTGGTCCACTCCCCGGTGGGCAGCCCCACCGTGCCGAACACCTCGTTGATCAGGCCGCCCTCCGGCTGGTAGAACCACCGCCACATCAGGGCGACGACCACCGGCGGCAGCATCACCGGCAGGTAGACCAGCACCCGGAAGTAGGCCCGCGCGTGCCGGAACTCGTTGATCAGCAGCGCCAGGGCGAACGGCACGCCGAAGCCCAGCAGCAGCGCGTAGAGGGTGAAGACCGCGCTGTTCCGCCAGGCCTGTCCGAAGAGCGGGTCCTCGAAGACGTAGCGGAAGTTGTCCAGCCCGACCCAGCTCGACCCGCGGACGAAGTTGACTTCCTGGAAGCTCAGGACGAGGTTGCGGACGACCGGGTACCAGGCGAAGACGGCGAAGACCACGAGGGCGGCGCTGAGGAACCCGTAGGCGGTGACGTGTTCGCCGAGGCGTCGCCGCCGGGAGGCGGGAGCGGCCATCTCAGGAGGCGCCGTAGACCCGGTTGACATTGGCCTCGGCTTCGTCGAGCAGGCCCTGGACGTCGGCGCCCTCGTCGGTCAGCACGCCCTGCATCACGTTGTCCAGGATCGCGTAGACCTCCTGCGCCCGCGGCGGCTCGATCCGACCCTCGACGGTGGGGGCGGCGTCCATGAACGGCCGCACGTGCTCCACCGGGACGTTGGCGTGCTCGGTCTTCAACGCCTCGACGCCGTCCCGCAGTTCACCGTCCACCCAGATGTCGGGGGTGGGCGGCGTGGGCAGGCCGACCGGCAGCTCGTCGGCCGCGCTCTCCGCGATCCGGCGCTCGATCTCGTCCGGGTTGACGAAGCGCCACTGGAGCCAGGTCAGCGCCGCCTCGATCTGCTCCTCCGAGGCGCCGGCGTTGATCATGTACCCTTCGCCGCCGAGCAGTGTGCCGCCCTGTTCCGGGATGGCCGCCAGGCCCAGGTTCTCGTAGGAGCCGTCGTACTGCCGGACCAGCGTCGGCAGGTTGTCCGGCGCGGCCAGGTACATGCCCAGCTGGCCGGCCCCCATCTGCACCATGACGTCCTCGCAGGACCGCATCTGGTCACTGCCCATCGAGTCGTCCGTCCAGCGCATGGCGTGCAGGTTGGTCAACAGGGCGACCGTCGCCTGGGTGTTGAAGGCGGCCCGCCAGCCGTCCCCGTCCGGCTCGGCGACCGCCCCGCCGGTGGAGTAGATCTCGCTGGTCAGGTGCCAGCCGCCGGTGTTCTCTGTGGTGCACTCGCCGTATCCGACGACGCCGCCGCCCAGCTCCGCGATGGCCGCCGAGGCCGCGCGCACCTCGGCCCAGGTGGTGGGCGGCGCGTCCGGATCGAGCCCGGCGCGTTCGAACAGCTCGCGGTTGTAGAGCAGGCCCATCGAGTAGTTGGCGGTCGGTATGCCGTACTGCCGCCCCGCCTCGTCCTGGAACACCTCGTGCAACTCCGGGCGGACCTGGTCGAGATGGGGGACGTCGGCGAGGTAGTCGGTGATGTCCGCCGCGTAGCCCTGCTCGATGATCCCGGCCGGGTCGGTGAAGTAGACGTAGAAGACGTCCTCCAGATCGCCACCGGCGACCCGGGTGTTGAACGTCTCGGGCTCCATGAAGCCCTCGTGCGGCACGATGTCGATCTCCGGGTGCGCCGCCTCGAAGGCCTCGATCTCGGCGAGGAAGACCCGCAGCTCGCGCTCGTCCGTGTTGGGCGGCTGGCCGTTGATGTGCAGGGTGACCCGGCCGTCCCCGTCCCCGCCGTCGCCGCCCGATGAACAGGCGGCCAGCGTGACGGCGAGGACGGCGGTCGTGGCCAGAGCGCGGCGGGTACGCCGGTGTGCGCGACGTGTCATCGGTGACCCCTTCGTGGGCACAGTCCTGAGGTGCCGCACACTCAACCACCGACAGCAGAGACGCGCAATAATCTGCGCTGAGATTGCAAAAAAACGACTTAGGCGGGGCGGCCCCGCTCAGGCGCCTGGCCGGTGGACTCCCGTACCACCAGCTCGGGTTCGAAGAGCAGCTCGTCCCGCGCCACGTCCCGCCCGCCGAACTGGGCCACCAGCACCTCGACAGCCGCCCGGCCCATCGCCTCGATCGGCTGCCGCACCGTGCTCAACGGCGGGCTGGTGCAGGTCATCAGCGCGGAGTCGTCGAAGCCCACCACGGACAGGTCCTCCGGCACCGAGAGCCCCCGCCGCCGGGCTGCCCGGATCGCGCCCAGCGCGATCACGTCACTGGCACAGATCACCCCGGTCACGCCCGTGGCCAGCAGGGACGCGGTCGCCGCCTGACCGCCCTCCAGGGTGTACATCGCCCGGGCCACCCGCTCGTCCGGCAGCTCGCCGCCGGCCGCCTCGGCGGCGGCCCGGGCCGCCGCCAGCTTGCGCTGCGACGGCACGTGGTCCGCCGGGCCCAGCACCAGGCCGATCCGCTCGTGCCCCAGCGAGACCAGGTGGCGCCACGCCTGCTCGGCGGCGACCGCGTCGTCGCAGGAGACCCGCGGGAAACCGAGCCCGGGCACCGAGGCGTTGATCAGCACCACCGGCAACCGCCGCTCGGCGAGCAGCCGGTAGTGGTCGTGCGACGCGTCCGCCTGCGCGTAGTGCCCGCCGGCGAAGACCACGCCGGACACCTGCTGCTGTAGCAGCAGGTCGACGTAGTCGGTCTCCTGGATGCCGCCCGGGGTCTGCGTGCACAGCACCGGGACCAGGCCACGCTGGGCCAGCACTCCGCCGAGCACCTCGGCGAACGCGGGGAAGATCGGGTTCTGCAGCTCGGGCAGGATCAGGCCGACCAACCGGCCTCGCTCGCCACGCAGTTGGGTGGGGCGCTCGTAGCCGAGCACGTCGAGCGCGGTGAGCACGGCCTGCCGGGTGGCCTCGGAGACCCCCGGCTTCCCGTTGAGGACCCGGCTGACCGTGGCCTCGCTCACGCCCACCTTCTGCGCCACCTGGGCAAGTCGTCGCGTCATATTCGCAAGGCTAACGCAAAATGCGCAACAAATTTGCGGCGGGGGCGCCGGTGGCCTGGTCAGCGCGAGCGCGACCGGACCACCGGCGCGGGGCTCAGGTGTCGATCCGGGAGCGGTCCAGGGTCGCCGCCGACTCCGTGATGAACTCCCGCCGCGGCGCCACCTCGTTGCCCATCAGCAGGCTGAACGCCTCCTCCGCCGCCTCCAGGTCACCGATGTTGATCCGGCGCAGCGTGCGCTTGCGCGGGTCCATGGTGGTCTCGGCCAGCTGGTCCGCGTCCATCTCGCCCAGTCCCTTGTAGCGCTGGATGGAGTCCTTGTAGCGCACCCCGCGCCGCTCGAAGTCCAGCAGGGTCTGGCGGAGTTCGTTGTCCGAGTAGGTGTAGTGGTACTTCTCCTGGCCGCGCTTGGGGTTGCTCAGCTCGATCCGGTGCAGCGGCGGGACCGCCGAGAACACCCGGCCCTGCTCCACCATCGGCCGCATGTAGCGCTGGAAGAGGGTGAGCAGCAGGCACCGGATGTGCGCGCCGTCCACGTCCGCGTCCGCCAGGAAGATCACCCGTCCGTAGCGGGCCTGGTCGATGTCGAAGGTCCGCCCGGACCCGGCTCCTATCACCTGGATGATGGCACCGCACTCGGCGTTCTTGAGCATGTCGGAGACCGACGACTTCTGCACGTTGAGGATCTTGCCCCGGATCGGCAGCAGCGCCTGGAACTCGCTGTTCCTGGCCAGCTTGGCGGTGCCCAGCGCGCTGTCGCCCTCGACGATGAACAGCTCGCTGCGCTCCACGTCATCGCTGCGGCAGTCGGCCAGCTTCGCCGGCAGGGAGGAGGACTCCAGGGCCGTCTTCCGGCGCTGCGCCTCCTTGTGCTGGCGCGCGGCGATCCGCGTCCTGGCCGCGGCCACGACCTTCTCCAGCACGGCCCTGGCCTGCTGCTTGTCGTCCCGCTTGGTGGAGGTCAGGAAGGCCTTCAGCTCCTTGGCGACCACCTGCGCCACGATCCGCGTGGCGGCCGAGGTACCGAGGACCTCCTTGGTCTGGCCCTCGAACTGCGGCTCGGCGAGCCGCACCGTGACCACCGCCGTGAGGCCCTCCAGCACGTCGTCCTTGGCCACGTCGTCCTCGGCCACCCGCAGCAGCTTGGTCGAGCGCAGCACCTCGTTGACCGTGCCGCGCAGCGCCCGCTCGAAGCCGGTCACGTGGGTGCCGCCCTTGGGGGTGGCGATGATGTTCACGAACGAGCGGACCGTGCTCTCGTAGCCCGTCCCCCAGCGCAGCGCCACGTCCACGTCCAGCTGCCGCCGCACCTCGGTGGGGATCATGTGCCCCCGGTCGTCCAGGACCGGCACGGTCTCCTTGAAGGCCCCCTGGCCCCGCAGCCGCAGCACGTCGCAGACCGCCCGGTCGGCCGCCAGGTACTCGCAGAACTCGCTGATCCCGCCGTCGTAGCGGAACACCTCGGTGGTGTGCTCGGCACCGTCGATACCGCGCTGGTCGCTCACCGTGATGGTCAGCCCCGGCACCAGGAAGGCCGTCTGCCGGGCGCGGGCGTACAGGGTCTCCAGGGAGAGCCGGGCGTCCCTGAGGAAGATCTGCCGGTCCGCCCAGTAACGCACCCGGGTACCGGTACGCGTCTTGGGGATCCGCTTGCCGGCGCGCAGCCCGCTGGTCGGCTCGAAGGGGGCGTCGGGGCCGGACTCGGTGAAGATCCCCGGGGTGCCGCGCCGGAAGCTGATCAGGTAGCTCTTGGGGCCCCGGTCCACCTCCACGTCCAGCCGGGCGGAGAGCGCGTTCACCACGGAGGCGCCGACGCCGTGCAGGCCGCCTGAGGCCGCGTAGGAGCCGCCGCCGAACTTGCCGCCGGCGTGCAGCTTGGTCATCACGACCTCGACGCCGGAGAGGCCGGTCTTGGGCTCCACGTCCACCGGGATACCCCGCCCGTTGTCCCGGACCTCCACGGAGCCGTCCGCGTGCAGCAGCACCTCGATGCGGTCGCAGTGGCCGCCCAGCGCCTCGTCAACGGAGTTGTCGATGATCTCCCAGAGGCAGTGCATCAGGCCGCGGCTGTCGGTGGAGCCGATGTACATGCCGGGCCGCTTGCGCACCGCCTCAAGCCCCTCCAGAACCAGCAGGTGACGCGCGGTGTACGTGCCCCCCGGATCGGCCCCGGTCAGCAGTGCGGTGGACGGCACGGAGGTGTCGGCGGTCACGCGGTTCGCTCCTCGCTTAATTCTGAGATGTGGCGGAGTACCGCTCAGAGGGTACCGAGGCCTAGTAGAGGGGTTGTGCGGCTCCCCGGGAAGATCAGGGTAGCCGAGAATCGCTCAACCGTTCGATTCAGGCCTTGGGGGTGACGTGTACATCACGTTCCCTTCGGGGCATGAACCCTCTAGGCTCCGGAAACGTCCTCCTGAACGAAGGTGGACATCCCGACACAGCGAGGTAGCCGGGAACAAACACACGAGGCAACGCGTCATACGAAGCAAGAACCCACACACGCAATACGGCACATTCGCCGCCACCGGGCAGCGTCCGGTCAACTCGTTCGGAGCCTTTTCCGTCGAGAAGCCGCGAGCGGGAACGTTCTCGGCCTGGTTGGATGTTGTCCCTGGTACGACAGCTCGTCGAGCTAGAGAAGAGGCGACGTGACTACTGTTCTGACCCCCGCGACCCCGCTGACCGCTGGGGACCGCTGCGATCGCTGCGGCGCCCAGGCGTATCTGCGTGTGGTCCTCCTCAGCGGCGGAGAGCTGCTCTTCTGCGCTCACCACGGCCGCAAGTTCCAGCCAGAACTCAAGAAGATCGCCGCTGAGATACAGGACGAGACGGAGAAGCTCACGGCCACCCCCGCGAGCGCCCAGGAAGACGAGCGTTGACCTTGACGTCTCACCCTTGACGGGCTCGGTCCGACCCGACCGGCGACGGGCGGTTACCTCCAGCCACCGGAGGTGACCGCCCGTTTCCCATGCCCGCGCGTCCACGCGGCACACGGCAACGGCTGGCCGGCGCCCCGTGAAGGGCGCCGGCCAGCCGTTGTCGCGGGGACCGGATCGGCCCGTCAGTCCAGGTAGTCCCGGAGGACCTGGGACCGCGAGGGGTGCCGCAGCTTGGACATGGTCTTGGACTCGATCTGCCGGATGCGCTCCCGGGTGACGCCGTAGACCTTGCCGATCTCGTCCAGCGTCTTGGGCTGCCCGTCGGTCAGCCCGAAGCGCATCGAGACCACCCCGGCCTCCCGCTCGCTGAGCGTGTCCAGCACGGAGTGCAGCTGCTCCTGGAGCAGGGTGAAGCTGACCGCGTCGGCGGGCACCACGGCCTCGGAGTCCTCGATGAGGTCACCGAACTCGCTGTCGCCGTCCTCGCCGAGCGGGGTGTGCAGCGAGATCGGCTCCCGGCCGTACTTCTGGACCTCGACCACCTTCTCGGGGGTCATGTCCAGCTCCTTGGCCAGCTCCTCCGGAGTCGGCTCCCGCCCGAGGTCCTGGAGCATCTGCCGCTGGACCCGCGCCAGCTTGTTGATGACCTCGACCATGTGCACCGGAATCCGGATGGTGCGGGCCTGGTCGGCCATGGCGCGGGTGATCGCCTGCCGGATCCACCAGGTCGCGTAGGTCGAGAACTTGTAGCCCTTGGTGTAGTCGAACTTCTCCACCGCGCGGATCAGACCCAGGTTGCCCTCCTGGATCAGGTCCAGGAAGAGCATGCCGCGGCCGGTGTAGCGCTTGGCCAGCGAGACCACCAGCCGGAGGTTGGCCTCCAGCAGGTGGTTCTTGGCCCGGCGGCCGTCCTCGGAGATGATCTCCAGCTCGTGCTTGAGCTTGGGCGCGATCTTGTCGGCACCGGCCAGCTTGTCCTCGGCGAAGAGACCCGCCTCGATCCGCTTGGCCAGCTCGACCTCCTGCTCGGCGTTGAGCAGGGGGACCTTGCCGATCTGCTTGAGGTAGTCCTTGACCGGGTCCGCGGTGGCACCGGCCGCGGCCACCTGCTGGGCCGGGGCGTCGTCCTCGTCGTCGTCGGAGAGGACGAAGCCCTCGTTCTCCTGCTTGCCCTCGGGCCCCTCGGCGGACGCGCCCGCGCGAGCGGCGCGCTCCGCCGGCTCGTCGGTGCTCTCGTCCTCGCCTTCAAGGAACTCGTCGACGAGCTCCTTCTTGGAGTCCGCCTTCTTGCCGCCGGCCTTCTTGGCCGGTACCGCCTTCTTCGCCGCGGCCTTCTTGGCCGGAGCCTTCTTGGCCGCGGCCTTCTTCGCCACCGACTTCTTGGCGGTCGCCTTGCCCGCTCCGGCCTCGGCGGCCGAACCTTCGACGCCCGAACGCGGCGTCGTGGCGTCCGACTCCTCGGGTGGGGCCAACGCGGTGGCCTTCTTGACCGGCGCGGTCTTGGCCGCGACCGTCTTGGTCGCGGTGCGCTTGGCCGTCGTCTTCGCGGCGACACTCTTCCGGGTGCGCTTCGGCGCCTCGGCGGCACTCACCATCAGCGTCACGCCCTCCTCGTCGAGGATCTGGTTGAGGCTGCGCAGAACGTTCTTCCACTGGGTTGACGGGATCTGGTCAGCCTCGAAGGCCCGGCGCACATCGTCGCCGGCGATCTGCCCCTCAGCCTTTCCCCGTTCGATGAGCGCCATCACAGAATTTGACTCGGCGATCTCTGCGGGGAGAGTACGGGAAGTGCTGGCCGACACGAACAACCTCTCGGAAACTCAGGGAACGGCTTAGGCCCGCTTGATGGAAGCGGGGCCACTACCGGCGATGGGGATAACGCCGACGGCAGTGGCGGCGGAGCCACGACCGGACGCTCCGGACGCTGCTGCCACCTCTAGGTTCATCGCGCTGCTCCCCGAAGCGTTACGCGGCTTCCACGTGTCCCGAGTCACATCGCAGGCTCGACTGTAGCGGGCCCAGCCGGACGCGCCGCCGGAGCCCTGCCCGATCCGGGCCCGGCGACGCACGTCGCGCTGTCCTCCCCACGCCCGGCGAGCACCCGGACCGGCGGTCGGCTCAGTGTTCGCGGGGGGCGGGAACGACGTGGTCAGCGCCGGGGGCGACCGGCGCGGATGGCGCGTCGGAGGAGAAGGTGAGCAGCTGCCGCATCGCCGTCTCGGCGGCCGGCGGCTCGCCGGCGCCGATGGCGTCCACGATCCGCTGGTGCAGAGCGACGGACGCGTCGGTGGGGTGCTCACAGCCGGAGGCGGCGCCGCCGGAGACCTGGAGAGCGGAGGCGACGATCCCGGAAAGGTGCTCCAGCATCCGGTTGCCGGCGGACTGGAGGATGAGCGCGTGGAACTCGGCATCGGCCCGGGCGAAGGTCAACGCGTCCCCCTGGGCGAGGGTGTGGGTCATGATGTCCACCATGTCGCCCAGCCGCTGCTGGACTTCGTCCCGGGTGTCGGCGGCGGCCAGCCGGGTGGCGAGCGGCTCGATGGTCAGCCGCAGCTCGCACAGCTCCCGGCGCTGGTCCTCACGCTGCGGCCCGAAGGCGCGCCACTCGATGATGTCCGGGTCGAGCAGGTTCCAGTCGGCGACGGGGCGGACCCGGGTGCCGACGTTGGGGCGGGCGCTCACCAGCCCTTTGGCCTCCAAGACCCGCAGCGACTCCCGGACCACGGTGCGGGAGACCTCGAAGCGCTGGCCGATCTCCTCGGGCACCAGCGGCCGGTCGGCGCCGAGGTCGCCGGAGACGATCATCTGGCCAAGCTGCTGGACCAGTTGGCCGTGCAGACCACGGCCCCGGTTGCCGGCCGCGCGCCGGCCCACCCGGCCCAGCTCGGAGTCGCCGCTGTCCCAGGCCGGGGCGTTGGTGGTGCGGGCCGAGCCGGTGGACTCGGCGTAGGAGTAGCGGTCGAACTCGCCCGGCCGGCCGGGGCCGGAGTCGGCGGAACGGGTGGCGGTCATCATGGAGTGCGCAAGGGTAGTCACGCCTCCTTTGTCGGCGGCCGTGCTGGGCACCTTGAGGTCTTTGGTGAAAAGCACACGAAAGGGTGATCGGCGACTCCCACATAATTGACGTCTAACCGGAAGGAAATGGACTCCCTCGTGCAAGGCGCATCAGCGGGGCGCGTTCCGGCCCACTGATCAGCCCGGTTTGCCGGCGGCGACGGGCCCTGATCGGCCGTTCCTCGCACCGCTGTTCGCCAACCGCCCGGCTGGACAGGGCAGTTCACGGCCGATCACCGGCCGGGGCGGCGCGCCGGAACAGCCGCGGGCCGGCCCCGCCGCTAGCGCGGACCACCGCGCAGGCCGAGCAGCGCGTAGCCACCGAGCAGCAGCGCCAGGGAGAGCACCAGGGCCCAGCCGACGGGCGGGGAGGCGAACGGCGCGGAGGCCGAGAGCCAACGGTCCAGGCCGGCGGCGAAGGGCAGGGTCGTCAGCTCGCTGAACCGTTCCGGCAGGCCGTCGAGCCGCTCGCCGAGCGGGCTGTCCAGGACCGCCCGCAACGCGGGGGCCAGCACGAGCGGCACGGCGGCCACCGCGGCCAGGCCCGCCAGCCCGGAACGGAAGACGCCGGCCGCGAGCAGGCCGGCCCAGGCGCAGCCGACGGAGAGCGCGGCGACGCTCTGGAAGGCCGCGCCCCAGGAGGCCGGCTCCGGGCCGCGGGTCCCCAGCAACAGTGTGAGCGCGGTGGAGTCGACCACGACCACAGCCGCGCAGAGAGCCAGCGCGCAGCCGGTGGTGACCAGCAACTTCCCGACGAGCAGGGAGAGTCGACGGGGCACCTGGCCACCGGTCGCGGCCAGCGCCGGGTAGCGGAACTCCTGGCCGAAGGCCAGCGCGCCCAGCAGCCCGGCCGCCAGGGCGACCGGCGGCAACGGCAGCGGCTCCGCCCAGCCGGTGAGCACCCGCTCGGCCGGCTGGGAGCCGGCGCAGGCCAGCGCGACGGCGGCGACCAGCCCGGCGACCAGCGCCAGGACCATGATCCACCAGCTGGACCGGACGCCGGCCCAGCGGCGCAGCTCGTAGCGGAGCGGCCAACTCGGGCCGGGTGGCGGCAGCACCGGCAGCGGCGGCGGCAACGCCGGCCGGGGCTGCGGGGACCCGCCCCGGGCGGGGGCGCCGATAGCCAGGGTCGGCGGGTCGCCGGCGGGGGCGGCCGGCCGCTCCCAGCCGCCCGTCGATCTCGGCGCGTCGGCCCGCTCGGCACTCCGGTCGGGGACGGGCGAGGCGAGGGCGACGCCGACCGCCGCGACCAGTGTGTCGGTGGCCGGGCCGGCCGCTCGAACCGCGCTCTCGGCCTGGCCCCGCTCCGCCTGCCGGTCGGTCGTCCGCTCCGCACCGGCCTCCCCGGCCTCTTCCCCGGTGACCGCCGTGTCCGATCGCGCCGATACGCGTACCGCGGCGCTCTGACCGGCGAGTGCGGCAGCCGCACCGGCGCCGGGGGTGAGGATCACCGTCGCGGGCGACTCCCGCCGGGCCGTGCCCACGGTGGCCGGCCGGCCGTCCGCCCGGTGCAGCGGGCCGAGTGGCGCCCGGTCCCCCACGTCGCCGACCTCGTCGGCGAGTTGATGGACCACGATGCGGTGCTGATGGGCCACCTCGCCCACCGCCGCCAGGTCGCCGCCGTAGACCGCGAGTCGGTTGCCCGACTCCTGGGCCACCTCAACGGGCCCGGAGGCTCCCAGCCGGTGCCGCAGCAGGGTGGCCAGCCGCTCGGCGTGTGGCGTACGCACCACGACCCTGGGGCGCAGCCGGGTGCGGCTGAAGTCCGAGGCGTGCTGGTCGGCGACGAGTCGACCGGCGTCGACGCTGACCACCCGGTCCGCGACCCGCGCCGCCTCCATGGCGTCCGTCGCGGTCAGCAGCACCGCTCCGCCCTGCTCGACGTAGCCACGCAACAAGCCGTGCAGCCAAGCCCGTTCACGCGGGGAAAGTCCGTTGTCCGGCTCGTCGAGCACCAGCGTGTGCGGGTCACCGAGCAGCGCGGCCGCGAGCCCCAGCCGACGGTCCATCCCCCGGGAGAACCGGCCGAGCCGCTGGTCCGCCACCCCGCTGAGCCCCACCACCTCGAGGACCTCGTCGGCGCGCTCAGCCGGCACCCCGGCCGCCGCGGCGAGCATCCGCAGATGCCCGCGCGCCGACCGGCCCGGATGGCCTGGCAGATCGCCCAGCAGCACGCCGATCTCCCGCTGGGGATGGGGCACTCGGGAGAGCGGGCGCCCCCGGAAGAGAGCCACACCCCGCCCCGGCGCCAGTTGGAGCATCAGCCGCAGCGCGGCGGACTTGCCGGCTCCCGGCGGGCCGAGCAGCACGGTGACGGCGCCGGGTCCGGCTTCGAAGGTGAGATCGTCAACGGCCGGCGGTCCGCCGGGCCGCGACGCACTGGTGAGTCCGATGGCCTGGATCATCGATTCTCCCGTTGATCGCGCACTCTGCACCATAACGGGACATTTGGAATTTTCTGGGCAACTTGCCGGGACTGTCGACCTCGTCCGAGCCCGCGGCCCGCTCCTCCTCCGCCCCGTCGCCCCAGCGGGCACGAGCGTGGCTCAGACCTCCGGGCGCAACATCGGGGGGTTGAGCGCGCTGGCCCCGCCGGCCCGGAACAGCTGGGCCGGACGGCCCCCCTGCCGCGTCGTGGTACCACCGACGGGGACAAGGAAGCCCGGCGTGCCCGTCACCTTGCGGTGGAAGTTGCGCGGGTCCAGCGGCACTCCCCAGACCGCCTCGTAGACCCTGCGCAACTCCCCCACGGTGAACTCGGGTGGACAGAACGCGGCGGCTAGGGACGAGTACTCGATCTTCGACCGCGCGCGCTCGACCCCGTCGGCGAGGATGCGGGTGTGGTCGAAGGCCAGAGCCTCGCCGGCGGTATCCCCGGCCGAGCCCAACAGCTCGCTGGTCGGCCACCACTGGGCACCCCCGGCGTCCCCGCCGGGGGTCGGCGTCGGCAGGTCCGGAGCGAGCACCAGGTGAGCCACACTGACCACCCGCATCCGGGGATCACGGCCCGGCTCGCCGTAGGTGGCCAGTTGCTCCAGGTGCGCCCCGGCGGGCCAACTGCCCGCGTCCTGCGTGCGCAGCCCCGTCTCCTCCGCCAGCTCCCGCGCGGCGGCGGACGCCAGATCCTCGTCAGTCCGCACAAAACCGCCGGGAAGAGCCCACCGTTCCCGAAAAGGGTCCTCACCACGACGCACCAGAAGCGCACAGAGTGCATGACGCCGGACGGTGAGAACGACCAGATCGACGGTGACGGCGAACGGCGGAAACTCCGACGGGTCGTAGGGCATGTCGTGATCATAGGGGCCCCACCAGGGTCACCGGAGCCGATGGGCGGACCACTGCCGCCGCAGGCTCGCGCGCAGCGGCTCCGGATCGACCTCCTCGTTGCAGGCCTGGTACAACAGCCGCGCGAAGACGTACTCCGGATCGAGCTCCAGAGCCCGGGCCAGGGCCACCCGCGCGCTCACGTCGTCGCCGGTGGACCAGCTGACCCAGCCGGCCAGCGTGAGCGGAGCGGCACCGTGGTACTCGAAGGTGCCGACGCAGCGCCGGGCCAGAGCCCGCCAGAGCCGGAGGGCGACCGGGGCGTTGGGCCCCTCCATCCAGCCGGCGGCCAGATCCCGGACCATCCGGTCCTGGAGGCCGACGATCAGGCTGGCGGCCTCGGTGGAGGTGAGCAGGGCGTCATCCCGCGCGTCGGCCGCCGCCGGCTCGGGGGCCCGCGGCGCCGGCACCCGCTGGAAGCGGTCCAGCAACCGCTCCGTCAGCGCCATCATCTCGTCCCTGACCAGCTCCTGTTCGCCCCGCGAGCCGACCATGCGCGGCGCCAGCACGGCGACCACCTCGTCGAAACCACGCTCCTGCTGAACGGCCACCCGCCCGTCCAGCGGGGTCAGCCGGGCGCGCAGCTCCCGGAGGGAGCCCCGGACCTGGACACCGGCGAAGGCGGCGGCCGCGGCCATGGGCGAGCTGCCCTCCCGGGGGAGCGCGCTGACCTCCTCGCCCTCCGGCTGCCCCTCGGGGGCCGAGTAGGAGAGGAAGCGCTCCTGCGTGACGTAGAGCGCCTCGCAGACCGGGACCTCAAGCTCGCCGCAGGCGGTGCGCAGCAACTGGGCGAGGGGGCGGAGCCGCTCGGCCGTCTCCCGCGGGACACCGCCCTCCGGCGGGTCCTGGCAGAGGTAGAGAACGGCGGCGTCCGGGCGCGCCCCGTGCGCGGCGCTGCTCTCGACCAGACAGGCCGCCAACTGCCGGGCGGCCTCCGGCCAGTTCTCCCGGTCGGCCGGGATGCCGAGCCGGACCCGGCCGCCGAGCTTGCCCTGGGCTCCGTGCAGGCCGAGCAGCACGATGGAGTCGTCCGGGTGGTACCCCAGGAGGTAGGGAAGCGCGTCGGCCAGATCGGCCGGGCCGCTGAGGGTGACCTGATTGTCGGTGACGGTGAGTGGTGCGATGGACTCGCTGTGTTGTGTCATGGAGGCAGAGTGCCTCTTCCCTCCGACATCGTGCCGGGTTTTGTCCACAGCTCCGCGCGTCTGTCATACGAATTACGCGCCCGTCATAAGAATTACCGGTTTATCCACAGGGGTCATTCGCCAAGCGCCCGCACTTCCGCTTGCATGGACGCCATGTCCGACGAGACCACGGGGAACCCCCCGTCCGCAGCGAACGACCTCCGGGAGCAGCTCCACGTCAGGGCCGACGCGGTGCTCGCCCGGCTGATCGGCGACGAGACCGGGGCGGCGCGGCTCCGCCCCGACCAGTGGCGAGCCATCGAGGCGCTGGTGGCCGAGCGCCGCCGCGCCCTCGTGGTGCAGCGCACCGGCTGGGGCAAGTCGGCCGTCTACTTCGTGGCCACGGCCCTGCTCCGGGAGGGGGGTGCCGGCCCCACGGTCATTGTCTCCCCCCTCCTCGCGCTGATGCGGAACCAGATCGCCGCCGCCGAGCGGGCCGGCATCCGCGCTCGCACGATCAACTCGGCCAACCCGGAGGAGTGGGAAACGGTCCAGGCCGAGGTCGCGGCCGGCGCGCTGGACGTGCTGCTTGTCTCGCCCGAGCGCCTCAACAACCCGGACTTCCGGGACAACGTCCTCCCCCAGCTCGCCGCGACGGCCGGCCTGTTGGTGGTGGACGAGGCCCACTGCATCTCCGACTGGGGCCACGACTTCCGCCCCGACTACCGCCGGCTCCGTACCATCCTCGGCGAACTGCCCCAGGGTGTCCCGGTGCTGGCCACCACGGCCACCGCGAACGCCCGGGTCACCGCGGACGTCGCGGAGCAGCTGGGCACGGGGGAGGCGAGGGCCGACGCGCTGGTGCTCCGCGGCCCCCTGGACCGCACCAGTCTGCGGCTGTCCGTTCTCAGGCTGCCGGACGCGGCCCACCGGCTCGCCTGGTTGGACGACCATCTGGCCCAGTTCCCCGGCTCCGGGATCATCTACACGCTGACCGTCGCCGCCGCCGAGGAGGTGGCCGCCCACCTCTCCGCCCGAGGACACCGCGTCACCGCCTACACCGGACGCACCGAGCCCGCCGAGCGTGCGGCGGCCGAGGACGATCTCCTGGCGAACCGGGTCAAGGCGCTGGTGGCGACCTCGGCGCTCGGCATGGGGTTCGACAAGCCCGACCTGGGGTTCGTGATCCACCTCGGTTCGCCGTCCTCGCCCATCGCCTACTACCAGCAGGTCGGTCGAGCCGGTCGCGGTCTGGAGCACGCGGAGGTGCTGCTGCTGCCGGGCCCGGAGGACGAGGCGATCTGGCGCTACTTCGGCTCGCTGGCCTTCCCCCCAGAGGAGCGGGTCCGCCAGACGCTGGCGGCGCTGGCCGAGGCCGGCCGGCCGCTCTCGCTGCCCGCGCTGGAGGCCCGGGTCGAGCTGCGCCGGTCCCGGCTGGAGATGATGCTGAAGGTCCTCGATGTCGACGGGGCGGTGCGCCGCGAGCGCGGCGGCTGGGTCGCGACCGGCGCCGACTGGCGGTACGACGCCGAGCGCTACGCCTGGGTGGCCCGCCAGCGGGAGGCCGAACAGGAGGCCATGCGGGAGTACGCGTCCACCGGCGCCTGCCGGATGGAGCTGCTGCGCCGCCAACTGGACGACGAGCAGGCGGCGCCCTGCGGCCGCTGTGACAACTGCACCGACATGGGCTTCGACGCCCAGGTCTCCCCAGCCGCCTTGGACGCGGCCCGCGGGGAGCTGCGCCGGCCGGGGCTCGCCGTGGAGCCGCGCCGGATGTGGCCGACCGGCCTGCCGGCGGCGGGGGTTGACCTCAAGGGCCGCATCCCGGCCGGTGAGCAGGCCGGTGTGGGGCGCGCCCTCGGCCGGCTCTCGGACATCGGCTGGGGCGACCGGCTGCGGCCGCTCCTCAGCCCGGACGCCGTGGACAGCACCCTGCCCGAGGACGCGCTGGACGCCGTGGTGACGGTCCTGGCCGACTGGGCCCGGGGCCCGGGGGGCTGGGCGTCCAAAGCGGCGGACGCCATGCCACGGCCGGTCGGCGTGGTGTTCGTCGCCTCCCGGAGCAGGCCCCGGCTGGTGGAGTCACTGGCCGAGGGCATCGCCCAGGTGGGCCGCATGCCGCTGCTGGGTGCGGTGCGTCCCGCCACCTTCGACCGGCCCCCCGGGCCGAGCAACAGCGCCCGCCGGGTGCACGCCCTCCACGACTCGCTGGAGCTGGGACCGGAGCTGACGGAGGCGGTCAAGACGCACCCCGGCCCGCTGCTGCTGGTGGACGACTTCACCGACTCCGGGTGGACACTCGCGCTCGGTGCCCGGCTGCTGCGCGCCGCCGGCGCCGAGCAGGTGCTGCCCCTGGTGCTGGCGGTGCGCTGATGACACCCCCCGCCCCGCCTCAGAAGATGCCGAGCTGGCCGCTGTCCTCCAGGGACTCGTCGGCGAGGGCGTCCCGATGCGAGGGGAGCCTCAGATGGCGCCACCGCGGCAGCGCGTCCAGGTAGGCCCAGGAGCGGCGGTGATGTTCGGTGGGGCCGTACTCCTCCAGCGCCGCCCGGTGGGTCGGCGAGGGGTAGCCGGCGTTGCTGTCGAAGCCGTAGTCCGGATGTTCCCCGGCGAGTTCGGCCACCAGGGCGTCCCGGTGGACCTTGGCGATCACCGAGGCGGCTGCCACGGAGACGCAGGACTGGTCGCCCTTGATCACCGTGCGCACCCGCCAGGGAGCGCCGAGGTAGTCGTGCTTCCCGTCCAGGATCACCGCGTCCGGCTGTTCCGGCAGCCCGGCCAGGGCGCGCGTCGCCGCCAGCCGGAGGGCGGCGGTCATCCCGAGCTGGTCGATCTCCTGCGGCGAGGCATGCCCCAGGGCGTGCGCGGTCACCCAGCCGGTCAACACCTCGGCAAGTGCCGTGCGTTTCAGCGGAGTCAGCAGCTTGGAGTCCGTCAGGCCCTCCGGCGGGCGGCGGAGGCCGGTGATCGCGGCGCAGACCGTGACCGGTCCGGCCCAGGCGCCCCGGCCGACCTCGTCCACGCCGGCGACCAGGCGGGCTCCGGTGGTGGCGCGGATCGACCGCTCGACGCGATGAGTGGGTGGCTGGTAGGGCATGGCGCCGACCACCCTACGCGCACCACCCCTGGAAGGGCCGCTCGGGTGTGTGCCAGCGCTCGAAGGGCCGGTCGATGTGGTAGCGGCCGTCCGCGCCGAGCAGCAGCTGACGCGTCTCCCCGTTTCCCGGGTTCGAGAGCGACTCGAACTCGGCGACCGTCCAGTGCAGCCACCGCATGCAGAAGAGCCGCATGGTCAACCCGTGCGTCACCAGCAGGACGTTGGGCGGATGCTCCTTCTCGTCGAAGCTGCGCCACAGGCTCTCCAGGAACGCCCCGACCCGGTCATAGACATCCGCGCCCGACTCCCCCTGGGCGAAGCGGTAGAAGAAGTGCCCGTAGGCGTCCCTCGCCCGCTTCTGTCGCTGGACATCGGCCCAGTCCTGCCAGTTCCCCCAGTCCTGCTCCCGCAGCCTGGGCTCTTCCCTGACCCTCGTCCGAGCCGGATCGAGGCCCAACGCCCGGAAGGTCTGATGCGTACGTCGATAAGGAGACACATAGACGGAGACCCGCTCCTGGCCCAGGATCCGACGCAGCTGCTCCCCCGCTGCCTCCGCCTGACGCTGGCCCTTCTCGGTCAGCTCCAGCGCGTGGTCAGGGGTGTGCTGGTAGACGGAGTCGTCGTGGTTTCCCTGCGACTCTCCGTGCCGCATGAGGATGATGCGCCGGGGCCGTGCCATGGCGTCCACCCTAGTTCGAACAACGTCCACAAGCCGAGCCGGGCGCCGCCAGGGGCCGGCGCCGCCGCCCGGGAGGGCGATCACACCGTCCAGGTGGACTCCACATCGATCACGTCTCCGGTAATCGACGCGATGTCCGCGCCCGTCTGGGCCCGCAGCGCCAGGCGCTCCACCCGCTCGGTGCGGTACTTGGCACGCTCGGCGGCCGACTTCCACATGGAGAGCACCAGGAACTCGTTGTCCGGCTCGGCCTCGGCGAACACCCCGCGCAGCATGCCGGGGGAGCCGGCCATCGCCGGGTTCCAGACCTTCTCCTGCATCAGCGCGAAGTGCTCGGCCCGCTCCTGGTGTACCCGCGTGTGCGCGACCCGCAGCAGGTCGGCGTCGGTGAAACGAGGCTCGAACCCCATCTTCACGTCGAACCGATATTCGAAAAGGCGGACTCGGAGGTCCTGGAAGCTGCCCTGCTGCGCGGCACCGAGCCGGTCGTGCGAGCGGGCCATGAACGAGTCGTAGAACGCCCGGCTCTCCCAGAAACTGAAGAGATGGACGACCCCGGGTTGGGAACGGCTCCAGCCCCCGCCCTGCGCCCGGAACCCGGGCTCGCCGAGCAGCCCGGCCCACTTCCGCTGCCCGCGATCGAAGCCGACCCGGTCAACCACGGCACAACGCATCCACTTGACCAGCACCGCGCCATCGTAAGGCCAACCGGCACCAGGAACGCAGGGCTTCCTCGATCACCGCACCGGACCGATCGCCTTTCCCGACAACCGTGTTGGGCGATGTCACCGTCCGGCACGACCCCGGCACCCAGGGGTTCGCGGCGAGTTGGCCGCGCCCGTCCCGAAACTCGCACGCCCACCGGCGGGACCACGTCCGGCCGGCGGCGAACGCACTGGCCGGACAGCGACCCAGCCCCGGACTGCGGCGGTTAGCGGCCGCGAGCAGGGGTGAGAATGCCTGTGGAGCCCGAGCCGCCCGCCGGCACCGCTCCTCCACCCGCATGGAAGGGATACCTGGTGAGCCCGTTCAGCAAGGGGATCGAAACGGCCGAGGTCACCCTCCGCTGGGACCCGAGCCCCGCCGACGCCCCATCCCACGACCTTGACCTGATCGCCGCGACCTACCAGGGCGAAGCGCCTTACGGCGCCCCCGTCTACCTGGTGCACTTCGACAGCCGGGCCCCCGACGGCACGATCACCCTCACCCGGGAGAGCGAGACGGGACAGGGCTTCGGCTCCGACGAAGCGCTGAAGCTGGAGCTCGACCGGCTGGCCGACCACCTCACCCGGGTCGTGGTCGGCGTCGTCGTCCAACAGCGCCACGGCCGACGGACCTTCGGGGAGATCTCCGGCCCGGCCGTCAAGATCACCGAGGGGTACAGCACGCTCGCCACCGAGGACCTGACCGGCGTGGCCGACGCCACGGCGGCGACCGTCGCCGAGTTCACCCGCGACGCCTCGGGCGCCTGGCGCTTCCGCAAGGTGCTCCGCGGCTTCGACACCGACCCCGAGCAGTTCACGACGGTCATGGGCGACGGGCTGTCCTGACACGGCCGCCCTCGCGAGCCGCACCGCGGACACGCCGGGCGCCCACCCAACGGTCGGCGCCCCCCGCCGGCCACGTCCGAACGCCCGGGCGCGAAACGCCCCCGGTGGCTGGCCGGACCCCAAGGCCGCGCTCACCGGTGAGTGCCCGGCCCGATTCCGCTGAGCATGAGGCTGATCCCGCCGTCCCGGTCCGCATTCCGGCCAACTCCCTGTGCCAGGCCACGCGGAGCCGGATCCGCGCCGGATCTGGCGCAGACCACCTATTCCTGGCGTGCGCTATGCCCCGGCATCTGGCTCTCGGTCGCGGAACGCACGCAGCCTCAGCTGTGGCGCCCTGTGGTCGGCGAGCCACCGCATCCGGTTGTCATCCGCGGCGATCCCGGCACGTGCGACCCGGGTCCAGTCCTCGCGCTCGAGCACCTCGAGGTAGGTCGCCCGGAGCGCTTCCCGTTGTGCCGTGGTGCACCCCGCGGCCTCGGAAGGCTCCGTAGTCAGGTGCTGAGTGAGCACCGCGATCGTGAAGTAGCGCTCCATGGTCGGGCTGAGCGAACCCACACGGCGGGCATGGGCTTCCAGGACGGCTCTCGCATGGGGGTAATGAGCAAGGGTGAGTCCCATCCCCCCACAGTCGCTCATGAGATGGAGTAGCCGACCGACGTGGTCGACCATCTCGCTGTCGGTGTCGAGCTCTGCAAGCGCCTCATGGAGTCTGGCGACGGTGGCGACCTCGCCGGCGAAGTACCCGTTGAGGGAGTCGCCATCACAGGCCCTGCGCAGCAGCCATCCTCGGGCAGCTGGGTCGTCGAGTCGGCAGAGAGCTTCGACGGCATAGACGCGTCCCCAGCCGGTGACCCGCTCGGCGAGCCAGAGCAAGGCTTCGACTCCTCCCGCCTGCCGCTCGAAGACATGCGCCGCCAGTGGCCCGAAGCGATCGGAAAGCAGCCCGACCGTCTGGACCAGTGGGATGTCGTCAGCCGTTCCGACAACGGCGAGCAGGGCAAGCCCGACGGTGACCGAGCAGCGGTCGGTGCCATGGCGGACCAGCCAGCGACCCGTCTGACGAGCGCGTTCTGTGTCCACCCGCGTAGCCGCCGCGGCGATACGCTCGTTGTAGTGAATCGGGATGTAGACGTCGTGGAAGATGTCGGCCAGTTCGCTGGGCAGGGCGGAAGCCCTCGCGAAGTGCGCGTCCAGAAGGCGCGCGACATCCCGGCCGGCCAAGTGCCGGTTCTCGGGTGCCTTCGGGCCTCGACGACGGTGCGACGCGTCGTCGGGAAAGGGGTACCCGTCGCGCGGCAGCGGCTCATCCGGAGCCAGTTGATGTAGCCGCAGCGCGTGGTCGAACAGCGTTGTCGATGGTCCGGGCAGTCCTGTCCCGGTCGTCCCGCTCATCGGCGGTCGGAGGACTCGATTCTCTTGATCATGGGCTGGAGCATGGCAGGACAGCAATCGCCGCGACAAGTCCCCGACGCGACGGCGCGGCCCATCAAACACCATGGTCAGGCGTCACGCTGGTCGAAGGCGGTGGAGCCGCGAGACCGGCTCCACCGCCCTGACCAGCCACCTCACGCCCATATGGCGCGCGGTATCAGCTGCACCCACTGGTGGAGCCGCAGCCCTCGCAGAGGTAGCAGCTCCCGGCGCGGCGCATCTTGGTGCCGCAGGCGAGGCAGAGCGGGGCGTCGGCGTTCAGCCCCAGCTGCATCTCGGCCAGCTCTGTGGAACTGTGCGCCTCCCTCGGCGCGGGCCGCTCCGGCTCCGCCGACCGCTGCCCGGCCGCCGGGGCGGCCTCCTCGACGACCGGCTTGGCCTGCGGATGCGACTGTCGCGGCGCCGACTGGGAGAGCCCCTCGACATCAAGCTCGTCGTCGCCCGGCTCGTAGGAGCCGGTCTCCAGGTGCCGCTTGCGCTCGGTCGCCGTGTGGATGCCCAACGCGGACCTGGTCTCGAAGGGCAGGAAGTCCAAGGCCAGCCGCCGGAAGATGTAGTCCACGATGGACTGCGCCATCCGCACGTCCTCGTCGTCGGTCATCCCGGCCGGCTCGAAGCGCATGTTGGTGAACTTCGAGACGTAGGTCTCCAGCGGCACGCCGTACTGGAGGCCGACCGACACCGCGATGGAGAAGGCGTCCATCATGCCGGCCAGGGTGGAACCCTGCTTCGACATCTTCAGGAAGACCTCGCCCAGCCCGTCGTCCGGGTAGGAGTTGGCCGTCATGTAGCCCTCGGCGCCGCCCACCGTGAACGAGGTGGTGATCCCCGGGCGGCCCTTGGGCAGCCGCCGCCGCACCGGGCGGTACTCGACGATCCGCTCCGGCTCGGCCGCGGCCTCCGCCGGCTGCTCGCCGGCTTCCTTGTCCTTCTTCTTGGCGGAGAGCGGCTGTCCGACCTTGCTGTTCTCCACGTAGACGGCCAGCGCCTTGACCCCGAGCTTCCAGCCCTGGTGGTAGATCTCGGCGACGTCGTCGACAGTGCTGCTGCTCGGCATGTTGACCGTCTTGGAGATGGCCCCGCTCAGGAAGGGCTGGGCCGCGGCCATCATCCGCACGTGGCCCATCGGGGCGATCGACCGCTCGCCCATGGCGCAGTCGAAGACCTCGTAGTGCTCGACCTTCAGCCCGGGGGCGTCCACGACGTTGCCGTGCTCGGCGATGTGCGCGACGATCGCCTCCACCTGCTCCGGCTGGTACCCCAGCCGCTTCAGCGCCTTGGGCACGGTGTTGTTGACGATCTGCATCGAGCCGCCGCCGACCAGCTTCTTGTACTTGACCAGGGCGAGGTCGGGCTCGACACCGGTGGTGTCGCAGTCCATCATCAGGCCGATGGTGCCGGTGGGCGCCAGCACGGAGGCCTGGGCGTTGCGGAAGCCGTGCTTCTTGCCGAGCCGGATGACGTCCTGCCAGGCCTCGGTGGCCGCGGCCCACACCGGGGTGTCGAGGTCGTCCATCCGCTGGGCCGCGTCGTTGGCCTCGGCGTGCTGCCGCATCACCCGGTGGTGCGCGTCCGCGTTGCGGGCGAACCCGTCGTACGCCCCCACCACACCGGCCAGTTCGGCGGAGCGGCGGTAGGAGGTGCCGGTCATCAGCGACGTGATCGCGCCGGCCAGCGCCCGGCCGCCGTCCGAGTCGTAGGCGTGGCCGGTGGCCATGAGCAGCGCGCCCAGGTTGGCGTAGCCGATGCCCAGCTGACGGAAGGCGCGGGTGGTCTCGCCGATCTTCTCGGTGGGGAAGTCGGCGAAGCTGATCGAGATGTCCATCGCGGTGATGACCAGCTCGACCACCTTGGCGAAGCGCTCGGCGTCGAACGACTGGTTGCCCTGGTCGTCGTCGGAGAGGAACTTCATCAGGTTCAACGAGGCCAGGTTGCACGAGGAGTTGTCCAGGTGCATGTACTCGCTGCACGGGTTCGAGGCGGTGATCCGACCGCTTTCCGGCGAGGTGTGCCAGTGGTTGATCACGTCGTCGTACTGGATGCCGGGGTCGGCGCAGGCGTGTGCCGCCTCGGCCATCTGCCGGAAGAGCTTCCTGGCGTCCACCTGCTCGATGACCTCGCCGTTGGCCCTGGCGCGCAGCCCGAACGACGACCCGGACTCCACGGCCCGCATGAACTCGTCGTTCACCCGGACCGAGTTGTTGGCGTTCTGGTACTGCACGGAGGTGATGTCGTCGCCCCCGAGGTCCATGTCGAAGCCCGCGTCCCGCAGGGCGCGGATCTTCTCCTCCTCCTTGACCTTGGTCTCGATGAAGGCCTCGATGTCCGGGTGGTCCACGTCGAGCACCACCATCTTGGCGGCCCGCCGGGTCGCGCCGCCGGACTTGATGGTGCCGGCGGAGGCGTCGGCGCCGCGCATGAAGGACACGGGGCCCGAGGCGTTGCCACCCGAGGAGAGCAGTTCCTTCGACGAGCGGATCCGGGAGAGGTTCAGCCCGGCACCGGAGCCGCCCTTGAAGATCATCCCCTCTTCCTTGTACCAGTCGAGGATGGACTCCATGGAGTCCTCGACGGAGAGGATGAAACAGGCGCTGACCTGCTGCGGCTGGGCCGTGCCCACGTTGAACCAGACCGGCGAGTTGAAGCTGAAGACCTGGTGCAACAGCGCGTAGGTCAGCTCGTGTTCGAAGATCTCGGCGTCGGCCGGCGACGCGAAGTAGCCGTACTTCTCCCCGGCGGCGCGGTAGGTGTGCACCACCCGGTCGATCAACTGCTTGAGGCCGCTCTCCCGTTGCGGGGTGCCGACGGCGCCGCGGAAGTACTTGCTGGTGACGATGTTGACCGCGTTCACCGACCAGAAGTCGGGGAACTCGACGCCACGCTGCTCGAAATTGATCGAGCCATCGCGCCAGTTGGTCATGACGACGTCACGGCGCTCCCAGACCACCTCGTCGTAGGGATGCACCCCGGGCGTGGTGTGGACGCGCTCGATCCGCAGCCCCTTGGCTCCCTTGCCGCCCTTGGCGCGGGACCCACGTGCCGGGCCACTCGTCGTCTCAGTCATTCCGCCTCCCTGCTCGGGCATGACGCCCTGATGTGCCCGGCCGGCAGGCCGGGTCACCCGTGCTGTTGTGAACTGTTGGCCGGCGCGCGGCGATGCGCCCCGGTCAGGTCTTGTCGGCGAGGCCGCGCGGCTCGGCGTCCTCGGGTGGCCGCTGGCGCGGCGGCCCGTCCTGGGCCCCGTCGCGCAGCTCGGCGATGGCGGACTCGAAGTCCTCCAGGGACTCGAACGCCCGGTAGACGGACGCGAATCGCAGGTAGGCCACCAGATCGAGCTCGCGGAGCGGGCCGAGTATCGCCAGCCCCACGTCGTGGGTGGACAGCTCGGCGCTGCCGGTGGCGCGCACCGCCTCCTCGACCCGCTGACCGAGCAGCGCCAGCGCGTCCTCCGTCACGGGCCGGCCCTGACAGGCCTTGCGCACCCCGGAGATGACCTTGTCCCGGCTGAAGGGCTCGGTGACGCCGCTGCGCTTGATCACCATCAGCGAGGCGGTCTCCACCGTGGTGAAACGGCGGGAGCAGCTCGGGCACTGGCGCCGGCGACGGATCATCGTGCCGTCGTCGGCCGTGCGGCTGTCGACGACCCGGCTGTCGGAGTGGCGGCAGAAGGGGCAGTGCATGGCCTTCTCCCCTCTCCCAGACTGATGACACGGCGTAGTCGCACGGACCCACCGGCATGGCGGCAGCGCTCACACGGGCCGCCGGAGCGGGCCCCGCGAGGCACTGCCAAGCATAGGCGATTTCTCGGCGCGACGGAGACCGGGGACCACAAGTTGTGGGACGGCGGCGCCCGTCGGACCACTAGATCTGGGGGTGACGAGGCAACGCTGGCCCGGCGCGTGTCGCCGCGCGGAGGCCGCCGCCACGCCTCCTGGGCACCACGGGCCACGGCACGGCGGACCGCCGCAGGGGAGGCTACCGCACGACCCGGTTACCGTTCGCGCCCGGCGCCGGGCTACCGTTTGGCACCAATACACCCGGCGTCCGACCCCTGGTACCCAAACGCGGAATTTTCACTCGAACGTGTGTTTGGCGCAACCTTTCGATAGCAACTACCGTTGTCTGACTAGGGAGTACCACCTGAGAAGGGGCCTGAATGACCACCGCAGCAGACGACGCCATCACCGCCGCTGAGCGCCGCCAGGACCGGATGGGCACCCCGGGTGCCGGGCGGGCGATGCCCGGCCGGCCGCCGGGGATTCGGGCCGACAGTTCCGGGCTGACCGACCGGCAGCGGCGGGTTATCGAGGTCATCCGCGATTCCGTGCAGCGCCGCGGCTATCCCCCCTCCATGCGGGAGATCGGCCAGGCCGTCGGCCTCTCCAGCACCTCGTCCGTCGCGCACCAGCTGATGGCCCTGGAGCGGAAGGGCTTCCTCCGCCGCGACCCGCACCGCCCCCGGGCCTACGAGGTGCGTGGCGCCGAGACCCCCGCCCCCCAGGCGACCGACACCGCGGGCAAGCCCGCCGCCTCCTACGTGCCGCTGGTCGGCCGGATCGCCGCCGGCGGCCCGATCCTGGCCGAGGAGTCCGTGGAGGACGTCTTCCCCCTCCCTCGGCAACTCGTGGGCGACGGCGAGCTGTTCGTCCTCAAGGTCATCGGCGACTCGATGATCGAGGCGGCCATCTGCGACGGCGACTGGGTCACGGTCCGTCGTCAGCCGGTCGCGGAGAACGGCGACATCGTGGCGGCCATGCTGGACGGCGAGGCCACGGTCAAGCGGTTCAAGCGGGAGGACGGTCAGGTCTGGCTGCTGCCGCACAACGCCGCCTACCAGCCAATCCCCGGGGACGATGCCACCATCCTCGGCAAGGTGGTCGCGGTGATGCGGCGGGTCTGACGGCCCCCACCCGCGCTCTCCCCCCATCGGCGGCACGCCCCCGGCCGGCCCGCCGCCTCCCTCACGAACCACTCGCCGACGCGGCGGCGTCCCGCGCTGCCGCGTCGATCGCCGCCAGCGAACGGCGCACCTGATTACGGTCCGTCGTGTACCAGAAGTCGGGCATCGACGCCCGCAGGAAGCTGCCATAGCGCGCCTTCTCCAGGCGCGGGTCGAGCACCGCGACCACGCCCTTGTCCGTCGTGGAACGCACCAGCCGGCCCGCCCCCTGCGCCATCAACAGCGCCGCGTGCGTGGCGGCGACCGCCATGAAACCGTTGCCCCCCGCCTCCTCCACGGCCTTCTGCCGGGCGCTGACCAGCGGGTCGTCCGGCCGGGGGAAGGGCACTCGGTCCATCACCACCAACTGGCAGCTGGGGCCGGGCACATCGACGCCCTGCCAGAGCGAGAGCGTGCCGAAGAGGCAGGTACGCGGATCGTCGGCGAAGGACTTGATCAGCTCCCCCAGCGTCTCCTCTCCCTGGAGCAGGATCGGCAGGTCGAGCCGGCCGCGCAGCTCCTGCGCCGCCGCCTGGGCGCCGCGCATGGACGAGAACAGCCCCAGCGTCCGCCCGCCGGCCGCCTCCACCAGCTCCGCCAGCTCGTCCAACATGTCGGACCGGCTACCCTCCCGCCCCGGCTGGGAGAGGTGCTTGGCCACGTAGAGGATGCCCTGCCTGCGGTAGTCGAACGGGGAGCCGACGTCCAGGCCCTGCCACTGGGGGAGGTCATCCCCCCGCTCGCCCTCGGGGGCCAGCCCCAGCGAGGCCCCCACGCCGTTGAAGTCGCCGCCGAGCTTGAGGGTGGCCGAGGTGAGCACCACCGAGCGGTCGGTGAAGAGCTTCTCGCGCAGCAGCCCGGAGACCGACAGCGGCGCCACCCGCAGCGAGGCGCCGAAACGGTCGTGCCGCTCGCACCAGATCACGTCGTACTCCGAGCCCTGGCAGAGCCGCTCGGCGACCGCCTGGATGGTCTCCGCCGAGGCCAGCGCCTGCTTGCGCACCGCGTCCTCGTCGGTGAGCGAGGCGTCCCGGGTGTTGCCCAGGGCGGTGATCACCGCCCTGGAGGCGTCCCGCAGCGCGGCGAGCGCGTAGCCAAGCTCCTCGGGGAGCGTCTCCAGCCGGCCCGGCAGCGCCAGCTCCATCAACCGCTCGAAGTCCTCCGCGGCCGTCTGGAGCTGGTCGGCGACCTTCTCGTCCACCAGCTTGGCCGCCCGCCGGACCGCGCGGTTCACCCCGCCGGGGGTCAGCTCGCCGGTGGCCACTCCCGTCACCCGGGAGACCAGCTCGTGGGCCTCGTCCACGATCAGCACCTCGTGCCCGGGGAGCACCGGGGCGCCCTCGATCGCGTCGATCGCCAGCAGCGCGTGGTTGGTGACGATGACCTCCGCGAGCTTGGCCCGCTCCCGGGCCGCCTCGGCGAAGCACTCCATCCCGTAGACGCAGCGGCTGGCGCCCAGGCACTCCCGGGAGGAGACCGAGACCTGGGACCAGGCGCGGTCGGAGACGCCGGGCGAGAGGTCGTCCCGGTCTCCCGACTCGGTGTCGTCGGCCCACTCCCGCACCCGGAGCAGGTCCTTGCCCAGCCGGCTGGTCGGCCCGCCCATGGCCTGCGCGGCCTCCAGCGGGTCGAAGAGCCCCTGCTCGTCCTCGCTGGGCACGCCCTCGTGCAGCCGGTGCAGGCAGAGGTAGTTGGACCGGCCCTTGAGCGTGGCGAACTCCGGGCGGCGGCGCAGCAGCGGGCGCAGCGCCTCGACCGTGCGCGGGAGGTCCCGCTCGATCAGCTGCCGCTGCAGCGCCAGCGTCGCCGTGGCCACCACCACCCGATCGCCCCCGGCGATGGCCGGCACCAGGTACCCGAGCGACTTGCCGGTGCCGGTGCCGGCCTGGATCAGCCGGTGCGTGCCGTCCTCGACCGCCTGGGCCACGGCCTCGGCCATGGCGACCTGACCAGGCCGCTCGGTGCCGCCCACGGCGGCGACGGCGGCGTGCAACAGCTCGGTGAGGGAGGGCGTCCCTGAAGTGCCAGTCATAGGGCTGCACACCCTACGCGGCGCCACTGACAGCGCGCCCGCGACCCGGGTCCCATCAGCCAGGGTGGAGCGGGTTGGCCACCGTGCCCAGCACCGCGGCGTGCGGGCGGGTGGAACGGTCCCGGTAGCCGTCCAGCTGGAGCCGGTTGCGGTTGAGACAGAGCCGCTTGATGCGGGGCGTCAGCAGGTCGAAGGTCTCGAAGCGGTGCTTCAGCTCGGGGAAACGCCGCTGGTAGGCGAGAATCTCACCCCGGACAAGTGACCAGAAATCGACCTCGGGAACGCCGAGTTGTTCCTCGCAGAGCGGCGCCAGGAAGCGGAAGACGCCCACGAAGAGCCCGGAGTGGATGAACTGGGTGAGGAAGCTCGGCGGCTCGGTGAGCAGCACCTCGCGCACCTCGGCCGGCATGCCGTCGAACTCGGGCAGCGGCTCGGCGCTGAGGTTGACGTCGTCCACGAAGTCCTTGACGG
This sequence comes from Streptomyces chisholmiae, assembly GCF_031845445.1. Classification (NCBI taxonomy): domain Bacteria; kingdom Bacillati; phylum Actinomycetota; class Actinomycetes; order Kitasatosporales; family Streptomycetaceae; genus Streptomyces; species Streptomyces chisholmiae. The sequence continues at coordinate 56,360 of NZ_JAVREO010000004.1, read as the reverse complement.
CCAGCCGCACCGGGATGTCCCGCTCGTCGAAGACCACCAGCGCGTTCTCCCCGTGCGGTGAGAAGACCGTGCCGTAGCGGTAGAGGAAGTGCAGCAGGGGCGGGAGCAGGGCGGCGAAGAGCCGGCGCAGCCACTCGTCCGGCGCCAGCCCGGAGCGCCGCACCAGCTCGGCCGTGAAGGAGCGGCCGGTGCGGTCCGTGCTGAGCAGGGCGGCCAGGGTGCGGGGCCGTTCCCCAGGCTCCAGAAAGAGTTCGATCGGCTCTCGCCAGATACAGCCGAGAAGCTCGCGGTACTGGTAGGGGATGGTGCTCAACCGGTCGAAAAGTGGATGCTCGACGGTGACGGAGGCCGTCTCCCCCAGGAGGATGACCCGGGTCTCCTCGGCCAGGAACGGGTCGCCGTCGCGCAGCCCCAGCACCCAGTCGGTGACCGCGGGGGCGGCCAGGGTGCGTTCCGTGGGCAGCCCGCGCCAGACCAGGGTGTTGAGGATGGAGAGCGGCAGCTTGACCGTCCGGGCCCGGGGCCGGCTGAGGTTGAGAAAGGTGCGGATCGACTGCTGCGGCTGCCGCAGGTCCCCGTCGGTGGGCAGCGGCACCAGCAGGCCGGCCGCGATCTGGGGCGCGTAGAGCGTGGCTATGGTCTCGTCCCACTGCCAGGGGTGGACGGGCAGCCAGAGGTAGTCGTCCGGGTTCCGGCCGTCGTCGGCCAGCGTGCGGGCGAAGCCGGCCCGGGTGGCCTCGGACAGCTCCTCCGCGTAGAGCCGGTCCGCGGTGCGCAGCGCCGGCACCCCGCGGTAGGTGGCCAGGGAGCGGTGCACGGCCAGCCACGGCAGCCGGCTCGGGGTGCGCGACTCGGGCGCCCACCGGGCGACGTCACCGGCCGAGAAGCCCAGCCGGCCCTTGTTGGCGACCAGCCAGGGGTGGCCGGTCTGGTGCCCTTCGAGCGCCGCGTGTCCCAGCTCCGCCTGCCCGGCCACCGGCAGCTGCCCGGCGGCCAGCGCAGCGTCGGCGGCCAGGGTCGCCGTCAGCTCCCGCATCAGGTGGCCGGTGGTGTCGCCGGAGAGGCTCAGCACGGTGTCGTGGGCCGCCGCGATGAAGGCCAGCGGGTCGGCGGCGGGCGTGATCGAGGCAGGATCGATTCGCCAGTGCCCGTACGCGCCACGCCGGGCGCGGAACCGGTAGGTCAGCTCCTCGTTGACCGGCAGGGCGTAGCCGCCGGGCTCACCGTGCTCCGCGTAGGGAGTGATGATCCCCTCGTAGGCGAACTCGGCGAGCATCTTGGCGAACAGCGCGCGGGAGGCCCGCTCCCAGCTCGGCGCGACGGTCGCGGCGGGGTCGGTCGTCGGTATAGACAAGGCTGGCTCCTGTCGGTGGGTGGTCTCGGAACGGCCGAACGGGCCGCCGAGCCTTCTGATGGCGAGCGAGGCGGACGGGGTGGGGAGGTGGCCGGGGAACCGCGACCGGCCGGAACGGGGCGTGGCCGGTCAGGGAGAGGCGGGACCTCGCCCCCGGACCAGCAGCGCGGCCCGCTTGTCGGGCAGCTCCAGCTCCGCCGTCTGCCGGAAGCCGGCGGCGCGGAAGGCCGCGACCGAGGCGTGGTTCCTGATGTCGGGCTCGGCGACCACCCGCTGGCACCCGGGCACCCGGCGCAGCGCGAGCTCCGCCACCCCGCGCAGCAGGACCGAACCCAGCCCACGCCCCCGATCACGCGGTCGGCCGATCAGCAGATGCACGCCCAGGTCGTGGTCCAGGGCCGGGTAGTACCGGGCGAGCGGGTCGAGATCGGCCCGGTAGATCTCCCAGTAGCTCATCGGCCGGTCGTCCAGCAGGCCGAGGCAGGGCAGGCTGTGGCCGTCCCCGGACAGCTGCCGGCGCAGCTGCCCGGCGGTGCGCTCCAGCGGACCGGCCAGGCCCCAGAAGGCGTCGACCGCCGGGTCGTTCATCCACTCGCCGAGCAGCGCCAGGTCACGCTTCGGGCGGACCGGCTCCAGGCGGAACGAGCCGGCCGGCGTCGCCACCGGGCCCCAGCCGGCCAGCTCGTCCAGGGGCTCGACCGGCCGCGCCGGACGCTGGTCCGGCGGCGACATGGGGGACGTGGTCACCCTCTCCTCCTTCGGGCTCAGCCGCCGGCCAGCGGGTTGGCGACGGTGACGTAGACGGACTGGCCGTCCACCGGGCCGGTCAGCTCGTCCAGGCCATGCAGGCGGGTCAGCAGGTTGGCCTTGCAGCGCAGCGTCTCGGCCGTCAGCAGGTGTTCGACCAGGGGCGACACCGGCTCCGCTGCCCGCCCGGCCTGCTCGACGAGGAAGGCGCGGAAGACCGCGAGCAGCGCTTGCTCGTCGGCCAGCCGCTGGGCGCCGAAGGCCCCGATCAGCCCGAAGACGTTGTTGATCCCCAGGTAGTAGGCGAACCGCTCGTCGGCCACCCGGTCCGGGACGAAGGTGTCGGAACGCTCCCCGATGCCGGGCAGGCGTCGTTGGAGCGCCGCCCGGTGCGAGGCGCGGAAGTAGTAGCCCTGGTTGTCCCGGTACCGGCCGCCGACCGGCCAACCGTCCGCGTCCAACAGCACCAGGGTGTTCTGTTGGTGTGCCTCCAGGGCGACCCCGGCGTGGGCGTCCAGCCACAGCACCGGGGCGACGACCGCCCGCAGGTAGCGCGCCAACCACTCGGCGGCGACCTGGGACCGCCGCCGGCCGGTGCGCTCGACCAGGCCGCGCACCAGCTCGGCGAGCCGGGAGGAGAGCGCCCCGCCGGACCGCCCCGGCCACGGGCGCGGCGCGGTCAGCGCGGCCAGGCAGAGTACGTCCTCCTCCGGGCCGAACGGGCTCTGCCGCAGCAGCGTGTCCAGCCCGGGGACCGGCCGGCCGGCCAGGTCGTCCACCGCGAGCCAGGCCGGATCCCGGAGGATGTCGAAGCCGGGCCCGCAGGCGGCGCGCAGCTCGGCCGCGAGCCCGCCCTCCAGCAACCGGTGCACCTCGACGCCCCGATGTAGCTCCTTGCGGAGGTTCTCCCGGCGGGAGTTGGTGATCCACAGGCCGAGCGAGAGCTTCAGCATCGCCTCCGTGCCCGGCCGGTGCACCGTGCGGACCGAGGAGGTCGGATGCCACTGCGGTCCGTGCTCCCCCAGGTCGCGCAGGAGTCCGGCGGCCAGCAGCTCGGCCACCGCAGGGCGGTGCGCCACCTCACGGGCCTGCCAGGGGTGGAGCGGCAGCGGGACCATGCCGGGCGGCACCGGCAGCCGGGCCCCGGCCAGCCGGGCGGCCAGCAGGTCGGCCGGCACCTCGGCGCCGCCGTCCCGCCAGGCCGAGTCGCTGGCCAGCACCGCGCGGTCCACCGCCAGCCAGTGCAGCCGGAAGGCGCCGCGCAGCTCCGGCGAGCAGCGGGCCGCCTCCCGGCCGGCCATCCCCTCCAGGCTCTTGGGATTGGGGTGGAGCGGGTGACCGAAGAGGACGGACTGCTCGGCGTCCAGGAAGGCGTGGCCGTGCCGGGCCGGGCCCGGGTCGGCGCGGCGGTGCGCCAGGAAGAGCGCCGTCCGGCGCTGCGAGTCGGCGACCCGGCCGACCAACGCCGCCGCCTCCCCGGCGCCGCGCCCGCCGCCCGCGCCGGCCGCCTCGCGGCTGAGCAGCGCGGCGAGCGTGACCGCGTCCAGCGGGGGCGCGCCGGCGGGCGCGGACGCCAGCTCGGGCGGGCCGAAGCGATGCCAGCCGGTCGCCGACCAGTGCAGCACCGGGACCCGCAACTCGCTGCCGGAGGCCGGCAGCGGCACCGTGAGCAGTCGATCGACCGGCCGGACCACGCCCGTCTCCCGCACCCAGCAGCGCAGCAACCCCTCGCAGGCGGCGAGGTCGGCGGCCACCTCCGGATCGGGGTGCTCCAGCGGATCGGGCTCGCCGGGGAACTCGGCGTCGCCGGCCGGCTCGACCCCCGGCCGGCCGCCGCGCGCCGCCGAGGGGGGCACGGCCGGCGACTGGCGCGACTGACGGGGCACCGCCGGCTCCACGAGACCGGTGGAGTGCGCGGGCGCCGACTCCTGCTGCTGGCCTCGCTCGGGACGGGGGGGTGCGTTCATCCGGGTGCGGCGCGGCGGCCCCGGCGTCAACCGGGCGACGCGCCTCCCTCCTTCGTACGGGCGGTCGGGCCCGGTCAGGGCGCTTGACTGGGCGTGGCGGCATACCGCCATCCGTAGTAACGACCGAACGCCCCGGGGATCACGGGCGGTCACCGGATTTCTTCCGGCCCAACCCCGTTCCTGACCCCCGGGAACCGGGGACCCGGCTGCCGCCGTCCAGATGGTCACCGGCATAGTTGGGGGGCGCCTGCCGATCAGGTGAACTGCCTAGCCAAGCAAAGCGAAGTACATATTTCTCAGGGGGATTGACCCATGTCATCGATACGTCGGCGGGGTGCACGTCGTCGCGTCGGGCTGGCGATGACGGGCGTGGCCGCGTGCCTGGCCCTGACCGCCACCGCCTGCAACGGCGACGACTCGGGCGACAACGCCCAGCCCATCGAGGAGCAGACGCCCGGGGGGAACGAGCTCCAGGAGCTCATCGACAACCTGCCGTTCGACTTCGATGTCGACGCCTGGCTGGACGGCGGCTGGGAGGACTGGGACCAGGAGACCTGGCTCCGCGAGATCGGCGACTTCGTCAACCCCATCATCGAGGGGCTGTGGGACGCCGACCGGATGGGGGACGCGCAGGACCCGGAGCAGTCCATCGACGACGGTCAGATCGACGAGGACGCCAACGCGCCCGAGGCCGACGACCCGGCGGACGACCGCGGCATCACCGACCTGGAGCCGATGCCCGTCGAGGCCGAGCAGGTCCCGACGCCGTACACGGAGAACGGCGCCCCGATCGGCAAGGTGTTCTTCGACAGCCCCGAGGGCCCGATGGTCTGCTCCGGCACCGTCGTCAAGGACCCCAACGCCCCCGGCCAGTCCAACCTGGTCGCCACCGCCGGCCACTGCGTGCACGCGGGCATGGGCGGCGGCTGGTACCGCAACCTGAGCTTCGTGCCGGCCTACAACAACGACGGGCTGCCGCCGGAGCAGGCCGAGGACCAGGCCAACGCCTCCTCGGTCTACCCGTACGGCATCTTCTGGGCCAACTACGTCTCCACCACCCAGTACTGGATCGACAACGGCACCACCACCGGTGGCGAGGGCGCGCACGGCGACTTCGCGATCATGTCGGTCGAGCCGGAGGACGGCAGCGGCCGGTCCCTGGAGGAGACGGTCGGCTCGGCCGTGGACATCAACTTCGACGCGCCCGCGGTCTCCGGCCTCGGCACCGTCTCGCTCTACGGCTTCCCGGCCGCGGCGCCCTACGACGGCGTGCTGATGTACCGCTGCACCGACACCCCGGGGCGGCTGTCGATCGACCCGACGATGCCGGTGCTCTACTGGGCCGGCTGCACCATGACCGGCGGTTCGTCCGGTGGCCCGTGGCTGCGCCAGGGCGAGGACGGCGAGGCGGAGCTGGTCTCGGTCAACTCCATCGGCCCGCTGGACAGCGTCTGGCTGGCCGGCCCCCGGCTGGACACCGAGGCGCGGGACGTGTTCGAGCACGTGAGCTCGCAGGGCTAGGCACCGTTCGGCTCACCTGACGCGAGGGGCCGGTATCCCGTACCGAACGGGATACCGGCCCCTCGGCCGTGCCGTCGCGGCGGTGCGCGGCGCGGGCCCGCGGGGTCAGGCGCGGGCGGTGGAGAGCGGGCCGCGCCGGGTGTCGCTGCCGGGCACCGGCTCCGACGGGTCGGCGCCGAGGGCGACCACGCGGTTGCGCTCGTCCACGTGGACCACCGTGGGGCGCAGCGCCCTGGCCTCGGCGTCGTCCACCTGCGCGTAGCTGATGAGTATCACCAGGTCACCGGGCTTGACCAGGTGCGCGGCCGCGCCGTTGATGCCGATCACGCCGGAGCCGCGCCGGCCCTCGATGACGTAGGTCTCCAGGCGGTTGCCGTTGTCGATGTCGACGATGTGCACCAGCTCACCGGGGAGCAGGTCGGCGGCCTCCATCAACTCCGCGTCGATGGTCACGGAGCCGACGTAGTGCAGATCGGCCTCCGTCACCGTGGCCCGGTGGATCTTCGACTTGAACATCGTGCGCAACATGAAGGTACTCCTGAGCTAGGCTCCCTGCCCGCTTCCATGCAGGTCAAGGGCTCTTTCCGACTCTACAACGAGTCGCTTCCCCGGTAGCGTTCCCCCGGTTCCACCGGGCGCACGCCGACCGCTCGCCGACTTTCCCGACACCGTCGGGGCCGGTGGGCACCCCACTCCCCCGCCGGCACGACGCCCCCAGGGTACGCAGCGGCCGCTCGGGGCGCGCCACCCCGTGGCCGCGCGGGGGCGGCCGCCCGCGTCGGGCGCCGGGGGCGCGCTACCCGGGCGGCGGCGTGAGGCTCGCGCCCCGGTGCCGTCGGCAGCGCAGCAGACGCCGCGGATCGGTGTGCTCCTCCGCCAGCAGGGCGCCGAGCACCTCCATGGCCTGCCGGCCCATCTCCCGACGCGGGATGCGGAAGCCGGTGAAGTCGATCTCGGCGGTGGTCGGCCAGGTGGGGTCGCCCAGCGCCACGACGGAGACCGCGGTCGGTACCGGATGCCCCAGCTCCGCGAGCCGGTCGGCGAGGCGCTGGCAGTCGGCCGGTTCCTCGACGAAGAGCGCGGTCACGCCGTCGGCGACCAGCGCCGGCAGCCGGGCGACCAACTCGGCGGTGTCGCCAGCCAGCACCAGGCCGGCGACACCGGTGGCGGTGAGCGCCGCGGTGAAGCCGTCCCGGCGGTCGCCGCGCGACTCGGCGTGGCTGCCGCCGCCCAGGTAGGCCAGCCGCCGGTGGCCCAGCGCGACGGCCCTGGCCACCAGCTCGGCGACCGCGCCCGGGTAGTCGGCGCCCACGTAGGGGACCGGGCCGCCGGCGTCGGCCCGGCGACCGACCGAGACGAACGGGTAGCCCTCGGCCACCAGCCGGGCCAGTTCACCCCGGTCGGTCTCCCGGCCGAGCAGGACGCAGCCGTCGGCCAGCCGGAAGCGGTTGCCGTCGTGGAAGATCCGCCGGCGGCCGTCCACCACCGGGGCGCTGGTCAGCAGCAGCAGATCGCAGCCGAGCTGTTCCGCGCTCTCCTCGATGCCCGCCAGGAAGGGCTGGTAGAAGTCCCGGGTGCCGCTCGGGAAGACCGCCTCGTAGGTGAAGACGCCGATGATCCGGTTGCGTCGGGCGACCATCCGCCGGGCCACCGGGTCGGCCACGTAGCCGGTCTCGGCGATGACCTCCAGCACCCGTTCCCTGGTCTCCGGGGCGATCCGGACGCCGGCGTCGTAGCGGCTGTTCAGCACCAGGGAGACGGTGGTCTGGCTGACGCCGCTGAGCCGGGCGATGTCCTGCTGGGTCACCCGGCGGCGGGGACCTGCCACGGGCGTCTCCTCTCCGCGCCGGCCGCGACCGGTCTGCCCGGCCCGTCGCCGGCACCCCGCGTTCGCTCGCCAAGTGCCGTGTCATCCACCTGAGGTGACGATGTGTTCCGTCATGCTGCCGCCGTCACGGGGGGCGGTCAAGGTGGTAATTCGTATTACCACCTTGACGCGGTTCTCGGCCCGCCCGAAGCTGTGCTGCCAGCGGCCCCGCACCGTGGGTGCCTCGCGGCACAGGCCGTCACCCCCACTCGGGGCGAGCCCCCCGCCGCACACCCCAGCCGCACCACTCCGTGTCATCGAACGCTCTCACTCTGGAGTCACCGTGACGGACGACGTGAGCCACCTCCCCACCTCCGCCCTCAGCCGCCGTGGCCTGCTGCGCGGCGCCGCCGCCCTCGGCACCGCGACGGCGACCGGCGGGCTGGTCTCGCTCGCCGGGGCACCGGCCGCGCAGGCCGCCGTGCCCGGCTTCCCGACCTTCAGCTACTTCGGCGAGGTGCTCGACAAGGACCAGCTGAGGTACAACCCGACCAAGGAACTGATCTTCCCGTCCGTCCGCCACGTCGCCGGACGGATCGCCAACCCCCTGGGCCGCTGGTACATGTACTACGCGCCGCACAACAAACCGGGCGGTATCTGCCTGGCCTACGCCGACACGATCACCGGCCCGTGGCGGGAGTACGCGCACAATCCCATCATCCCGCCCACCTGGGCCAGCTTCGACGTCTCCCACGTCTCCAGCCCGGACGCCTTCTACAACCCGGCGGACCGCAAGATCTACCTGTACTTCCACGGCGAGAACCACACGACCCGGGTGGCGAGTTCGTCCGACGGACGCACCTTCCAGTACCACAACCGGGTGGTGGGCACCTACATGCTGCCGGGCGTCAGCGAGACCTCCTACGCCCGGGTCTTCCCGCACCCGACCCGGTCGGACCTCTACATCATGCTCTTCATGGGCAACCACGGCGGCACCCGCAAGATCTACATCGGCTGGTCCCACTCGCTGACCTCCGGCTGGCAGGTCAAGCAGGACCCGCTGATCTCGCCGCGGGCGGGCGAGGGCGGCCAGCTCTCCGGCGCCCACTACTGGTCGCGGAACGGCGGCGGGCACGTGGTGTACCACTCCGGCGCGGGCAACATCCACGTCGCCCGGGTCGGCACCAGCTTCGACCGCGAGGACCACCTCGGCGTGCTGTACGACTCCCGGACGAACGCGCCGGACAACGGGCGGGCCGCCGCGCCGTCGTTCGTGGACGTGGACGGACGGCTGCACATGTTCTACGAGGCCGGGCAGCGCGACACGACCACCATCGCCCTGGCCCGCGAGAACTGACCCTCGGGGCCCACCGCGGTTCGGTCCCCCGCGGGCCGTCCGGACACGACGAGCGGGCTCCCACCACCCAGGGGGAGCCCGCTCGTCAGGCGTCGCGGGGCGCGGTCAGCCGCTGGTCGCCGGCGTGTAGGGCGCCAGCAGCGCGGCCAGCTCCGGGTGCACCCTGGCCTTGAGCAGGGTGCCCTCGCCGGTGTGCTCCTCGCTGAGCACCTCGCCCTCGCCGTGTACCCGGGAGACGAGCGCGCCCTCCGGGTAGGGGACCAGCGCGACCAGCTCGACCGAGGGACGCGGCAGCTCCTCCTCGATCCAGGCGAGCAACTCGTCCATGCCCAGGCCGGAGTGGGCGGAGACGGCGATCGACCGCCGCTCCGTGCGCAGCAGCCGCTGGAGCGTCACCTCGTCGGCCACGTCCGCCTTGTTGACCACCACGATCTCGGGCACGTCCCGCGCGCCGACCTCGTTGATCACCTCGCGGACCGCGGCCAGCTGCTCCTCCGGCGCCGGATGTGAGCCGTCCACCACGTGCAGGATCAGGTCGGCGTCGCCGACCTCCTCCATGGTGGAGCGGAACGCCTCCACCAGGTGGTGCGGCAGGTGCCGCACGAAGCCCACCGTGTCCGCCAGGGTGTAGGCCCGGCCGCCGGGGGTCTCGGCCTTGCGCACCGTCGGGTCGAGGGTGGCGAAGAGCGCGTTCTCCACCAGGACACCGGCCCCGGTGAGGCGGTTGAGCAGCGAGGACTTGCCCGCGTTGGTGTAGCCGGCGATGGCGACCGAGGGCACCTCGTGGCGCTGGCGCTCCTGCCGCTGCACGTCCCGCCCAGTCTTCATCTGGGCGATCTCCCGGCGCATCTTCGCCATCTTCTCGCGGATGCGCCGCCGGTCGGTCTCGATCTTGGTCTCACCGGGGCCGCGGGTCGCCATGCCGCCGCCACCGCCGCCACCCATCTGCCGGGAGAGCGACTGACCCCAGCCGCGCAGCCGGGGCAGCATGTACTGCATCTGGGCCAGCGCGACCTGGGCCTTGCCCTCACGGGACTTGGCGTGCTGGGCGAAGATGTCCAGGATCAGGGCGGTGCGGTCCACCACCTTGACCTTGACGACGTCCTCCAGGTGGATCAGCTGGCCGGGGCTCAGCTCACCGTCGCAGATCACGGTGTCGGCGGCCGTCTCGACGACCAGGTCCCGCAGCTCCCTGGCCTTGCCGGAACCGATGTAGGTGGCCGGGTCCGGCCGGTCACGGCGCTGGATCACGCCGTCCAGCACCAGGGCGCCCGCCGTCTCCGCGAGCGCGGCCAGCTCGGCCAGGGAGTTCTCCGCGTCCTGGACGCTGCCCGAGGTCCAAACGCCCACCAACACGACGCGCTCCAGGCGCAGTTGGCGGTACTCGACCTCGGTCACGTCCTCCAGCTCGGTGGAGAGGCCGGCGACCCGCCGCAGCGCGGCGCGCTCCTCCCGCTCGAACTGCTCGCCGTCCCGGTCCTCGGAGAACTCGTTCCAGGCAACGTCCTCATCCATCAGGGCGTCGGCCCGGCGGTTCGCCGTGGTGGGGCGCTGGGTGTCCTGAGGAAGGGAAGAAAAGGTCAATGCGATCCTTAGGTTCGACTGGATCAGCCGGCCAGCGAGGACGCTGCGCGAGCTGAGGAACACGGCTGCCCGGGACAACGCCCGAGCCGCCTGGAAGATTCCCGGAGCGCGCCGCTGGCCCGCCGGAAACCCGCTGTCCATAGTGGCACGGCGAGGCCCGACGGGCACGAGGATAACCGGCCCGGGCCGCGCCCCCGGGGCGGCTCCCCGCCCGGCGATCCGGGCCGGCGGGCCCGGCCGGCGGGCCCACCTGACGTCCGGAAACGACGCCCGGCGCGGGCTCAGGGCTGCAGCCGCACCGCGCGCGAGACGTCGTACACGCCGGGCACCCGGCGCATGGCGCGCATCAGCCGCGGCAGCCCGGAGGCGTCCGGCAGGCGCAGCGTGTAGGTGTGCCGGACCCGCTGTTCCCGCGGCGGCTCCACCTCGGCGTTCAACACGGCGGCGCCGTGCTGGGCCAGCGCCTCGGTGAGGTCGGCGAGCAGCTCGGGGCGGCCCAAGGCCTCGGCCTGCAGGGTCACCCGGCAGCCCATCGAGTGGGAGCGCCAGTTCACCACCAGCGGAGCCCGCCCGCCGGCCGCCATCTCGCGCGCCGTGGGGCACTCCTCACGGTGCACCGTGACCGCGCCGCCCCGCACCAGGAAGCCGCGCGCCGCGTCCGGCGGCACCGGCGTGCAGCAGCGCGCCAGCCGGATCGCCGCCTCCGGCGCCCCCGGCACGGTGGCGGCCGCCTCCCCGGCCGTGGCCCGGGCGGTCGCCGCCGGCTCCGGCTCGGCGGCCGGCCGCCGGGTCTCCTCGCCCGCCTCGTACTCGGCCGGCTCGGGGCCGTTCTCCAGCCGGGAGCGGATGGCGACCCGGGCCGCCGGGGTGGTGGCGTGCTCCAGCCACTCGGGCGAGGGGCGGGAGCCGGCGTCGCCGGCCAGCAGCAGCTGGACCGTGTCGCCGTCGCGCAGCACCGTGCGCAGCGCGGCCAGCCGGCCGTTGACCCGGGCCCCGACACAGGAGTGGGCCGCCTGGCCGTGCCGGGCGTAGGCCGCGTCCACACAGGTCGCGCCGACCGGGAGCTGCAGGGGGCCGTCCGCCGCGTCGCCCGCGAAGACGGTGATCTCCCGGTCCCTGGCCAGTTCGTCCCGCAGCTCCGTCCAGAAGGTGTCCGGGTCGGTGGCCTGCTCCTGCCACTTCAGGAGCCGGGAGAGCCAGCCGGGACGGGTCGGATCGGCGCGCTCCGTCTCCTCCGCGCCCGCCTCGCCCTCCGGCGAGCGGTGCGGGTCGCCCAGGGCGACCACGCCGGTCTCCGCCACCCGGTGCATGGCGTGGGTGCGGACCAGGACCTCCGCGACGGCGCCGCCGGGGGTGGCGAAGGCCGTGTGCAACGACTGGTAGAGGTTGAACTTGGGGGCCGCGACGAAGTCCTTGAAGTCCGCGACCACCGGGGTGAAACAGGTGTGCAGCTCGCCGAGGACGGCGTAGCAGTCGGCGTTCTCCGCGACCAGGATCAGCAGCCGGCCGTAGTCCATGGCGCCCAGCTCCCCGCGTTTCAGCCGGGCGCGGTGCACGGAGAAGAGATGGCGGGGCCGGATCTGTACCTCGGCGGCGATGCCGGCCTCCCGGAGCACCGCCCTGACCCCGGCCGCCGCCTCGGCCAGCGGGTCCGGCCGGCCGCGGTGGGCCAGCACCAGCTCCTGGGCGGCCTGGTGCTCCGCGGGGTGGAGCACGGCGAAGACCAGGTCCTCCAGCTCGGTCTTGACGGTGTGCACGCCGAGCCGTTCGGCGAGCGGGATCAGCACGTCCCGGGTGACCCGGGCGATCCGCGCCTGCTTCTCCGGGCGCATCACCCCGAGGGTGCGCATGTTGTGCACCCGGTCGGCGAGCTTGATGGACATCACCCGGACGTCGCTGCCCGTGGCCACCAGCATCTTCCGGAAGGTCTCCGGCTCCGCCGCGGCGCCGTACTCGACCTTCTCCAGCTTGGTGACCCCGTCCACCAGGTGCGCCACCTCGGCACCGAAGTCGGCCCGCACCTGCTCCAGCGTGACCTCGGTGTCCTCCACCGTGTCGTGCAGCAGCGAGGCGGTCAACGTGGTGGTCTCGGCGCCGAGTTCGGCGAGGATCAGGGTGACGGCGAGCGGATGGGTGATGTAGGGCTCGCCGCTCTTCCTGGTCTGCCCCCGGTGCGCCGCCTCGGCCAGCAGATAGGCGCGGCGCAGGGCGTCGAGGTCGGCGCGCGGGTGGTGGCGGCGGTGCGTCTTGGCCAGGTGCTCGATCGCGTCGGGGAGCCGGTGCCGGTCCGAGCCGAAGACGGCGGCGCGGCCGAGCTGACGCAGCCGCACTCGGCGGTGGCCCCGGCCGGTGGGCGCGGTACCGCTCGGGGTGGTCGCCTCTGCCGTCATCGTGGGGGCACCTCCGCGGTCGAGTGGACCGGACCGCGGCTGACGTCCGGTCATCCCGTGGCGATGGGACGGTCCCGCAGCGGCGCCGGTGCTTGATGCTACCGAGCCCACCACGGGGGGATGACCACCCGCCGTCCCGATCGCCTGGGATCACCCATTCAGGTGACGTATGTTCTGACGAACGTGGCCGAAAGAGAGGGGTACTCGGCCGGGGAGTGACGTTTGTTCGGCCTGTCGGGGTGTCAGCCCGCTCAGCCCGCCGCCGCCAGCAGCTCCGGCACGAGGACCCCCTCGGCGACGATCAGCGCCGGCCCCGTCATCGTCACCGTGCCGTCCACCGCCTCGGTGATCTCCAGCCGGCCGCCCGGCACGTCCACCGTGTAGCTGACCGGCCGGCCGTCCGCGGCCGGGTCGTGGCCGTCCCGGCGGGCGGCGGCCACCATCACCGCGCAGGCGCCCGTGCCACAGGACCTGGTCTCCCCCGAGCCGCGCTCGTGCACCCGCAGCGCCACGTGGCGGGCGCCGCGGTCCACCACGAACTCGACGTTGGTGCCGTGCGGATAGGCCGTGGTCGGGCGGACCTCAGGCGCGGTCAACAGCGGGCCGGCCTGGGCCAGGTCGTCGACGAAGGCGACGGCGTGCGGGTTGCCCATGTCCACCTGGTGCGCCGGCCAGCTCAGCTCGCCGACCCGGACCGTGACGGAGGCCGCGGCCCCGCCGGGCAGCCGGGCCCGGCCCATCGCCACGGTGATCGGCCCGGCGTCCGCGTCCTCGGCGAACCTGGCCCGGCGCAGCCCGGCCCGGGTGGCCACCGCCAGCTCCCGGCCCTTGGCCAGGCCGGCGTGGCGCAGGTAGCGGGCGAAGACCCGCAGGCCGTTGCCGCACATCTCGGCGACGCTGCCGTCGGCGTTGCGGTAGTCCATGAACCACTCGGCCTGGTCGGCCAGGGCGACCGCCTCCGGATGGGCGGCCGAGCGGACCACCCGCAGCAGCCCGTCGCCACCGATCCCGGCCCGGCGGTCGCACAGCCGCGCCACCGCGGCGGCGTCGAGCGCGAGCCGGCCGTCGAAGTCGGGGATGATCACGAAGTCGTTCTCCGTGCCGTGCCCCTTGAGGAACGGTACGGACTGCTGTGCGGTGCCCATCCGACGATCGTAGTCGGCGGGTCAGCGCAGGCCGGCCACCCGCCAGACGGCCAGCGCCAGGGCGAGGGCGAGGGCCACCGCGTAGAGCAGCAGCAGCCGCCAGTCCGGCCGGCGGCCCGAGCCGCGCGGCGGTACTCCCGGCCAGGTGTAGCCGACCCGGCGGGCGGCCATCATGCCCCAGCCGGCGGCCGACGAGCCGATCAGCAGCCCGAGCATGGCGACCACCGCACCCGCCTCGTCGAAGGCGAAGGCCAGCGGGAAGGCGAACATCAGCGAGCCGAGCAGACTCAGCACCACGATGGGAGCGATCACCGCCAGCCGGAGCCGGCGCGGGGGCCGCAGATCGGCGTAGGACTCGACGCGCTCGGCCTCGTCCGCCACCGGGTCAAGCGCGTCCAGCGGGTCGCGGGGGTCGAGGGCGTCCAGCGGTGTCAGGGGTTCCAGCACGTCGGCGTGGCGCAGCGCCTCGCCGTCCGGGGGGGCCGGCACGAGCGGGTGCTCGTCGTCCGCCGGCTCCGGCGGGTGGCCGGCGGCGCCGTCCGCCGGGCGCGGCACGGACGGCGCGGCCTCGCCCGCCCGCTCGGTCGTTCCGCTGGTCTCACGAGGGCCGGCCTCCATCGCCACGCGCCCTCCCAACTCAACGGTTCCCGGTCGTAGCATCGGCTCGATGATGGCACGCCGGTGGCGCACTCCCCGCCGCTACGAGCGTCCCGATGCCATCACGTGATCAGGATGTGACCGCCCGTTCGACCAACTCCCAGGCGCGGTTCTGAAGGGTCGTCGCGACCTCCTCGCCGGCGTCCAGCCAGTGCACCCTGGGGTCCCGGCGGAACCAGCTCTCCTGGCGGCGGGCGAAGCGCCGGGTGGCCCGGATCGTCTCCGCCCTGGCCTCCGCCTCGGCGCACTCGCCGTCCAGCGCGGCCAGCACCTGCTGGTAGCCCAGGGCACGGGCGGCGGTGCGCCCCTCGCGCAGCCCCCGGTCGGCCAACCGCCGCACCTCGTCCACCAGCCCCGCGGCCCACATCCGGTCCACCCGGGTGGCGATCCTGGCGTCCAGTTCCGGCCGGGGCACCCGCACGCCGAGGTGGAGCGCGGGGTAGTGGGCGCGGTCCTCGCCCGGCTCCGGGAGCTGCGCGGTGAACGGCCGCCCGGTGATCTCGATGACCTCGAGGGCACGAACGATCCGCCGGCCGTTGCTGGGCAGGATCGCCTCGGCGGCCGGCGGGTCGAGGGCCGCCAGCCGGGCGTGCAACGGCCCGCTGCCGGCCCGGGCCAGCTCGTCCTCCAGCGCGGCCCGCACCTCCGGGTCGGTGCCGGGGAAGGTCAGCTTGTCCAGGGCGCCGCGCACGTACAGCCCCGAGCCGCCGACCAGGATCGGCACCCGGCCGCTGGCCAGCAGCTCCTCGATGGCGGCGCGGGCCAGCCGCTGGTACTCGGCGACGCTGGCGGTGACCGTCACGTCCCAGACGTCCAGCAGGTGGTGCGGGACGCCGCCGCGCTCGGCCGGGGTGAGCTTGGCGGTGCCGATGTCCATGCCGCGGTAGAGCTGCATGGAGTCGGCGTTGACCACCTCGCCGCCGAGTCGCTGGGCGAGCGCCACGGCCAGGTCGGACTTCCCCGCCGCGGTCGGGCCGACCACGGCGATGACTCGGGGGGCGCGGTGAGTGGTGTGCACCGGGGAAGTCTCGCAGAACGGGCCGGGTCGTCCGCCGGTCAGGACCAGCTGGCGACCAGGTAGCCGACGCCGTAGGGCGCCTCGTCGTAGAGCAGCCGGCCGGCCAGGTCGCCGCCCTCGGCGGCGCCGGCCAGCAGCTGCCAGCCGGGCCGGCCGGCCGCGTGCAGCTGGCGGGCCAGCACCGGGTCGAGGCCGGCCAGCGCCCCGGTGTCGGCGGTGGCCAGGGCGGTGGCGACCGCCTGGTCGAAGGGCTCGGCCCGGTCGTCGAAGGCGCCGGGTGCCTTGGCCGACCGGCAGGCGCTGCCGTCGCCCAGCACCAGCAGCGCCAGCCGGCCGTCCTCCTTGGCGAGGGCCCGGCCGCCGGCCAGGCAGTCCGTCGGGTCGGCCGCCTCGGCCAGCGCCAGGGCGGCGACCTCGGCGGCCTGCCAGCGGGTGCGTTCCAGCAGCCAGGCGCCCACCGTCAGCGAGGGCGGCAGCGCGCGTTCGGTGGGCTCGCCGCGGCCCAGGGTGACGTCCAGCGCCACCCCGAAGCCGCGCAGGGAGCCGCGGCTGCCGGCCGGGTAGCCGCCGCTCTCGGCGGGGTCGGCCGCGCCGACCAGCAGCAGCCGGTCCGGTCTGGCCGCGGCCAGCACCGCCACGGCGTCGAAGCAGGCGGCGCGCGCCGCGTCCAGCTCGGCGGCGGCGCCGGCCGCCACCTCCGGGATCAGCAGGGGCGGGCAGGGGCAGACTGCGGCGGCGACGAGCATGATCGAAAGCCTAGCCGGCCAGGGCCGACCGGGCGCGGCCCGACCTGGGTCCGCGGAGCGTCGCGGGCGTCGGCGCCGGGCCTCTCCCAGCCCGGCCTCTCCCCAGCCCGGGGTCCTCCGGACCCGTCCGGGCCCCGGGCCGACCAGCGCCTCGGCACCCCGTCTCACCTGGCCTCGGGTCCCGGGGCCTCCCGGCCGGCTCGCCGTGGGCCAGGTCGGCCGCCAGGCCCGGGACGCCCGCGGGTGCCGCGGCACGGCTCTCCCGTCGCTGCGGCACCCCCGGACGGAGTCCCCGGGGACCGCCGCGGCGCCCTAGTGGGCGAGGCCGCAGCCGCCCACCGGCTCGGTGGGCGCGGGCGGCGCGCCGATCGTGGGCAGGCCGAGCAGCACGCCGCCGCCGGCCGGGGCGGGGGCCGCCGTGCGCCGCTCCCAGGCGTCACCGGCGCGGCTGCGCCGGACCGCCTTGACCGCGCCCTCGGCGAGCAGGTGGTGCGGGGCGGCGTAGCTGATCTCGACGGTGACCAGGTCGCCCGGGCGGACCGGCTGCTCGGGCCGGGTGAAGTGGACCAGGCGGTTGTCCGGGGCGCGGCCGGAGAGCCGGCGGGTGGCGTCGTCCTTGCGGCCCTCGCCCTCGGCGACCAGCACCTCGACCGTGCGGCCGACCTGCCGCTTGTTCTCCGCCCAGGAGATCTCCTCCTGCACGGCGACGAGCCGCTCGTAGCGCTCCTGGACGACCTCCTTCGGAATCTGGTCGGCCATCTCGGCCGCCGGGGTGCCGGGCCGCTTGGAGTACTGGAAGGTGAACGCCTGGGCGAAGCGGGCCTCGCGGACCACGTGCAGGGTCTCCTGGAAGTCCTCCTCGGTCTCGCCGGGGAAGCCCACGATGATGTCCGTGGTGATGGCCGCCTCCGGGATGGCGGCGCGGACGTTCTCGATGATGCCCAGGTAGCGGTCCTGCCGGTAGGAGCGGCGCATCGCCTTCAGCACCCGGGACGAGCCGGACTGGAGCGGCATGTGCAGCTGGGGCATCACGTTGGGGGTGGCCGCCATGGCCTCGATCACGTCGTCCGTGAAGTCCCTGGGGTGCGGGGAGGTGAAGCGGACCCGCTCCAGGCCCTCGATCGAGCCGCAGGCGCGCAGGAGCTTGGAGAACGCCCGCCGGTCGCCGATGTCCGAGCCGTAGGCGTTGACGTTCTGTCCGAGCAGGGTGATCTCGATGACGCCCTCGGCCACCAGGGTCTCCACCTCGGCCAGGATGTCGCCGGGCCGGCGGTCCTTCTCCTTGCCGCGGAGCGCGGGCACGATGCAGAAGGTGCAGGTGTTGTTGCAGCCGACGGAGATCGCGACCCAGGCGGCGTAGGCGCTGTCCCGCCGGGTGGGCAGGGTGGAGGGGAAGGCCTCCAGCGACTCGGCGATCTCCACCTGCGCCTCGCGCTCGATCCTGGCGCGCTCCAACAGCACCGGCAGGCTGCCGACGTTGTGCGTGCCGAAGACCACGTCGACCCAGGGCGCGCGGCGGGTGATGGTGTCCCGGTCCTTCTGCGCCAGGCAGCCGCCGACGGCGATCTGCATGCCGGGGCGGGCCGCCTTCTTGGGCGCCAGCTGGCCGAGGTTGCCGTAGAGGCGGTTGTCGGCGTTCTCCCGGACGGCGCAGGTGTTGAAGACGACGATGTCGGCGGCCTCGTCGCGCTCGTCCGCCGGGACGTAGCCGGCCTCCTCTAGCAACCCGGCCATGCGTTCCGAGTCGTGGACGTTCATCTGGCAACCGAACGTCCGGACCTGGTAGGTGCGCGGGGCGGGCGCGGAGGGAAGCGGCATGGGAAGGACTCAATCCACATCGATCAGGGAGCAGGCTGGCCGTGCCCAAGTCTACGGTCCGCTGATACGTTGCTCGGATGGCTTCGGACGGACCAGGACCGCGACGGCCGCCGGCCCTCGCGCCCCGGCGGCGGCGGTTGCTCGCCTGGGCCGCCGTGCTGCTGTTGGCGCTGGTCGCGGTGGTGTCCCGGCCGCTCTTCGACACCACCGACCGGCCGTCCGGCTCGGTGACCCTGAGCACGGGGGTGAGCAGCGGTGTCTACGCCCGCTACGGCCAGCTGCTGCGCAGCCAGTTGAACGGGGACGCGCCGCAGCTGGAGATGGAGCTGATGCAGAGCGCCGGCTCGGTGGAGAACATCGAGCGGCTGCTCAACGGCAGCGCCGACTTCGCCATCGCCACCGCCGACTCGATCGCCGCCTACCAGCAGGCCGGCGGCGCGGGCGCGGAGCGGCTGCGGGCCTGTGCCCGGCTGTACGACGACTACATGCACCTGGTGGTGCCGGTGGACTCCCCGGTGGAACGGACCGCGGATTTGGCGGGGTTGCGGGTCGGGGTCGGCCAGGACCAGTCGGGGGTGCAGCTGGTGACCCGGGAGCTGTTGACCGCGGCCGGGCTGGACATGGAGCGGGACGTCACGGCGGTCCGGCTCGGCATCGACAGCATGCCGCGGATGCTGGAGGCCGGGCGGCTGGACGCCTTCTTCTGGTCAGGTGGCCTGCCGACCTCGGCGGTGGAGCAGCTCGCGGCCTTCACCGAGATCCGGCTGGTGCCGTTGGGCGACCTGCTGCCCGAGCTGGCCGAGCGGGGGGACGGCGGGTACACGGCGCACTACCGGGCGGCGGTGATGCCGCCGGACGCCTATCCGGGCATCCCCGGTACCGAGGGCATCGACACCCTGGCGGTGGCGAACCTGCTGCTCACCACGGACAGCACGGACGACCGGCTGACCGAGCAGATCACCCGTTCGGTGATCAACGGCCGGGACCGCATCGGACGTGAGGTACACGCGGCCCAACGGGTGGATCTGCGGACCGCGATCTACACCCAGCCGCTGGACCTGCACCCGGGCGCCCGGGACTACTACCGGTCGGTCAAGTCGTAGCCGATCCGCGCGGCTCCGGCCGGCGGCGACGCCTCGCCGGCCCTACCTGACCGTTTCTGTCCGGTTCTCGCCCGGCACGCTTCTTTCCGCTCCTTTCCGTTTGTCGCTGTTCCGGCTGGTTCACCTTCTTCCCGGGACGACCGCACCACAGGAGCGAAGGAGTCATCTGGCATGCACGACGACCGTGATCTTGTCGAGCAGCGACTGCGGCGGGTGCTCGACGAGCGGATCAGGCCGGCGGTGTACGGCGCGGCGGTGCCGCTGACGCCGGAACGCTGGGACGCGCCGGGCGAGCCGGTGCCGGTGGCCGAGGCGTTGGCCGCCCCCTACCGGCCGGCGGAGGTCGGTGAGCGGTGGGGGCCGGCCTGGGGCACCAGCTGGTTCCGGCTGACCGGGCGGGTGCCGGCCGAGTGGGCCGGGCTGCGGGTGGAGGCCAGGGTGGACCTGGGCTTCGACCGGCGGCTGGCCGGCTTCCAGTGCGAGGGCCTGGTGCACCGGCCCGACGGCACGGTGGTCAAGGGGCTGCACCCGCAGAACGACTGGGTGCCGGTGGCCCGGGCGGCGCGCGGCGGGGAGGAGGTCGCTTTCCTGGTCGAGGCGGCGGCCAACCCGACGCTCGCCGAGCCGCGGCCGACCGTGCTCGGGGACCGGTTGACCGCCCCGGAGGAGCCGCTCTACCGGCTGGTCAGGGCCGAGTTGGCGGTCTTCGAGGCGGAGGTCTGGGAGCTGGTGGCGGACCTGGAGGTGGTGGGCTCGCTGCTGGCCGAGCTGTCGACGGACGACGCCCGCC
This sequence comes from Streptomyces chisholmiae, assembly GCF_031845445.1. NCBI lineage: Bacteria > Bacillati > Actinomycetota > Actinomycetes > Kitasatosporales > Streptomycetaceae > Streptomyces > Streptomyces chisholmiae. The sequence continues at coordinate 36,356 of NZ_JAVREO010000004.1, read as the reverse complement.
GCTTCGAGCTGGTGCGGGCGGTCGAGGCGGCGCTCGACGCGGTGGACCTGGCGGACGTGGCGGGCAGCGCGCCCGCGGCGCGCGCCCAGCTGGCGGGGGTGCTCTCCGCGCCGGCGCACGCTTCGGCGCACCGGCTGAGCGCGGTCGGGCACGCGCACATCGACTCGGCCTGGCTGTGGCCGCTGCGGGAGACGGTGCGCAAGGTCGCCCGCACCACGGCCAACGTGGTGGCGCTGCTGGAGGAGTCGGACGAGCTGGTCTTCGCGATGTCCCAGGCGCAGCAGCTGGACTGGTTGAAGGAGCACCGGCCGGAGCTGTTCGAGCGGGTCAGGCGGCGGATCGCGGAGGGCGGCTTCGTGCCGGTCGGGGGCATGTGGGTGGAGTCCGACACCAACATGGTCGGCGGCGAGGCGATGGCGCGGCAGTTCGTCTACGGGAAGCGGTTCTTCCTGGAGGAGTTCGGGATCGAGACGGAGGAGGTGTGGCTGCCCGACTCCTTCGGGTACACGGCGGCGCTGCCGCAGTTGGTGAAGCTCTCCGGCTCGCGCTGGTTCCTCACCCAGAAGATCTCCTGGAGCCGGACCAACGCCTTCCCGCACCACACTTTCTGGTGGGAGGGGATCGACGGCACCCGGGTGTTCACCCACTTCCCGCCGATCGACACCTACAACTCGGACCTGAGCGGCCGGGAGCTGGCGCACGCGGCGCGCAACTACCGGGAGAAGGGCCGGGGCACCCGCTCCCTGGTGCCGTTCGGCTTCGGCGACGGCGGCGGCGGTCCCACCCGCGAGATGCTGGCCCGGGCCCGCCGGACGCGGGACCTGGAGGGCTCGCCGCGGGTGGCGATCGAGCGGCCGGCGGAGTTCTTCGCGAAGGCGCACGAGGAGTATCCACACGCCCCGGTCTGGGTCGGCGAGCTGTATCTGGAGCTGCACCGCGGCACCTACACCTCGCAGGCCAAGACCAAGCAGGGCAACCGGCACAGCGAGTCCCTGCTCCGTGAGGCGGAGCTGTGGGCGGCCACCGCGGCGCTGCGGGTGCCCGGGTACGCCTATCCGTACGCGGAGCTGGAGCGGATCTGGAAGACGGTGCTGCTGCACCAGTTCCACGACATCCTGCCGGGCTCGTCCATCGCCTGGGTGCACCGGGAGGCGCGGGAGACCTATGCCCGGCTGCGCGCCGAGTTGCTCGGGCTGGTGGACGCGGCGCAGCGGGCGCTGACCGGCCCGGGCCAGGACACGGTGGTCTTCAACGCGGCGCCGCACGAGCGGGACGGGGTGCCGGCCGGCGGCGCCGCGCGCCGGCCGGCCGGCGCGCGGCCGCCGGTGGCCGTGACCGAGCGGGCCGACGGCGGCTACCTGCTGGACAACGGACTGCTGCGGGTGGCGGTCGACGGGCGCGGGCTGCTGGTCTCGGCGGTGGATCTGGCCAGTGGCCGGGAGGCGGTGGCACCGGGCCTGGCGGGCAACCTGCTCCAGCTCCACCCGGACTTCCCCAACGCCTGGGACGCCTGGGACCTGGACGAGTTCTACCGGAACCGGGTGCGCGACCTGGTGGCGGTCGAGTCGTTGGAGCTGGTCGAGCCGGACGCGGGTGACGAGGGGGCGGCGACGGTGCGGGTGACCCGCGCGTTCGGCGCCTCCCGAGTGGTGCAGCTGGTGGTGTTGCGCCCCGGCGCGCGGGTGGTGGAGTTCGACACCCACCTCGACTGGCGGGAGAGCGAGCAGGTGCTCAAGGCCGCCTTCCCGCTCGACGTGAAGGCGGACGAGTCCGCCGCCGAGACCCAGTTCGGCCACGTCAACCGGCCCACCCACACCAACACCTCGTGGGAGGCCGCCAAGTTCGAGATCTGCGCGCACCGCTGGCTGCGGGTGGCGGAGCCGGGCTACGGCGTCGCGGTGGTCAACGACTCGACCTACGGCCACGACGTGACCCGGGACGTCCGGCCCGACGGCGGGCAGACCACCACGGTGCGGCTCTCCCTGCTGCGCGCGCCCCGCTACCCGGACCCGGAGACCGACCAGGGCGAGCACCGGCTGCGTTTCGGCCTGGTGCCGGGCGCCGAGCTGGCCGACGCGGTGCGGGAGGGCCACCGCATCAACCTGCCGGAGCGCGCGGTGCCGGGTGGTGCCGAGGTGGCGCCGCTGGTCGAGGTGGTCGAGCCGGGCGGGGAGGGCAGCCTGGTGGTCTCGGCGGTCAAGCTGGCCGACGACGGCGGCGGCGACCTGGTGGTGCGGCTCTACGAGTCGGGCGGCCGGCGGGCCACCGGGCGGCTGCGCGTCGACCTGCCGCTCGTCGGGGTGGCGGTGACCGACCTGCTGGAGCGCCCGCTGGCGGACGAGCCGGCGCTTGAGGTGACGGAGGGGAGCGTGGCGGTAAGCCTGCGCCCCTTCCAGATCCTCACGCTTCGCTTGTCCCACCGGGGCTGAGCCGGTCGAACGCCGCGGGGAGCGTGGCGGGCTCCGGCGCGTGCCGGGGCACCGTCACGATCACCCGCAGCCCGGTGGGCTCGTTGTGCGCGTAGGCGATCCGGGCGCCGCCGGCGGCCAGCAGGGCGCCCACGATGGAGAGCCCCAGCCCGGAGCCGTGGACGTTCTGGTGGCGGTGGCTGCGCCAGAAGCGTGAGCCGACCCGTTCCAGCTCCTCGTCCGTGACGCCGGGGCCGGTGTCCGCGACCTCGACGGTCAGCGCGTCCCGGCCCGGCTCCACGGTGACCAGCACCAGGCCGGCTGGCGGGGTGAACTTCAACGCGTTGTCGATCACCGCGTCCAGCGCGCTGGACAGGCCGACCGGGTCGGCCCAACCGGTCACGGCGACCGGCCCGGACCGGCGCAGCCGCACACCGCGCTGGTCGGCGACGGGCCGCCAGGCGTCGATCCGCTCGGCGACCAGCGCGGCCACGTCCACCACCCGGGTGTCGGCCGCGCTGTGCTCGGCCAGCGCCAGGTCCAGCAGCCCGTCCAGCACCTGGGCCAGCCGCTTGCCCTCGGCCCGCACCGAGGCGAACTCCTCGCTGTCCTCGGGCAGCTCCAGGCCCAGCAGGTCGATGCGCAGGAGCAGCGCGGCCAGTGGGTTGCGCAGCTGGTGGGAGGCGTCGGCGACGAAGGCGCGCTGCTGTTCCAGCACCTCCTCCACATGGTCGGCCATCTCGTTGAAGGAGACCGCGAGCCGGCGCAGCTCCGGTGGCCCGCCGGCCGGCGCCACCCGGGCGGTCAGCCGCCCGGTGGCGATGTGGTGGGTGGCCCGGTCCAGGACCCGCACCGGGCGGAGCACCCAGCGGGTGAGCTGGAACGCGGCCGCCACCGCGAGCAGCAGCGCCGCCCCCTCGGCCAGCAGCATCGGCAGCCAGCTCTGCAGGATGTTGGAGCGCAGCGGCCCGGTCGGCGACTCGGTCACCACCACGGCGATCACGTCGCCGTCCCGGATCACCGGCGAGGCCACCACCAGCGTGCGCTCGCTGTCCCAGGGCCAGACCTGGGACGGCCCCTGGCTGCGGCGGCCGGCCAGTGCCTCGGCGAACTCCTTGCCGCCGGTGCCGCCGGGGGCGTGCCAGCCCTCGGGTGCCACCGCCATGGCCCGGCCGTCCCGGCGGAAGACGCCGACCTTGATGCCGTACACCTCGTGGTAGCGCCGCAGCTCCTCGCGGAGCGTGGCGAGCGGCTCGTGGTGGCTGTCGTCGGCGGGCGAGACAGCGGCGAACTGGGCGAGCGAGGAGAACCGGGCGGTGTCGTCGATCCGGTCCACGACCACCCGTTGCTGCTCACTCCTGGCCTGGCTGGTGGCCAGCGGGATGCCGAGCGCCAGCAGCACTCCGGTCAGCAGAACGATCAACAGGGGAAGAAGACGGGCACGCACCGATCAATCCCTGTCCTTCTCCGGGTCACCCGACCCGCTCGTTCACTCCGTGGTTCCGCCCGGCCGCAACGCACCGCGGCGGGGCGCCGGCTCCCGGCCGGCCGGCTCAGAGGCCGGGCACCGCCAGCCGGTAGCCGACGCCCCGGACGGTCTCCACCAACTCCGGCCGCCGCAGCTTGGCACGGAGCGAGGCGATGTGCACCTCCAGGGTGCGCCCGGTCCCCTCCCAGCTGGTCCGCCAGACCTCACTGATGATCTGCTCCCGGCGGAACACCACCCCGGGCCGCTGGGCCAGCAGCGCCAGCAGATCGAACTCCTTGCGGGTCAGCACCACGGCCGCCCCGTCCACCTCCACCCGACGGGCCGCCAGCTCCACCACCATCGGCCCCAGGACCAGCACCTCGGGCGACGTCTCCTCGGGCCCGGCCGGCTCCTCGCCCCCGGTCCGCCGACTGACCGCGTGGATACGGGCCAGCAGCTCACCGGTGTCGTAGGGCTTGACCACGTAGTCGTCGGCACCCAGGTGCAGGCCATGGATCCGCGACCGCACGTCGGCACGGGCGGTGACCATGATCACCGGGGTGGAGGTGAGCCGGCGGATGCGCCCGCAGACCTCGAAGCCGTCCAGGTCGGGCAGGCCCAGGTCGAGCAGGACCACACCGAAGCCGCCGCCCCGCAGCTGGGCGAGCGCCTCCTCGCCCGACCGCACCCGGACGGTCTCGAAGCCGTGCCGTTTCAGCACGGCCACCAGCGCGGCGGCCACGTGCTCGTCATCCTCCACCAGGAGCAGGCGCACCCCTCGTGTCCCCCTTCCGTGGGTTCCCGTTCAGCGGACGGCCCTCGGCGGTCTCCGTCTGACACTCTGAAGCGGCGCTACGAGGACGATTGAAGCAGGTGAGGGGTACATGTCTACGTCACGGAACGATTCCGTCACTCTATGCTACCTCAGGGACACGACAGGTCACTGTCCGTGAAAGATCAAGCGGCCGGATCGTTATGCTCAATTTCCGCTCAGATCTGCTGACGCTTCATCGCCCAGCTGACTAGGGTCCCTGCAACCGACGAGGATGGAGCAACTCCACGATGAGCGATGCGCCGCTGACCAAGGACCCCGCGGATGCCGCGTCCCTGGCGGAGGACCTGGTCGTCCTGGACAGCGTGAACAAGCACTTCGGTGCGCTGCACGTCCTCCAGGACATCAACCTGACCATCAAGCGCGGCGAGGTGGTCGTCGTGATCGGGCCCTCGGGGTCCGGCAAGTCGACGCTCTGCCGGTCGATCAACCGGCTGGAGACGATCGACGACGGCACGATCACGATCGACGAGAAGCCGCTGCCCGAGGAGGGCAGGGAGCTGGCCCGGCTGCGCGCCGACGTCGGCATGGTCTTCCAGTCGTTCAACCTCTTCGCGCACAAGACCGTGCTCCAGAACGTCACCCTGGGACCGATCAAGGTCCGCGGGGTCAGCAAGGAAGACGCGGAGGCCAAGGCCAGGACGCTGCTGGACCGGGTGGGTGTGGGCAACCAGGCCGACAAGTACCCGGCACAGCTCTCCGGTGGTCAGCAGCAGCGGGTCGCGATCGCCCGCGCGCTGGCCATGGAGCCCAAGGTGATGCTCTTCGACGAGCCCACCTCGGCGCTCGACCCCGAGATGATCAACGAGGTCCTTGAGGTCATGCAGCAGTTGGCCCGGGAGGGGATGACCATGGTCGTGGTCACCCACGAGATGGGCTTCGCCCGCTCCGCGGCGAACCGGGTGGTCTTCATGGCCGACGGCCGGATCGTCGAGGAGGCCGAGCCCCACCAGTTCTTCGACAACCCGCGCAGCGACCGGGCGAAGGACTTCCTGTCGAAGATCCTCCAGCACTGACCCGGGCCGCCCGCACCGACGGGCGGCACCGACCTCGCAGCACCGAACAAGCTCAGCACCACCGGCTCAGCACCGGCCCACGGTACTGATCCCGCGCCCCGCACGGCGTTCGCACCCCCGTACCGCACTTCCTCGACCCTAAGGACACAGCCACCATGAGACTCCGCAAGGCCAGTGCCATCGCCGCCAGCGTGCTCGCCCTCTCCCTCGCCGCGACCGCCTGTGGTGGTGGCGACGACGAGGGTGGCAGCGGCGACGGTGGCGGCGACACGATCAACGTCGGCATCAAGTACGACCAGCCGGGCCTGGGCCTGAAGACCCCGGACGGCGAGTTCGTCGGCTTCGACGTGGACGTGGCCACCTATATCGCCGGTGAGCTGGGCTACGAGCCCGACCAGATCAACTTCGTCGAGTCGCCCAGCGGTGACCGCGAGACCATGCTCGACCGCGGCGACGTCGACTTCATCGTGGCCAGCTACTCGATCACCGACGAGCGCAAGGAGATGGTGGACTTCGCCGGTCCCTACTTCGTCGCGCACCAGGACCTGCTGATCCGGGACGGCGAGTCGGTGTCCAACCCGGAGGAGATCGCCGACCTGATGCTGTGTTCGGTCGGTGGCTCCACCTCGGCGGCCAACCTCAGCGAGCAGTACCCGGGCGCCGGGCTGCACGAGCTGGCCACCTACTCCGAGTGTCTGACCGGCCTGGAGAACGGCACGGTCGACGCGCTGACCACCGACGACTCGATCCTCGCCGGCTACGCCGCGCAGGAGCAGAACGTCGGCAAGTTCGCGCTGGCCGGTCTGAACCTGAGCGACGAGTACTACGGCGTGGGCGTGCCCAAGGGCGAGACCGAGCTGCGGGACGACATCAACGCGGCGATCACCGCCATGGTGGACGAGGGCGCCTGGCAGGAGTCGATCGACGAGCACTTCGGCCCGGCCAACTACGCGGCCGAGCCGGCTCCGGAGATCACCGAGACCAGCTGAACCCCTATCTAGGTCACCCGGTGGCGTGCCGTCCACGCGGCGGCACGCCACACTCATTCCCAACCCCTAGGCGAGACTGAGAGATTCCGTGCTCGATTTCCTTGATCTCGACCGGTACGACCTGTTCGGGGCGTTCTGGACCACGGTGGAACTCACCGTTTACTCCGCGATCGGCTCGCTGATCTGGGGGACCGCCCTGGCCGCCATGCGGGTCAGCCCGGTCCCCGTGATGCGGGCCTTCGGCACCGCCTACGTGAACATCCTGCGGAACACCCCGCTCACGCTGATCATCGTGGCCTGTTCGCAGGGGCTCTACTTCACGATGGGGGTGACGATGTGGACCGACGGCTCCGACCCGAACTCGCTGGCGTTCCGGCTGGCCGTGCTCGGCTTCATCGTCTACACCTCCACCTTCGTCTGTGAGGCGCTGCGCTCCGGCATCAACACGGTGCCCGTCGGGCAGGCCGAGGCGGCGCGGGCGCTGGGGCTCGGCTTCACGCAGGTGCTGACCCTGGTGGTCCTCCCGCAGGCGTTCCGCTCGGTGGTGCCCCCGCTGGCGAACGTGTTGATCGCTCTGACCAAGAACACCACGGTGGCCGCCACCATCGGCGTCGCCGAGGCGGCCCTGCTGATGCGCGACATGATCGAGAGGGAAGCCCAACTCCTCCCGATCGCGGCGGTGTTCGCCTTTGGATTCATTGTTCTCACCCTCCCGACCGGCCTGTTCCTCGGCTGGGTGAGCAAGCGCGTGGCGGTGAAGCGATGAGCAAGACCTCCGTTCTCTATGACGCTCCGGGGCCGCGCGCCAGGCAGCGCAACGTCCTGATCTCCGTGGTGTTCGTCGCCGCGCTGGCGGCGTTCGCCTGGTGGGTGCTCTCCGCGCTGAACGACAAGAACCAGCTGGACCTGGCCAAGTGGGACCCGTTCGTCACCGACTCCCGGGTCTGGACCACCTACCTGCTGCCGGGTCTGCAGGAGACCCTGACCGCGGCGGCGCTCTCCCTGGTGATCGCGCTCCCGTTGGGTGCCCTGCTGGGCATCGGGCGGATGTCGCAGCACTGGTGGATCAGGCGTCCCTCGGACGTGATCGTCGAGTTCTTCCGCTCGATCCCGGTGCTGCTCCTGATGATTTTCGCCAACCAGGCGTTCGCGGAGTGGGCCAACATCGACCGGGACATCCGTCCGATGTACGCCGTGATCACCGGCCTGGTGCTCTACAACGCCTCGGTGCTGGCCGAGATCGTGCGGGCCGGCGTGCTCTCGCTGCCCCGCGGCCAGACCGACGCGGCCAACGCGATCGGCATGCGCAAGACCCAGGCGATGGTCTACGTGCTGCTGCCGCAGGCGGTCACCGCGATGCTGCCGGCGATCGTCAGCCAGTTGGTGGTCATCGTCAAGGACACCGCGCTCGGCGGCGCGATGCTGGGCTACGGCGAACTACTCAGCAACACCCGTCTGGTGGCCGGTAACTACAGCAACACCATCGCCGCCTACACGGTCGCCGCGGCCCTCTTCATCGCGGTGAACTTCCTGCTCACCGGCTTCGCCGGCTGGCTCGAAGGACGCATCAGGCGGGGTCGGCGCGGCACCGGCGCGGTCGTCCCGCACGACGCCGGCGAGGAGAGCCAGACCGCCGGTGCGGGGCTGCCGGCCCCCGCGCTGGGCAAGGGCGCGACCCTGCCGGGCGGCACCGACCTGCCGTCGGCGGGAACCGGAACCGGCTCCGGCACGGGGGACGGTGGCCCCGCTCCGGGCAGTTCCTGACCGGGCGCACAACCGGCGCGCGCCGAGGCCGACTTGACGGTAGCGGCGGCGCTGGGTTCCATACGTGCTGTGCTGCCCGTGATCATCGTCGGCGCGGGCCCTACGGGGCTCGCGCTGGCGCTTGCCCTGGCCGGGCACGATGTGCCGTCCGTCGTACTGGACGGATCGGACGGGCCACCCGCCCCACGGCCGGCCCGCAGCCTGGTCCTGGCACCCGACGTGGCACGGTGGTCGACGCTCCCCGGGGCACACCGGGAGAGTGCCACCTGGTCCGCCTGGCGGACCGTGCACCGGGGGCGGGAGGTCGAGCACCACGCCTTCGGCCCCGAGGACGCGCCCCGGCACCTGCCCCAACACGTGCTGGAGGCGACCCTGCGGGAGGCGGTCACCCGCCACGAGCTGGTGCGGCTGATCCGCGGCCACCGGCTCACCGACTTCGAGCAGCGCGACGGCGACCTGCTGGCGCACAGCGTGTTCCGGCCCACCGACGGGCGCCGCGAGGAGAACCGGCAGTGGCGCGGCGGCTATCTGGTGGGCTGCGACGGGGCCCGCTCCACCGTGCGCAAGCTGCTGGGCGTCCCGTTCCCCGGGCGCACCGGGGTGGAGCGGTACGCGGTGGCCGCGCTCCGGACCGAACTGCCCTGGCCGGGGGAGGCGGGGCTGCACCGCGGCCTCTCGGTGGGCGAGGTGACGGTACGCCCGCTGACCGGCGGACGGTGGCGGCTGGACTGGCCGCTGCCGCCGGACGAGGGGCTGGTGACCCCGGAGGCGCTGCTGCGCCGGGTGGCCGGCACCCTGACCGACTGGCACGACGGCGAGCCGCCGCCCTACGAGCTGCTGGACACCGGCGTGCACATATGCCACCAGCGGCTGGCCCGCAGCTGGCGGGTGGACCGGGTCTTCCTGGCCGGCGACGCGGCCCACCTGCTGGGCGCGCTCGGCACCCAGCAGGTGACCGAGGGACTGCGGGACGCGCAGAACCTGGCCTGGAAGCTGGCAGTCGCCAGCCATCTGGGCGCCACCGAGAGCCTGTTGGACAGCTACCAGACGGAGCGGCGGGGGGCGGTCGGCGGCCGGCTGCGCGCCGTCGACCAGGCGCTGCCGCTGGTGCGCGGCCGCGGCGGGCTGGCCGGTCGGCTCCCGGGGCGCGGGCGCAGCCGTGCCGCCCTGCTGGGCGACGGGCACCTGGGCCGGGGCGCGCTGGGCGGGCCGCCGGAGTACGTCACCGGGCCGCTGGGCACGGCGGCGACCGCGGCGGCGACCACCCGGGTGGGCGCGCGGGTGACCGATGTCGCGGTGACCGCGCTGGACGGCAGCCGGGCGCGGTTGCGGGACCGGCTGGGCGGGCCGCTGCTGCTGGTCCTGACCGCGCCGGGCGCCCGGGTCTGGGATGCCAGGCACTGGCTGTCGGCCGGACTGATGCCCGAACTGGCCGCCGTCGCCGAGACCCTGGGACTACCGGCGGAACTGCTGGTCACCGAGGAGTATCCGGGGGCCGGCGCGCACACCGTGCTGCTGGTGCGGCCGGACGGCCACCTGGCGGCCTGTCTGCCGGGCGCCCACACGGAGCTGCTCCGGGAGGCCGTCCGCCACCTGCGCGGCGTGGACCGACCCGCCGAACCGGCCGGCGAGCGCTGAGGCACGACGTTCGCCGGGTCGGGGGACGTTCGCCGACGTGGCGGCGCGCCGCGGCGCCGACCGGAGCCGGTCTCACGGGGTATCGGGCGCATAGTCCTCCCAGTCGTCCGTGTCCTGGCCCTCCCGCTCCAGGGCCTCCCTGACCACTCGGAGGGCCAGGCCCTCCGGGTACCCCTTGCGGGCCAGCATCCCGACCAGCCGCCGCATCCGCTTGGGCGTCGGCAGGCCACGGGTGGCCGGGAGCCGTCGGGCCACCAGGGCCCGGGCGGTCTCCTCCTCGTCCGCCGGCTCCAGCTGGGCGACGGCCTCCTCGATCAGCGGCGAGGCCACCCCCTTGGTCCGCAGCTCTCGCGCCAGCGCCCGCCGGGCCAGACCCCGGCCGTGGTGGCGGGACTCCACCCAGGCGGCGGCGAAGGCCGCGTCGTCGATCAGCCCGGCCTCCTCGAAGCGGTCGAGCACCTCGGCGATGACCGGCTCGGGGATCTCCCTGCGGGCCAGCGCGTCGGCCAACTGCCGTCTGGTGCGGGGCGTCCCCGCGAGCAGCGCCAGGCAGATGCCCCGGGCCCGCTCCACCGGATCGGCCGGGGGCCCGGCCGCCGGCCGCCGCCGCTCGCCGAGGCGAGGAGCGGGGCCGGAGCCGGGGCCCGCCGAGGCGGGGGGCGGGGACTCGGGCCAGTCGCTGCGCCGGGTCATCCGTCAGCCCTTGGCCGCGACGGCCTTCACGGCCTTGGCGGTCTTGGCGGACGCCGCCGGCTTGGTCGCCTGCGCCGGCGGGGCCGCGACCGCGTCGGACGCTTCCTTGCCCGCGTCCTTGCCCGGCTCGGCCTCCGCCGTCTCGGACTTCGGGCCGATACCCAGCTTCGTCTTGATCTTCTTCTCGATCTCGTTGGCCAGGTCGGGGTTGTCCCGCAGGAAGTTCCGCGAGTTCTCCTTGCCCTGGCCCAGCTGGTCGCCGCCGTAGGTGTACCAGGCGCCGGACTTGCGGATGAAGCCGTGCTCCACCCCCATGTCGATCAGGCCGCCCTCCCGACTGATGCCGACGCCGTAGAGGATGTCGAACTCCGCCTGCTTGAACGGCGGGGCGACCTTGTTCTTGACGACCTTGACGCGGGTCCGGTTGCCCACCGCGTCGGTGCCGTCCTTGAGGGTCTCGATCCGGCGGATGTCCAGCCGCACCGAGGCGTAGAACTTCAGCGCCCGGCCACCCGAGGTCGTCTCCGGGGAGCCGAACATCACGCCGACCTTCTCCCGGAGCTGGTTGATGAAGATCGCGGTGGTCTTCGACTGGCTGAGCGCGCCCGTGATCTTCCGCAGGGCCTGGCTCATCAGCCGGGCCTGGAGGCCGACATGGGAGTCGCCCATCTCACCCTCGATCTCCGCCCTGGGCACCAGGGCCGCCACCGAGTCGATGACGATGAGGTCGAGGGCGCCGGAGCGGATCAGCATGTCCGTGATCTCCAGCGCCTGTTCGCCGTTGTCCGGCTGGGACAGGATCAGCTGGTCCACGTCCACCCCGAGCCGCTTGGCGTACTCGGGGTCGAGCGCGTGCTCGGCGTCGACGAAGGCGACGGTGCCGCCGGCCTTCTGCGCGTTCGCCACCGCGTGGAGGGTGAGCGTGGTCTTACCCGATGACTCCGGGCCGTAGACCTCCACCACCCGGCCGCGGGGCAGCCCACCGACACCCAGGGCCACGTCAAGGGCCGTGGAACCGGTGGGGATGACCGCGATCGGCTCATCCGGCCGCTCACCCAGGCGCATCACCGCGCCCTTACCGAACTGCCGCTCAATCTGCGCGAGTGCGGCGTCCAACGCCTTCTCGCGGTCCGTACCTGTCATGGGAGCCACCCGGTCCGTCTGATTCGTTCGCTTCACAACCACGGACGCTAGCGCCCCCCACTGACAATCGCCCCGACGCACAGCGCGCGCAGCGGTCCGAAGGCCATATCCGCACCCTCCATAAGAATAGTTGTTCGATTTTTGTGTCAAGCGAGGCGCCCGGGACGCCGTGGCCACGAGGCCACCGGGCGGACCGCCACGGCCGCCCCCAACCCCTCTGCTCCCGCGCAGGTCAGCCGGCGGCCACCGGCGCGCCAACCGCGTGCCACGGCACGGCCGACAGCGTGTCGCGCGTCACCGCAGGTGGCTCGGCACGTCGACGGCGACGCAGACCGCCCGCCAGACCTCCTTGGCGCTCCACCCGGCCTCCAGCGCCTCGCAGACGGTGCGGCCGCCCAACTCCGACATCACATGGTCCCTGGCGAAGGAGTCCGCGTAGCTCGCGCCGAACTGCTCCGCCATCCGCTCCCAGAAGTCCGTCAACCGCATGGGCCCAGTATCCCCGCAAGCGGCGCGGGCTCTGGCGCGGTCACCCGCCGAGCGCCCGGCAGCCGGCGGTGACCAGCACGGCGGCCCCGACCACCACCAGGAACGGGGCGCGCAGCACCAGCGCGACCCCGGCGGCGAGCAGCCCCACCAGCCTGGCGTCGAGCACCACCGTGCCGTCCCCGCCGGCCATCGTCTGCAGCGCGGTCAGCGCGGCCAGCAGCGCCACCGGGAGCAGCACGGCCAGCCGGCGCACGAGGGGACGCTCCAGCGAGCTGGGCGGCACCGCGAGGCCGAGCAGCTTGGCCAGGTAACAGCCGGCCGCCGTCAGGCCGATGGCGAACCAGGTCGTCACCGTGCCACCTCCCGCGACCCCCCGGGACCGTCCGCGGCACCGGCCTCACCGGCCGCGACGCGCCGGCCGGAGCACAGCAGCACCAGCGGCGCCGCCAGCGCGGCCACCAGCACCGGCACCCCGGCCGGCAGCAGCGGCAGGCAGGCCAGCGCGAGCAGGACCGCGAGCGCGGCGGTGGCCCGCTCCGCCGTCGAGCGGAGCATCGGCGCCAGCAGGGCCAGGAAGACCGCGGGCGACGCGGCGTCCAGCCCCCAGGCCGCGGGGTCGCCGATCGAGCCGGCACCCAGCGCCCCCACCAACGTGGTCAGGTTCCAGCAGCCGAAGAGGGTGGCCCCGCTCACCAGGAAGCCGAGCCTGGCCAGCCGGCGGTTGGGCTGGGCGAGGGCGACCGCCGAGGTCTCGTCGATCACCCAGTGGGCGACCAGCGGGCGCAGCCGCCCGGACGGCCGCAGCACCGAGGCGAGGCGCAGGCCGTAGAAGCAGTTCCGCGCGCCGAGGAAGAAGGCGCCGGCGGCCGCGGTGACCGGGTTGCCGCCCCCGGCCAGCGCGCCGACGAGCGCGAACTGCGAGGCGCCGGTGAAGACCAGCAGGCTGAGCGCCATGGCCTGCGGCACGCTCAGCCCGTTGGAGACCGCGGTGACGCCGAAGGCGAACCCCGAGAGCCCCACCGCGAGGCCCACGCCCAGCGCGTCCCTTACCGTCGCCCGGCGCTGCGCGGCCGCGACCCGCGGGTCCGCCGGAACCACCTGGCCCACCAGGTCCTTGGGGTGTGTCGAAGCCGTCGGCCCCGCGGCGGGTGCCACCGCCGCCGGAACGGCCGGGTCCGACAGGTCTGTCCGTTTTTCCATCACGACCAGACGCTAATCGCACCTTTATCGATCGGTCTTGTACGTTCTTGCACCGCGTTCCCGCTGATAGGCCCCCGGTGGCACCCCCACCACGCGCCGGAAGTGGCGGTGCAGGTGGGACTGGTCCGTGAAGCCGACCGCGACGGCGGCCTCCGCCGGCCGCACTCCCGCGTCCAGCAACTCCCGGGCCCGGCGGACCCGGACATCGGTGAGCCAGGCGTGCGGCGGCATCCCGTACCGGGCCCGGAAGGCCCGCAGCAGGGCGAACGGGCCGGTGCCCAGCCGGTGCGCCAGCTCGGCCAGCGTGGGCGGGTCGGTCAGCCGGTCCAGCAGCTCCGTGCGGGCGCGCGCCGCCAACTGCGCGCCGGCGTCGCGCGCCACACCACGCGGTCGTCCCCCACCCGCCGTCTTGAGCAACCGCGCGACGGCCAGCCGCAACAGGCTGTCGGCGGCCAGCGCCTGCCGTTCCTCGACGGCGCGCAACACCTGTCCGACCATCCGCACCGCCACCGGATCGTGCAGCACCGGCCGGGTGAACCAGGCCGTGCCCCGCAGCCCGAGGAGCTCGGCGGCCACCGCGTCCACCACCTCGGCCGTCGGATAGAGCGCGCCGTAGGCCCAGCCCTCCGGTACCCCGGCCCGCCCCGTGTGCGGGACGTCCGGGTTGATCAGCGCCAGACCGCCGGCCCCGGCCCGCTCCAGGCTGCCCCGGTGCCGGAACTCCTCGACCCCCTCGGTGATGGCGGCGATCACGAAGGTCGGGTGGGTGTGCGGAATGAACACCCGCCGGACATAGCGGGCGCGCAGCAGGTCCACCCCGGGCAGCTCCGGGGCCACCCAGTGGCGTGCCGTCTCCCCGACGGACTTCCGCGCGGTCATGCCGGCCATTGTGCGTCGCTGTCAGTGGTGGGGTGCACGATGGGGCCCATGAGCGGTACGAACGAAGCGCGCCCGGGGGGCCCAGGCTCGGTGCTCGACGGATTCTCCCCGGCCACCAGGGCCTGGTTCAGCCACGCCTTCCACGCCCCCACGGCAGCCCAGGAGGGTGCCTGGCGGGCGATCCGGGAGGAGTCCGACGCGCTGGTCGTCGCGCCCACCGGCTCCGGCAAGACGCTGGCCGCCTTCCTCGCCTCGCTCGACCGGCTGGCCGCCGAGCCGCCGCCCGCCGAGCCACTCAGACGCTGCCGGGTGCTCTACGTCTCCCCGTTGAAGGCCCTCGCCGTCGACGTGGAGCGCAACCTCCGCTCCCCGCTCACCGGCATCCGGCAGGAGTCCGTCCGGCTCGGCCGGCCGGAGCCGGACATCCGGGTCGGCATCCGCACCGGTGACACCCCGGCCGCCGACCGCCGGGCCCTGGCCAGACGTCCGCCGGACATCCTGATCACCACCCCGGAGTCGCTCTTCCTCCTCCTGACCTCCGCCGCCAGGGAGGCGCTGTCCGGCGTGGAGACGGTCATCCTGGACGAGGTGCACGCCGTCGCCGGCACCAAGCGCGGCGCCCATCTGGCGCTCTCCCTGGAGCGGTTGGACGCCCTGCTGCCGCGGCCGGCCCGGCGGATCGGGCTGTCGGCCACGGTCCGGCCGGTGGACGAGGTGGCCCGCTTCCTGTCCCCGCGGCGCCGGGCGACCGTGGTGCAGCCGCCGTCGGGCAAGGAGTTCCAGCTGTCCGTGGTGGTGCCGGTGCCCGACCTGGGCGAGTTGGGCGGCTCCCCGGTGCCGGAGGGGGTCGCCGGGGAGGACCGGCCGTCGATCTGGCCCTCGGTCGAGGAGCGGATCGTCGACCTGATCCAGGCACACCGCTCCACCATCGTCTTCGTCAACTCCCGCCGCCTCGCCGAGCGGCTGTGCAACCGGGTGAACGAGATCGGCTACGAGCGGGCGACGGGCGAGAGCCTGCCGGTCGATCACGGCCCCGCCGAGCTGATGGGCGGCTCCGGCGCCGGCTCGGGCGCGCCCCCGGTGCTGGCCAGGGCGCACCACGGCTCGGTCGCCAAGGAGCAGCGCGCCCAGATCGAGGAGGACCTGAAGGCCGGCCGGCTGCCCGCTGTGGTGGCCACCTCCAGCCTGGAGTTGGGCATCGACATGGGCTCGGTCGACCTGGTGGTCCAGGTCGAGTCGCCGCCCTCGGTCGCCTCCGGGCTCCAGCGGGTGGGCCGGGCGGGCCACCAGGTGGGCGCGGTCTCGGCCGGGGTGGTCTTCCCCAAGTACCGCGGCGATCTGGTGCAGTCAGCGGTGGTGACGGAGCGGATGCGGACCGGGGCGATCGAGTCGCTCCGGGTGCCGGCGAACCCGCTGGACGTGCTGGCCCAGCAGATCGTGGCGATCACCGCGCTGGACAGCTGGGACGTGGACGAGCTGCTGTCGCTGGTGCGCCGGGCGGCGCCGTTCGCCGCGCTCCCCGAGTCGGCCTACCACTCGGTGCTCGACATGCTCGCCGGGCGCTACCCGTCGGACGCCTTCGCCGAGTTGCGGCCCCGCCTGGTGTGGGACCGGGTCGCCGGGACGGTCAGCGGCCGGCCCGGCGCCCAGCGGCTCGCGGTCACCTCGGGTGGCACCATCCCCGACCGCGGCCTGTTCGGCGTCTTCCTGGCCGGCTCCGACCCGCGGCGGGGCGGCGGCCGGGTCGGCGAGCTGGACGAGGAGATGGTCTACGAGTCCCGGGTCGGCGACGTCTTCACGCTGGGCACCACCTCCTGGCGGATCGAGGACATCACCAGGGACCGGGTGCTGGTCACTCCGGCGCCCGGGGTGCCGGGCCGGCTCCCCTTCTGGAAGGGCGACCAGCTGGGGCGCCCGCTGGAGCTGGGACGCGCGCTCGGCGCCTTCCTCCGGGAGGTCGGCGCCCTGGACGAGACGGCCGCCCGGGCCCGGCTGACCGCCGCCGGGCTGGACGAGTGGGCGGTGGACAATGTCCTGTCCTACCTGGCGGAGCAGCGCGCGGCCTGCGGCCACGTGCCGGACGACCGCACCATCGTCGTCGAGCGGTTCCGGGACGAGCTCGGCGACTGGCGGATCGTGGTGCACTCCCCCTTCGGCGCGCAGGTGCACGCCCCGTGGGCGCTGGCGCTGGGCGCCCGGCTCACCGAGCGCTACGGCCTGGACGCCCAGGTGTTGCACGCCGACGACGGGATCGTGCTGCGCCTCCCGGACGCCGACCTGCTGGCCGCCGAGGCCGGGTTGACCCCCGATGAGCTGGGCCCGGGACCGCTGGACGCGGCCTTCGACGACGGGGTGGCGCCGGTCGGCGCCGGCGACGTGCTCTTCGACCCGGCCGAGGTCGACCAGCTGGTCACCGAGCAGGTCGGCGGCTCCGCGCTGTTCGCGGCCAGGTTCCGGGAGTGCGCGGCCCGGGCCCTGCTGCTGCCGCGCCGCGACCCTGGCCGCCGCACGCCGCTCTGGCAGCAACGCCAGCGGGCCTCCCAACTGCTCTCGGTGGCGAGCGAGTTCGGCTCGTTCCCGATCGTTCTGGAGGCGGTCAGAGAGTGCCTCCAGGATGTCTTCGACGTGCCGGGCCTGGAGGAGCTGATGCGGGACATCGAGGCCCGCCGGGTCCGGCTGGTCGAGGTGACCACCCGCGACCCCTCGCCCTTCGCCCGGTCGCTGCTCTTCGGCTATGTCGCCCAGTATCTCTACGAGGGCGACTCCCCGCTGGCCGAACGGCGGGCCGCCGCCCTGTCGTTGGACTCCCGGCTGCTGTCCGAGCTGCTCGGCCGGGCCGAGCTGCGCGAGCTGCTGGATCCCGAGGTGCTGGCCGAGTTGGAGCGGGAGCTGTCCTGGCTCACCGAGGAGCGCCGGGTCCGGAGCGTGGAGGGCGTCGCCGACCTGCTGCGGGTGCTCGGCCCGCTCACCGAGGCGGAGTTGGCCGAGCGGGGCGCCGCGCCCGGCTGGGCGGCCGAGCTGGGCGCGGCCCGCCGCGCGCTGTCGGTGCGGATCGCCGGCGCGGAGCACTGGGCCGCCGTCGAGGACGCCGGCCGGCTCCGGGACGCCCTGGGCACCGCGCTGCCGGTGGGCGTGCCGGAGGCGTTCACCGAGCCGGTGGCGGACCCGCTGGGCGATCTGCTGGCGCGCTTCGCCCGCACCCACGGCCCGTTCAGCTCGACGCAGGCCGCCGCTCGGCTGGGCCTGGGCACGGCCGTCGCCGAGGGCGCGCTGCAGCGGATGGCGGCCGAGGGGCGCCTGGTGCAGGGCGAGTTCCGCCCGGGCGCCAGCGGCCGCGAGTGGTGCGATCCGGCGGTGCTGCGCCGGCTGCGCCGCCGGTCGCTGGCCGCGCTGCGGCAGGAGGTCGAGCCCGTTCCCCCGGCCGCGCTGGCCGCGTTCCTCCCCCGCTGGCAGCATGTCGGGCCCGGCGTCGGCCGCGGTGAGCTGCGCGGCGTGGACGGGCTGGTGCGCGCCGTCGAGCAGCTGCAGGGCGCCGCGGTGCCGGCGTCGGCGCTGGAGCGGCTGGTGCTGCCGGCCCGGGTCGCCGGCTACGCGCCGCAGCTGCTGGACGAGTTGACGGCCTCCGGCGAGGTGGTGTGGGCCGGCGCCGGGGCGCTGCCCGGCAAGGACGGCTGGATCTCGCTCTTCCCGGCCGATTCCGCGCCGCTCCTGCTTCCGCCCCCGCATCCGCTGGAGTTGTCGGAGCCGCACCAGGCGGTGCTGGCCGCGTTGGCCGGCGGCTACGGGCTGTTCTTCCGGCAGCTCGCCGACCACGTCAGAGCCTCGGGTGTCGAGGTCGGCGAGGCCGAGCTGGCCGACTGCGTCTGGGAGTTGGCCTGGTCGGGCCGGCTCACCAACGACACGCTGGGGCCGCTGCGGGCGTTGCTCGGCTCCGGCCGCACCGCCGGGGCGACGGCGCACCGCGCCCGGCGGGCCACCCCGCGGGGCCGGTACGGCGCGTTGGCCGTCGGCACGGGCGGCGCCGCCCGGCCGCTGGCCCCGCGCGGCGGGCCGCCCACGATGGCCGGCCGTTGGTCCCTGCTGCCCACCCGGCTGGAGGACACCACGCTGCGCGCCCACGCCCTGGCCCGTACCCTGCTCGACCGGCACGGGGTGGTCACCAGGGGTGCGGTCGGCACGGAGGGGGTGGCCGGCGGATTCTCCGCCGTCTACCGGGTGTTGTCGGTCTTCGAGGAGAACGGCCGGGCCCGGCGCGGCTATGTGGTGGAGGGGCTGGGGGCGGCCCAGTTCGCCATGGACGGCGCGGTGGACCGGCTGCGGGCCGCGGGCTCGGCGGCGGACCGGGCGGCCGGCGCGCCGGCCACGCCCCGGGTCGTCCTGTTGGCCGCGGCCGATCCGGCGAACGCCTACGGCGCGGCCCTGCCCTGGCCGGAGCCGCCGGAGGGCGCCCGGCACAAGCCGGGCCGGAAGGCAGGCGCCCTGGTGGTGTTGGTGGACGGGGAACTGACGCTCTACGTGGAGCGCGGCGGCCGCACCCTGCTGGCCTGGCCGCCGGCCGCGGGGGAGCGGACGCCCGACGCGTGGGACGAGGAGGCGCTGCGGCCGGCGGTCGAGGCGCTCGCCCAGGCGGTGCGGGCGGGGGCGCTCAGCTCGCTCACCGTGGAGCGGGTCAACGGGCGGCAGGCGCTCACGGAGACGCCCTGGGTGGGTCTGTTGGAGGGAGCGGGCTTCCACGCGACGCCGCGCGGGCTCCGGTTGCGCCCCTGAGCGGCCGCCGAAGAAGGCCGAGGGCCGGCTCGTGACACACGCGAACGGCCGGCAGCGTTCAGCTCACTCCGGCCGCAGGCGTAGCTGCGCTTTCTTGCGGTTACTGCGTCGTCACTGCGCGATCAGGCGGCGACCACGTCGACCGCCTCGGCGGGGGCCTTGATCGTGACGCGCTCTTCGGGACGGTGGGTAACGGGGGAAACACGCACGGGGTTGAGCATCGGACGCATCGGGGGCACCGTGTCGCTCGCGGCGGACTGGGCCAGCTCGGCGAGGGACAGCTCGTCGCTGACCTCGCGCATCAGCTCCGACATCCGCAGTTCGAGTGCATCGCAGATGGCGGCCAGCAGCTCGGATGAAGCCTCCTTCTGGCCCCGCTCCACCTCGGAGAGATATCCGAGGGAGACGCGGGCGGAAGAGGACACTTCGCGCAGGGTGCGGCCCTGACGTTGGCGCTGCCGACGCAGCACGTCACCCAACAGGCGACGGAGCAGGATCATCGGTGGCTCCCTCCTCGGACCGTTGGCCTCGCTAGCTTCATGCCCCACCGTACCGCCTCGGACTCCCCCCGTGCGGGGAGCGATGTCTTGTTCACTCAGGGCTGCAAACATCCATCCTCTCCGTTCTGTTCTGTGATCTGACCCGCTCTGAAGTCAGCGTGAAGGAGCTCGTTCCGAAGCAGAGCGAGCACCGCTCGAACACTGCCGATCCGAATCGCGGCCCGGTCGCCACGCAGATTCAACCGCTGAGCCACGACTCCCCCGTCCCCGGGCGCCGAAACCGCCACGTGGACCGTGCCCACCGGCATCCCGTCCTGCCGTTCGGGTCCAGCCACCCCGGTCGTGGCCAGCCCCCAGTCCGCGCCGAGCAGCCGCCGCACGCCGACCGCGAGCTGTCGGGCGACCTCCGCGTCCACCGCGCCCCGCTCGGCCAGCAGCGCCCCGCTCACCCCCAGCACATCGCGCTTGACGTCGGAGGCGTAGGCGGTGACCGAGCCACGGAAGGCCCGCGAGGCACCCGGCACGTCGGTGATCTCGGCGGCCACCATCCCCCCGGTGAGCGACTCCGCGACCGCCAGAGTCTGGCCACGTCCGACCAGTATGCCCAGCACCTGGGACACCACCGGCGGCTCCTGGGCCGGCCGTCCGCTAGCGGCCATCGGACCGCTCCCTGGCCAGCCCACGACGCCGCAGCACGACCGCCTGCCGGACGTAGTCCAGGCCCGTGGCCACGGTCAACACGACGGCGACCGCCATCACCCACCACCGCGCGGTGGCCAGCGGGCCGGTCAACGCCAGTATGTACATGCCGACGGCGATGCCCTGCGCCAGCGTCTTGAGCTTCCCGCCCCGACTGGCCGGAATCACGCCGTGCCGGATCACCCAGAACCGCATCAGGGTGATGCCCAACTCCCGCAGCAGGATGGTCGCCGTGACCCACCAGCTGAGGTCCGAGAGGAGGGAGAGGCAGACCAGCGCCGAGCCCATGATCGCCTTGTCCGCGATCGGGTCGGCGATCTTGCCGAAGTCGGTGACCAGGTTGTGCCGGCGGGCCAGCTCTCCGTCGAAGAGGTCCGTGATCATGGCGATGGTGAACGCGGCCCAGGCCAGCGACCGCCAGGCCGGGTCGTGTCCGCCCTCAGCGAACATGAGCAGAACGAACCCGGGGACCAGCAACAGCCGGACCATGGTCAGAATGTTGGCGACATTCCACAGCCCGGGTGTGGTGGCACGTGCCCGGTCCGCCGTCCGGCCGCCTCCCGCAGCCGAGGCGGGCGTGGATGTCACCTTCCCGCCCCCGGCACGCCCGGGTCGGTGACCGGCGTCTCGATCTCGGCGATCAGATCGACCCCCTGCGAGCCCACCACCCGGGCCGGCAGCAGCTGGCCGACCGCGAGCGGCTCCTCGCCCTTGCCCACGAGCAGGACCTGCCCGTCGGTCTCCGGAGCCTGGTGCGCGCCACGCCCGGCGGCGACCACCTCGCCCGGCGCGCCGGTCACGTCCGTCTCCTCGTCGACGCCCACGGACTCGACCAGCACCAGCGCGCTCTCCCCGAGCCGCTCCTCGGCCCGCTGGGCGATCAGCTCGTCCGCCAGCTCGGAGACCCGGGCCAGCCGCTCGGCGACCACCTCGGGCGCCACCTTGTCCTGGTAGCCGGCCGCCTCGGTGCCGTCCTCGTCCGAGTAGCCGAAGACGCCGATGGCGTCCAGCCCGGCCTCGGTGAGGAAGCGTTCCAGCTCGGCCAGGTCCGCCTCGGACTCGCCGGGGAAGCCGACGATGAAGTTGGAGCGCACGCCGGCCTGCGGGGCCTTGCCGCGGATGGTCGCCAGCAGCTCCAGGAACTTGTCGGTGTCCCCGAAGCGGCGCATGGCGCGCAGCACCCCGGGCGCCGAGTGCTGGAAGGAGAGGTCGAAGTAGGGCGCGACCTTCTCCGTGCCGGTCAGCACGTCGATCAGCCCGGGCCGCATCTCGGCCGGCTGGAGATAGCTGACCCGGATCCGCTCCAGGCCGTCCACCGCGGCCAGCTCCGGGAGCAGCGACTCCAGCAGCCGGATGTCGCCCAGGTCCTTGCCGTAGGAGGTGTTGTTCTCCGAGACCAGCATGATCTCCCGGACGCCCTGCTCGGCCAGCCAGCGGGCCTCGTTCAGCACGTCCGACGGCCGGCGGGAGATGAAGGAGCCGCGGAAGGACGGAATGGCGCAGAACGTGCAGCGACGGTCACAGCCCGAGGCCAGCTTCACCGAGGCGACCGGGCTGGTGTCGAGCCGGCGCCGCAGCGGGGCGCGCGGCCCGGAGGCCGGCGCCAGCCCGTCGGGCAGGTCGGAGATCGCGCCGTGGCCGGGCAGGGCCACCTCGGTACCCTGGCGCTCGGCAGGACTGATCGGCAGCAGCTTGCGCCGGTCCCGGGGCACGTGGGGGGCGTGCCCCCCACCGGACAGGATGGTGTTCAGCCGCTCGGAGATGTCCTGGTAGTCGTCGAAGCCGAGCACGGCGTCGGCCTCCGGCAGTGCCTCGGCCAGCTCCTTGCCGTACCGCTCGGCCATGCAGCCGACGGCGACCACGGCCTGGGTGCGCCCGCCGGTGCCCTTCAGCTCGTTGGCCTCCAGCAGGGCGTCCACGGAGTCCTTCTTGGCGGCGTCGACGAAGCCGCAGGTGTTGACGACGGCCACCTCGGCATCGGCCGCGTCTGACACCAGGTCCCAGCCGTCGGCGGCCAGCCGGCCCGCCAGCTCTTCGGAATCCACCTCATTACGGGCGCATCCAAGGGTGACCAGGGCAACGGTACGGCGTTCGGACATACCCTCAAGCCTACTTCGTTCCCGACCACCCGACCCGCCCGGGCCGCCCGCTCAGCCCTCCTCGGGGTCGCCCACCGTGTAGCTGAGGCGCTGGACCTGGCCCGGCTCGAATACGTCCTCGATCTCGCGACCGTTCACGTGCAGCTTGACGGCGCCCGCGTTGCCCAGCACCAGGTCGATCTGCTCGTCGTCGGTGAAGGTCTCCGAGTCCCCGTCGGCGAGGTTCCCCTCGAAGAGCAGCCGGCCGTTGCCGTCCTTCGCCGAGATCCAGCTGTTACCGCCCTCTATGGAGAGGACGACCGTGACCTTGTCGGCCGGCACGCCCGCCACCGCGCTCTCGGTCGGCTCCGGCTCCGCCGTCGGAGTGTCGGGCCCCTGCCGCTCCGGCCCGCCGCCGCCCGGCGCGTCCGGGTCGGGCGTCTCGGTGCGCTCGGCGACCGAACCGCCGCCCTCCTCGTCACCGGTGCTGAAGAAGGTGAAGCCGACGAAGCCGATCACCACCACGATGGCCGCGACCATGGCCGCCGTCCAGTTGGGGCGCCGCGGCTCCGGGCGGATCCGCTCCGTCTCGAACAGCGGCCCGGTGGGCAGCTCGGCCGGCCGCCCGCCCTGCTGGGCGTTGTACAGCTCGATCAGCTCGGCCGCGTCCAGCCCCACCGCGCGGGCCAGCGTCCTGATGTGCCCCCGGGCGTACACGTCGCCACCACAGCGCGAGAAGTCGTCCGCCTCGATGCCCTGGACGATCGGCACCCGCACCCGGGTGGCCGAACTGACCTCGCCCACGCTCAGCTTCGCGTCAAGACGTGCCTGCTGGAGGGTACGACCGACAGAAGGCCGGTCCTTGGCTTTGTCGTTGCCGTTGGACACGGGGGCGCCTTTCGAGCGTGAAGCCACCTACTGTGCTTATCAGTCTAGGGGTGCCGGGAAAGGAACAGGCAACCGGGCGACGGCCATCTGTCCGCCAACGGGATGGTCCTCCCCAGCCTGCTACTCCCCACGAATCACCGCCAGCACACCATCCAGTTCATCGGGTTTGATCAACACGTCCCTGGCCTTGGACCCCTCACTGGGGCCCACCACCCCCCGGGACTCCATCAGGTCCATCAGCCGGCCCGCCTTCGCGAAGCCCACCCGCAGCTTGCGCTGCAACATCGAGGTTGACCCGAACTGCGTGGAGACCACCAGCTCGGCCGCCTGGCAGAGCAGGTCGAGGTCGTCGCCGATCTCCTCGTCGATCTGCTTCTTCTGCTTGCCACCGACGGTCACGTCATCCCGGAAGACCGGCGCCATCTGCGCCTTGCAGTGCTCGACGACCTGGGCGACCTCCTCCTCGGTGACGAAGGCGCCCTGCATCCGCGCCGGCTTGTTGGCCCCCATCGGCAGGAACAGGGCGTCGCCCTTGCCGATCAGCTTCTCCGCGCCCTGCTGGTCCAGGATGACCCGGCTGTCCGCCAGCGAGGAGGTGGCGAACGCCAGCCGGGAGGGCACGTTGGCCTTGATCAGCCCGGTGACCACGTCCACGCTCGGCCGCTGGGTGGCCAGCACCAGGTGGATGCCGGCGGCCCTGGCCAGCTGGGTGATCCGCACGATGGCGTCCTCCACGTCGCGCGGCGCCACCATCATCAGGTCGGCCAGCTCGTCGACGATCACCAACAGGTACGGATAGGGCGCCAGTTCGCGCTCGCTGCCCTCCGGCACCTTCAGCTTCCCCGAGCGCACCGCCGCGTTGAAGTCGTTGATGTGCCGGTACCCGAACGCCGCCAGGTCGTCGTAGCGCAGATCCATCTCCCGCACCACCCACTGCAGCGCCTCGGCGGCCCGCTTGGGGTTGGTGATGATCGGCGTGATCAGGTGCGGGATGCCCTCGTAGGCGGTCAGCTCCACCCGCTTGGGGTCCACCAGGACCATCCGCACCTCCTCCGGCGTGGCCCGCATCATGATCGAGGTGATCAGGCAGTTGACGCAGGACGACTTGCCGGAGCCGGTGGCGCCGGCCACCAGCAGGTGCGGCATCCGCGCCAGGTCGTGGGTGACGTAGCCGCCCTCCACGTCCTTGCCGAAGGCGACCAGCAGCGGCGCCTCCCCCGGGTCCACGGTCCGCAGCACGTCCCCGAGGTTGACCATCTCCCGGTCGCTGTTGGGGATCTCGATGCCGACGGCCGACTTGCCGGGGATCGGACTGATGATCCGCACCTCGGGGCTGGCCACCGCGTAGGCGATGTTCTTGGTGAGGGCGGTGATCTTCTCGACCTTGACCGCCGGCCCGAGCGCCACCTCGTAGCGGGTGACCGTCGGCCCCCGGGTGAACCCGGTGACCCGGGCGTCCACCTTGAACTCGCTGAAGACGGTGGTCAACGACTCCACCACGGCGTCGTTGGCGGCGCTGCGGGTGCGGCCGGGGCCACCCCGGTGCAGCAGCTCCAGGCTGGGCAGCGCGTAGCTGATGTCGCCGGCCAGCTGGAGCTGTTCGGCCCGCGGCGGCAGCGCGTCACCCGGGTCAGGCGCCGGCTTCGTCAGGTCGGGCACCGCGCCGACCGCGGGCTCCGCCGGCTCCTCCCGATGCTCCGCGCGCGCCCCGTCCGGCGCCGCCCGACCCATCGCCCGCCGGCGGTCGGCGGCCGAGATCCCGCTGCTGATGTCGGCGACCACCGGCGACGGCTGCACCCCGTGCAACACCGCCCCGTCCAACGCCGCCGCGGCGGCCGCCGCCACGTCCACCGGATCGGCAGCCGCCGGCTCCCGCCGGGCCCCGCGGCCCCGGCCACGGGACGCCCCGGGGCGCCGCCCACGGCGCTCCCCGGTCAGCCCGTCGTCCGGCGCGCCCTGCCCGACCGCCCAGTCCGTCTCGTCCCGCTCGTACGCGTCCTCGTACTCCCCCAACTCCGCGTCCGGGTCCGGGCGTCGACGGCGGCTCGGGCGACGCTCCAGCGCCTCGTCCGCGATCCCGTCGTGCGCCCGCTCCGAGCCGTCGTCCAGCAGCCCCAGCCGGGTCAGCCCCTGCCGCAGGCGCCGGGGGATGGCGTTCACCGGGGTGGCCGTGACCACCAGCAGCCCGAAGACGGTCAGCAGCGTCAACATCGCCATGGCCAGCGGCTCGCCCATGGCCACGATCAGCGGCCGGGACGCCGCCCAGCCGATGTGCCCCCCGGTGTCCCGCAGCGCCTGCGCGCCCTCACTGCGCCCCGGCGCGCCGGTGAAGACGTGCACCAGGCCGAGGACGCCGACCAGCAGCGCGGTCAGCCCGATGACGATCCGTCCGTTGGCCTCCTGCCGCTCCGGGTGGATGAACAGCCGCACCGCCACGAAGCCGAGCAGCACCGGGAAGACGAGGTCGAGCCGGCCGAGCGCGCCGGTGATCAGCATGGTGACGAGGTCGCCGACCGGGCCCTGGAGATTGGACCAGGTGCCGGCCGCGGCGACCAGGGCCAGGCCCAGGAGCAGCAGGGCCACCCCGTCCTTGCGGTGCGCCGGGTCCAGGCCCTTGGCGCCCCGGCCGATGCCGCGCAGCATCCCGCCCAGGGGGCGGGCCAGACCGAGCCAGAGGGCGCGCCCGAAGCGCAGCGCGGCGTTCCTGGGCGGCGCCGGCTTGGCTGGCGGCTTCTTGGCCGCCGCCTTCTTCGCCGGGGCCTTCTTGGCGGGCGCGGACTTCCTGGCTCCCTGGCCGCGCGCGCCAGAAGAGCCCTTGCCGGAGGTGGATGGGGCCATGGGGGTGAGGCTACCGGGGTCTGGCAGCCGGGGCACGGAACACCGGCCCGGAACGCTCCGCCACCCGCTCCGGACCCCGCGCCCCCGGCCTCACCTCAACGCTGGTGCGACTCCATGGACTTGGGCTCGTTGATCCCCGGCTGCAGGGCGTCCAGCGCCCGGCGGAGCCCGGAGAGCTTCCGCTCCAGGTGCGCCGCCGTCGAGACCGCGGCACCCCCGCCCGACTCGGCCAGCTCCTTGGAGAGCGCCTCCGCCTGCTCCTCGGCCGCCGCCAGCCGGGCCGACAGCTCGGGCAGCAGCCCACCGGCGCCGGCGGTCGCGTCGCCGTGCGTGTGGCCGGCCTCCAGCTCCCGACGCAGCAGCATGGCCTGCTCGTGCAACTGCACGTTCTTCATGTGCAGATCGACGAAGACCGACACCTTGGCCCGCAGCACCCAGGGGTCGAACGGCTTGGAGATGTAGTCGACGGCCCCCGCCGCGTAACCCCGGAAGGTGTGGTGCGGGCCGTGGTTGATCGCCGTGAGAAAGATGATGGGAATGTCGCGGGTCCGCTCACGCCGCTTGATGTGCGCGGCGGTCTCGAAGCCATCCATCCCCGGCATCTGGACATCCAGCAGGATGACCGCGAAGTCCTCCGTGAGCAGCGCTTTGAGCGCTTCCTCCCCTGACGACGCCCGGACCAGTGTCTGATCGAGCGCTGAAAGGATCGCCTCCAGCGCAAGCAGATTCTCGGGCCGGTCATCGACCAGGAGGATCTTGGCCTTCTGCACCATGGCCCGTCCTCCTCGCCCCTGCGGCGCCCGGAGGCGCCGCCATCGTGGACGGCACCCTCACGCCGTCCGGTCCTGTGCCGGACATGTTGACATCACCTCTGGCGCTGGTGCCAGCAAGCCCGGTACGTCGCCCCAAAAGTGCGACATCATCGGAGACTCCCGCCATCACACGGGAGGCTGACAACGCTCCGGCTGCGACTTCGACCGTACCGGCAATATCCGTCTGCCCGTCCGCAATCAGCAACACAAGGCACCGCGTGATCAGTGCATCGCGCTGCGTCACGATAGCACGCCACCAGAAACCCCGCGAACTGAAGCGCACACAAGGCGAAAACGGTTGCTCCCCCCGGATAGTTCCACATCCGAGGGGAGCGGGACAGATCATTCCGAGTCGTCGTCGTGCACCCAACGCCCCATCACCGAGAAGAGTTCGGCCACATCGACCGGCTTGGTGACGTAGGCCGAGGCCCCAGCCTCGATGGTCTTCTCCAGGTCCCCCTTCATCGCCTTCGCCGTCAACGCGATGATCGGCAGGTCGGCGAACTGCGGCATGCGACGGATCGCCTCGGTGGTCGCGTAGCCGTCCATCTCCGGCATCATGATGTCCATCAGGACCAGCATCACGTCCTCGTTGGACTCCAGCACCTCGATGCCCTCCCGCCCGTTCTCGGCGTAGAGCACCCGGATGCCACTGTGTTCGAGCACGCTGGTCAGGGCGAACACGTTCCGCACGTCGTCATCGACGATCAGCACCTTGCGACCCTCGAAGTCCTTGTGGAAGTAGGGCAGTTCGGCCTCCTCGGCGGCCGGCTCCACCACTCCTTCGGCAGCCCGCTCGCCACGCCGCCCGTTGCCGCCCGGCTCCTGGAACCGCTCGCGGTCCCGGTGCCGCCGGGTCAACGACTCGGCCGCCCGCTCCGCCGCCGCCGACGCCCGACGCAGCTGGCCGTCGCCGTCCTCCGCCGGCTCGGCGCCGGCCGGGAGCGCGCCCTGGCCGGGCGCCTCGTCCACCGCCGGCGCCAGCTCCGCCGGCTCGTCCGGCGCCGCCAGCAGCTCCCTGATCCGGTGCTTCGGCCGGGGCGGCAGCGCCGCCGCACCGCCAGCGCCCAACTGGCCGGAAGCCAACTGCCCGTAGCCAGGCGGCGGCAGCTCCGTCGGCTGGAGCGGGAGGAAGAGCGTGAACGTCGAACCGCGCCCCGGCTCGCTGGCCGCGTGGATCTCACCACCCAACAGCCGCGCGATCTCCCGGCTGATCGACAGGCCCAGGCCCGTCCCGCCGTACTTCCGGCTGGTCGTGCCGTCCGCCTGCTTGAACGCCTCGAAGATCACCCGCATCTTGCTGGCCGCGATCCCGATCCCGGTGTCCGAGACGGCGAACGCGATCACCGGCGCGTTCGCCGAGAGCACCGAGCCGTTCTCCAGCATCTGCTCCCAGATCATGTCCGGGACCTCACTGCCGGCCGGCCGGATGACCAGCTCGACCGAGCCGGTCTCGGTGAACTTCACCGCGTTGGAGAGCAAATTCCGCAGCACCTGCAACAGCCGCTGCTCGTCCGTGTTCAACGTGGCCGGCAGCTCCGGCGAGACCCGGACCGAGAACTCCAGGCTCTTCTCCGCCGTCAGCGGCCGGAACGACGCCTCGATGTAGTCCACCAGCTGGACCAGCGCGATCCTGGTCGGGCTGACGTCCATCTTGCCCGCCTCGACCTTCGACAGGTCCAGGATGTCGTTGATCAGCTGCAACAGGTCCGAGCCGGCCCCGTGGATCGTCTCGGCGAACTCCACCTGCTTCGGCGAGAGGTTGCCCTCCGCGTTGTCCGCCAGCAGCTTGGCCAGGATCAACAGCGAGTTCAACGGGGTGCGCAACTCGTGCGACATGTTGGCCAGGAACTCCGACTTGTACCGCATCGAGACCGCCAGCTGCTCGGCCCGCTCCTGCAGCCCCCGCCTGGCCTCCTCGATCTCCGAGTTCTTCACCTCGATGTTGCGGTTGGTCACCGCCAACAGGTCGGCCTTGTCCTTCAGCTCCGCGTTGGACTCCTGCAGCGCCTTCCGCTGCCGCTCCAGCTCACCCGAGCGCTCCTGCAGCTGCAGCGCCAGCTCCTGCGACTGCTCCAGCAGCATCTCCGTCCTGGTGTTGACGCTGATGGTGTTCACACTGGTCGCGATCATCTCCGCCATCTGGCTCAGGAAGTCACGCTCGATCTGGGTGAACGGCTTGAACGACGCCAGCTCCAGCACGCCCAGCACCCGGTTCTCGAAGAGCACCGGCAGCACGATCGCATTCACCGGCGGCGCCTCCCCCAGCCCCGACGAGATCTTCAGATAACCCGCCGGCGTCGGCCCGACCTCGATGGTCCGCCGCTCCTCGGCCGAGGTGCCGATCAACGACTCCCCCGGCCGGAACGACATCGCCTGGCTCCCGGCCGCGTACCCGTAGGAGCCGATCATCCGCAGCTCGTAGTCGCCACCCTCACCCGGCCCGGCGACCACGTCCCGGTCCCCGTCCGCCGGCACCGCCAGGAAGAACGCCCCGTGCTGCGCGGTCACCGCCGGCGCCAGCTCGCTCATGATCAGCCGCGCCACGTCCTTGAGGTCCCGACGCCCCTGCATCAGCGCCGAGATCCGCGCCAGGTTGCTCTTCAGCCAGTCCTGCTCCTTGTTGGCCAGCGTGGCCTCCCGCAGGTTGCTGATCATGGTGTTGACGTTCTCCTGCACCACCAGGATCTCGCCGGCCGCGTCCGTGTCGATCCGCACGCTGTGGTCGCCCCTGGTCACGAACGTCGCCACCCGGGCGATGCCCCGCACCTGCCGGGTCAGGTTCCCCGCCATCTCGTTCACCGAGTCGGTGAGGTCCTTCCACGTGCCGGCCACCCCCGGCACCCGGGCCTGGCCCCCCAGCTGCCCCTCGGTACCCACCTCGCGGGCCACCTTGGTCACCTGCTCCGCGAAGAGCGAGAGCTGGTCCACCATCGTGTTGAGGGTGTCCTTCAACTCCAGGATCTCGCCCCGGGCGTCGATGTCGATCTTCTTCGTCAGGTCGCCCTTGGCGATCGCCGTCGTGACCATGGTGATGTTGCGCACCTGGCCGGTCAGGTTCGACGCCATCGAGTTCACCGACTCCGTCAGGTCCTTCCAGGTGCCGGCGACGCCCCGCACCTTGGCCTGCCCACCCAGCCGGCCGTCCGTGCCCACCTCGCGCGCCACCCGGGTGACCTCGTCAGCGAACGCCGACAGCGTCGTCACCATCCGGTTGACGGTGTCGGCCAGCTGCGCGACCTCCCCGCTGGCCTGCACGGTGACCTTCTTCGACAGGTCACCGTTGGCCACCGCGGTCGCCACCTCGGAGATGTTCCGCACCTGGATGGTGAGGTTCCGGGCCATCAGGTTGACGTTGTCGGTGAGGTCCTTCCAGGTCCCCGACACCCCACGCACCTGGGCCTGGCCACCCAACTGCCCCTCGGTGCCCACCTCGCGGGCCACCATGGTGACCTGCTCGGCGAACGACGACAGCTGGTCGACCATCGTGTTCACCGTGGTCACCAGCGCCAGGATCTCGCCCCGCGCGTCCACCGTGATCTTCTTCGTCAGGTCACCGCGGGCCACCGCCGTGGTCACCTCGGCGATGTTCCGCACCTGCGAGGTCAGGTTGTTGGCCATGCTGTTGACCGACTGCGTCAGGTCCTTCCAGGTGCCCGCGACCCCGTCGACCCGCGCCTGACCGCCCAACTGCCCCTCGGTACCCACCTCGACGGCCACCCGGGTCACCTGCTCGGCGAAGGAGGACAACTGGTCCACCATCGTGTTCAGGGTTTCCTTCAGCTCCAGGATCTCGCCCTGCGCGTCCACGGTGATCTTCTGCGAGAGGTCACCGCGCGCCACCGCGGTCGCCACCTGCGCGATGTTCCGCACCTGATCGGTCAGGTTCGACGCCATCCCGTTGACGGAATCGGTCAGATCCCGCCAGACACCGGCAACGCCCGGCACCTGCGCCTGACCGCCGAGCCGCCCCTCGGTGCCCACGTCCCGCGACACCCGGGTCACCTGGTCGGCGAAGAGCGACAGCTGGTCCACCATCCGGTTGACCGTGTTCTTCAGCTCCAGGATCTCGCCGCGGGCGTCCACCTCGATCTTCTGCGAGAGATCGCCCCGCGCCACCGCCGTCGTCACCTGCGCGATGTTCCGTACCTGGTCCGTGAGGTTGTCCGCCATCTGGTTGACGGAGTTGGTCAGGTCCTTCCAGGTACCCGAGACCCCGTCCACCTGGGCCTGGCCCCCCAGCCGGCCCTCGATCCCCACCTCGGTGGAGACCCGCGTCACCTGCTCGGCGAACGACGAGAGCTGGTCCACCATGGTGTTCACGGTGTTCTTCAGCTCCAGCATCTCGCCGGAGACATCGACCGTCACCTTCTGCGACAGGTCACCGTTGGCCACCGCCGTCGTCACCTGCGCGATGTTGCGCACCTGGCCGGTCAGGTTGCGGAACGCCGTGTTGACCGAGTCCGTCAGGTCCTTCCAGGCCCCGGCGACCCCCAGCACGGACGCCTGCCCGCCCAGCGCACCCTCGTCGCCGATCTCCCGCGCCACCCGGGTGACCTGGGACTGGAACGACGAGAGCTGGTCGACCATCGTGTTCACGGTGTTCTTCAGGTCCAGCATCTCGCCGGAGACGTCCACCGTCACCTTCTGCGACAGGTCACCGTTGGCCACCGCCGTCGTCACCTGCGCGATGTCGCGCACCTGATCGGTGAGATTCCGGAACGCCGTGTTGACGGAGTCGGTCAGCTCCTTCCACCGACCCGAGACCCCGGGCACCTTCGCCTGGCTCCCCAGCACCCCCTGGGTGCCGATCTGCACCGCCGCCGTCGTCACCTCGTCGGCGAACCCGCGCAGCGTCTCCGTCATCGCGCTGATGGTGTCAGCCAGCCGCGCCACCTCGCCCCGCGCGTTCACCATCACCCGCTGCGACAGATCGCCGTTGGCCACCGCCGTGGTGACCCGCGCGATCTCCCGGACCTGGTCCGTGAGGTTGCCGGCCATCAGGTTCACCGAGTCCGTCAGGTCCTTCCAGACCCCGGAGACCCCGTCCACCCGCGCCTGGCCACCCAGCTGCCCCTCGGTGCCCACGTCCACCGCGACCCGCGTCACCTGCTCCGCGAACGAGGACAGCTGGTCCACCATCGTGTTGACGGTGTTCTTCAACTCCAGCATCTCGCCGGCCACATGCACCGTGACCTTGCGGCCCAGATCGCCGTCGGCCACCGCCTTGGTCACCATCGAGATGTCCCGCACCTGCGCCGTCAACCGCATCGCCATGGTGTTGACGGACTCGGTCAGGTCCTTCCAGGTGCCCGAGACGTCCGGCACCCTGGCCTGGCCACCCAGCTTGCCCTCGGTGCCCACCTCACGGGCCACCCGGGTCACCTCGTCGGTGAACTCCGACAGCTGGTCCACCAGCCCGTTGACCGTCCGCCCCACCTTCAGGAACTCGCCCCGCAGCGGCCGACCCACCCCGGCGTCCGACTGCGCCCGCAGATCCATCCGCTGCCGCAGGTCGCCCTCGGCCACCGCCGTCAGCACCCGACCCACCTCGGAGACCGGCCGGGCCAGATCCTCCACCAGGTCGTTCGCGTCGTCGATCGCCTTGCCCCAGGCGCCCTCGCAGAGCCCGGTCTCCATCCGCTCGGAGAGCTTCCCCTCCCGCCCCACCACCCGGCGCACCCGCGCCAGCTGACCGGTCAGGTGCAGGCCACGCTCGGCGACCTCGTTGTACACCACGGCGATCTCGGCCATCGGCCCCTCGCCGGTCACCGGCAACCGCTTCCGCAGATGACCGTCCCGCATGGACTCCAGAGCCGAGAGCAGCCGGTAGAGCGCCGCGGCGTCCACCTCGACGGTCGCGCCCCGCCGAGGCTTCACCGCACGGGTTCGCCGCTGGCCTCGCGCCACTGCTCCGTCAGACACCACTGTGTCCCTCCCACGGGGGTCGATCATTTCGCCCGGCACCACACATCGAGCCCTCCCAGTGTTTCACTCCGGAAGGACCGGGCGATAACAGTTCGGCAGCATCGCATACCACCGATTTCCCGGTCGGGGGGAATTCGGCGGATGCACCGTCCGCCGAGCGGCCGGACGTCAGTAACCTTGGGCAACGAGCAGCCAGACGGCACCCGACCGTGCCGAGAACGACCTTTGGGGGAGTGACGTGATCACCGCGCGCGCAGCGGCCACCTTCGAGCCGGTTGGACGCTCGGTCGCGACCGCGCGGGGGTTCGTCCGCGACACCCTCCAGGGCTGGGGCCTCGCCGAGCTGATCGAGGACGCCGTCGTCCTCACCAGTGAGCTGGTCACCAACGCCGTGGTGCACGCCGGCACCTCGGCCGAGGTGCGCTGCCTCCGCGACGACCGCGGCGTCCGCATCGAGGTGGTGGACCGCCACCCGGAGCGCGAGCTGCCGCTCGCCGAGATCTCCCGCGGCCGGGTGGACGTCAACAGCGAGGGCGGACGCGGCCTGATGCTCTGCGCCGCGCTGGCCAGCCGCTGGGGCGTCGACTACACGGCCACCGACAAGTGCGTCTGGTTCCGCCTCGACCAGCAGACCGTCCCGGTCGGCACCAGGACCGCCGGGCCCGTGCTCCCCGCCGAGTCCCTGCCGGTCACCGACAGCCGGGTCCGCGTCGCCGTCGTCGAGGTGGACCGGAACGACGCGATCACCCGCTGGAACGACGACGCCAGGCAGCTCTTCGGCTACCGGGCCGAGCAGGTCGAGGGCAAGCCGCTGGCCGATCTCGCCGCCTGGCCCCAGACCCCGGGGACGGGCACCGGCATCGCCGAGGCCCTGCTCCTCTCCCGCTGGGAGGGCAGCTACGGCGTCCGTGACTCCCAGGGCCGCACCGTGCCGGTCTACGCCTGCCACCTCCGGGTCAGGGACGCGCACGGCGAGCCCTCCACCGTCTGTCTCATCGTCCGCGACCACGAACGCGCCATCCTGCAGAGCCCGGTCCGGCTGGCCGGCGGCAACGCCCAGGAGCCCAGGGACCGTTCGGGCCTCGACTCGCTGGACGCGCTGATCGGCTCACCGCCGCCCGACGACCTCGACGGCCTGCTCCAGCGCACCGTCGAGCGCGCCAGGGACATGCTGGACGGCGACGCCGCCTTCCTGCTGCTGGCCACCGACGACGAGACCGAGCTGGAGGTGCGCGCCACGACCGGGCTGCCCTCAGCCCGCCAGCGCTTCGCCCGGGTCCCGGTGGAGACCGGCAGCGGGCGCTACGGCTCGGCCCGGATGCCCTCCGTCCACGAGGACCTGGCCACCACCCCCGGCGCCGTGCCGCTGCTCTCCGGCACCGGGATGCACGCGGTGGTCACGGTGCCGCTGAAGGTCGAGGGCCGGCTCACCGGCTCGCTCGGCGTCGCCTCCGAGACCGCCGGCCGGTACAGCAACGAGGAGGCGCTGCGTCTCCAGTTCGCCGCCGACCGGATCGCCCTCGCGGTCGAGTCGGCCCGGCTCACCGAGCTGGAACGGCTGCGCCGCGGCTCGCTCGCCTTCCTGGTCGAGGCCAGCGAGTTGCTCGCCGGGACCCTCGACCGGAACCAGACCCTGGCCCTGATGGCCCAGATGACGGTGCCCACGCTGGCGACCTGGTGCGCCGTCTACACCATCCCGGAGCCCGGTTCGGAGCCGGTGCTCTCCTATGTGCTGCACGAGGACGAGGAGCGCATCGACGGGGTCAAGGCCCTGCTGGACCGCGTCGAGCCGCCCGCGCCGGATCTCACGCTGGGCGTGCGCCCCTGGAACGCGCCGTCCGACGCGGCGCGCAACACCGCGCTGCGCACCTCGCTCCGGAGCCTGGCGCTTGGCGGGCGCTCCCCGGCCGAGACGGCGGGCACCAGCCTGGCCACCGCGTCGGCGGTCGGCGGCGAGACGGTGGTGCTGCCCCTGGTCGCCAGGAACCGGGTGATCGGCCTGCTCGCCCTGGGCAAGCCCACGGACGAACGCTTCCGCCAGGACATCCTGGAGCTGGCCGAGGACCTGTCCCGCCGGGCGGCCCTCGCCCTCGACAACGCCCGGCTCTACAGCGAGCGGACCGCCATCAGCCAGTCCCTGCAACGCAGCCTGCTGCCACCGGAGTTGCCCGCGATCGACGGCGTCGACGTCGAGGTCATCTACCGCGCCGCCGGCGAGGGAAACGAGGTCGGCGGAGACTTCTACGACGTCTTCCCGATCCGGGAGGGGGTCTACGGCTTCGCCATCGGCGACGTCTGCGGCACCGGCCCGGAGGCCGCGGCGGTCACCGGGCTGGCCCGGCACGCGCTGCGGCTGCTCGCCCGGGAGGGCCTGGGCGGCCCGGCGGTGCTCCAGCGGTTGAACGCGGCGATCCTGGAGGAGGGCCCGCGGGCACGCTTCCTCACGCTGCTCTATGGGGAGTTGTGGCCGCAGCCCTCCGGTGGGGCGCTGCTGAAGATGGTCTGCGCCGGCCATCCGCTGCCGATGCGGCTGGCGCCCGACGGCACCGTGGAGTCGGCGGCCAGCCCGCAGCCGCTGCTGGGGGTCATGGACGACCTGGAGCTGTTCGAGCAGACCGCCACCCTCGACCCGGGCGACGTGCTGCTCTGTGTCACCGACGGCGTCACCGAACGCCGGGAGGGGACACGGATGTTGGGCGACGACGGCCTGGCCGACGTGCTCAGCAACTGCACGGGGCTGACGGCCGGCGCGGTCGCGGCCCGGGTCCTGCGCGCGGTGGAGCGCTTCGCCTCGGACGCCCCGTCCGACGACATGGCGATCCTGACGCTGCGCATCCCCGCCTGACGGGAATCCCCATCGCCGGTCGTTCGGAACGACGAAAGGCCGGGCCCTGGAAAGGGTCCGGCCTGGGAAAGGGTCCGGCCTGGAAACAAGAAAACCCCCGCCCATATGGGCGGGGGTGCTTCTGAGCCCCAAAACGGAATCGAACCGTTGACCTTCTCCTTACCATGGAGACGCTCTGCCGACTGAGCTATTGGGGCGGTAATGTCCGGCGGCGTCCTACTCTCCCACACGGTCCCCCATGCAGTACCATCGGCGCTGAAGAGCTTAGCTTCCGGGTTCGGAATGTAACCGGGCGTTTCCTCTCCGCCATGACCACCGGAACCCTAAAACGGGCCCAAAAAGGGTCTCAACGAACTTCACAGTGGACGCGAGCATCTATGGACAAGCCCTCGGCCTATTAGTACCGGTCAACTCCACCCATTACTAGGCTTCCATCTCCGGCCTATCAACCCTGTGGTCTACAGGGAGCCTTACCCCATCAA